>CANGEG010000118.1 GCA_947452725.1 Comamonadaceae bacterium | reverse complement strand
GGCCCGCTCGGCCGGAATGGCTATAGTGCTGGCATCACCGAACTCGTTGATCACCTGAACGACCTGGGTCAGGGCGGCGCTGGCTTGGGTTAAGCGGGGTTTGGCGGCGCTCAGACTCGCCCCGTTCGAGACCGTGCCCTCACCCATACCCATACCCTCGGCCTGACTCACTGTGGCCATCGCTTAGCTTTTGATGGACAGTGCATAGGTGCCATAGCCCTCCACTGCAGCAGGCTCACCGCCAGCCTGGATGGCAACCGCGCAGTATTTAAACTCGGGGATTTTGCCGAACGGGTCCAGCGCGGCATTGGTCATCAAATTGGCCGCCGCCTCGTAGTAAGCAAAGGGCACGAACACTGTGCGCGCGGGCGTGCCGTCGTCACGGCGCACATGAATCGTTATATGGCCTCGGCGAGAATTGATAGTGATGACATCGCCAGTCTCAAGCCCCAGGGACGCGAGATCGGCGCCGCACATGGAAGCCGTGGCGATGGGCTCAATTGCATCAAGCACCGTGGCGCGACGGGTCATGCTGCCGGTGTGCCAGTGCTCAAGCTGTCGGCCTGTGATCAAGACAAAGGGGAAGTCGGCGTCCGGGCGCTCGTTGGCCGGAATGATGTCGGCCGGCACCAGATTCACGCGGCCATCCTCCGTGTCAAAGTGGTTCAAAAACACCGTGGACGCACCCGGATCCTCAGCACTCAAACAAGGGTATGTGACGCTGGACTCGCGCTGTAGGCGCTCCCAGGTGATGCCCGCAATTGCCGTGTGCATAGCGCGGCGCATTTCATCATAGACCTCGGCCACACCGTCAAACTCGCCTTGATAGCCGCAGGCCAAAGGCCGGCCACTGCCCTGCTCTGCTTCAGGTTTGGAATTGAAATCAGACTGGATATGGGTAGCATACCCACCGATGCGCTGGGCCATCTCTTGGATGATCCACAGGTCGGGCTTGGCAAGGCCGGGCGGATTGATGGCCTGCTTGCCCAATTGAAGCATGCGGTCAGTGTTACTCACGGTGCCATTTTTTTCGGGCCAGGCCGTGGCGGGTAGCACTACATCGGCCAGCCAGGCGGTCTCGGTCATGAAAATGTCTTGCACCACGAGGTGCTCTAAACTGGCCAAGGCGTGGCGCGCGTGGTTGAGATCGGGGTCGCTCATGGCTGGGTTCTCGCCCATGATGTACATGCCGCGCACCTTGTGCGCATCCGTCTCGGGCGCCAAGATTTTGTGCATGATTTCCACCACTGTGTACCCGGGTTGATCGTCAAGCTTGGCGTCCCAGAAGTCTTCAAACCAGGCATGCGCTGCACCGTTGGTGACGCGCTGGTAGTTGGGGAACATCATCGGGATCAAACCAGCGTCAGAAGCACCTTGCACATTGTTTTGACCGCGCAGGGGATGGAGGCCCGAGCCGGGCTTGCCAATCTGGCCTGTGACAGTTACGAGTGCGATCAGACAACGCGCGTTATCCGTGCCGTGTACGTGCTGGCTCACGCCCATGCCCCACAAAATCATGGCACCTTTGGCTTTGGCAAACTCACGCGCTACTTCGCGCAAGGTTTGCGCAGGTATGCCGCAAATGGGCGCCATGGCTTCAGGACTATAGCCCTTGACGTTTTCGCACAAGGCTTCGTAATTGTTGGCCCGCTTAGCAATAAAGTCCTGGTCGGCTAGGCCTTCTTCAATCACCACGTGAATCAAAGCGTTCAGCATGGCCACATCGGTGTCTGCCTTGAACTGCAGGGTACGCCAGGCGTGTTTGCCAATGTCTGTGACGCGCGGGTCGGCCAGCACAATTTTGGCGCCTCGCTGGGCCGCATTTTTCATCCAAGTGGCAGCTACCGGATGATTGGCTGTCGGATTGGAGCCAATCACAAAAATCAGGTCGGAATGTTCAACGTCATTCACCTGGTTGCTCACTGCACCGGAGCCCACGCCTTCAAGCAGCGCGGCCACGCTGGACGCATGGCACAAGCGGGTGCAATGATCTACGTTGTTTGAGCCAAAACCGGTGCGCACCAATTTTTGGAACAAGTAAGCTTCTTCGTTGCTGCCTTTGGCGGAGCCAAAACCGGCCAGAGCCTTGGGGCCAAATTGGTCGCGTAAATCTTTAAGTTGGCCAGCACCCAGCGCAAGCGCTTCTTCCCAGGTGGCTTCGCGAAACACCTCGGACCAATCGGCACTGTCACGGTTTAAACGGTCCAGCAGCTCTGGGTCTTTGCCCACGCCGTCCTTTCGGATCAACGGCATGGTCAATCGCTGTGGGCTGGCGGCGTAGTCAAAGCCGAATCGACCCTTGACGCACAAGCGGCTGTGGTTGGCTGGCCCGTCGCGCCCGTCTACGCTAATGATCACGTTGTCCTTGACGTTGTAGGTCAGTAAACAACCTACACCGCAAAACGGACAGACCGAGTCGACTTTTTTATCGACCGCTTGAGTGCCCACTTGGGACTTGGGCATCAGCGCGCCGGTGGGGCAGGCTTGCACGCACTCACCGCAGGCCACGCAGGTGCTTGCGCCCATGGGGTCGCCCAAGTCAAAAACAATCTCACTGTGCGCGCCGCGCGAGGCGTAACCGATGACGCCATTGACCTGCTCTTCGCGGCAGGCCCGCACGCAGCGGTTGCACTGGATGCAGGCATCCAAATTGATGGCCATAGCGGGGTGCGACATATCGGTAGGGGGCTGTTCGCGGCGCAGGGCTTGAAGCTCGGGGCGCACGCTCACGCCCATGCGATTCGCCCATTCGCTCAGCTCACCGTGATGACCGATAGTTTTGACTGTGGCTGTGGCTGTGGCTGTGGCTGTGGCTGTGGCGGCGTCCTTGCCCGTGGTCATAACGTTCCCGTCGTTCCATTTGTAGCCCACATCGGGCATGTCAGACAACAACATCTCCAGCACCATCTTTTGACTTTTAACGGCCCGCTCGCTTTGCGCTTGCACTTGCATGCCTTTTGTAGCGCTGCGGCAGCAACTTGGGGCTAAGGTGCGCTCACCGGCAATCTCGACCACGCAGGCGCGGCAATTGCCGTCGGCTCGGTAGCCGTCTTTGTAGCAAAGGTGGGGAATATCGATACCATGGCGCATGGCAGCTTTGAGGATAGTCTCGCCTTCATAGGCGTGAATGGTTTGTTCGTCGAGTTTGAATTCGACTGTTTTAATCGTCACTTCGGACAAAGAGGTAGGTGCGTTCACAGTGAAGCTCCAATTTCTGCAGCGAAATAGGTTTGTACGCAGCGCACCGGATTGGGCGCAGCTTGGCCGAGGCCACAGATCGAGGCGTCGGTCATGACGCTGTTGAGGTCTTCCAAGGTCGGGTTATCCCACACCGGCTGAGCCATCAGCGCCACGGCCTTGGCCGTACCTACCCTGCAGGGCGTGCACTGACCGCAACTCTCGTGCGCAAAGAAACGCATCATGTTCGTGGCGGCGTCGCGCGCCTTGTCGTGATGGCCCAGAACAATCACGGCGGCCGAGCCGATGAAGCACCCGTAAGGCTGCAAGGTGTCAAAGTCCAGTGGTATATCGCTCATGCTGGCGGGTAAGATGCCGCCCGAAGCACCACCGGGTAGGTAGGCATACAGCTCATGGCCTGGCGCCATACCGCCGCAGTATTCGTCGATCAACTCTTTGATCGTGATACCGGCAGGTGCCAGCTTCACACCCGGGTGGAGCACGCGTCCGCTGACGCTGAAACTGCGCAAGCCCTTGCGGCCATTGCGGCCAAAACTGCTGAACCATTGCGGACCGCGCTGCAAAATATCGCGCACCCAATAAAGGGTCTCAAAATTGTGTTCCAGCGTGGGGCGGCCAAACAGACCGACTTGGGCAATATAGGGTGGGCGCATCCGCGGCTCGCCACGCTTGCCCTCGATGCTCTCGATCATGGCGGACTCTTCGCCGCAGATGTAGGCGCCAGCTCCGCGGCGCAACTCGATCAAGGGCAATGTGCACGGCGGGTTTGCGCTCAACTTAGCCAGTTCGGCCTCCAAAATAGCGCGGCAGCCGTGGTACTCGTCACGCAAATAAATGTAACAAGCCTCAATCCCCACCACCAGCGCGGCCACAAGCATGCCTTCCAGAAAACGGTGTGGGTCTCGCTCCAAATAGGTGCGGTCTTTGAAGGTGCCGGGTTCACCCTCGTCAATGTTGACGGCCATCAGCTTGGGCGCTTGCTGCTCACGCACGATGCGCCATTTGCGCCCGGCCGGAAAGCCTGCACCGCCCAAGCCGCGCAGGCCTGAGTCCTCCATGGCTTTGATGCATGGCTCTGAATCCATGCGACCCGAGGCCAACTCTTGCAACAAAGCGTAGCCGCCCTGCGCCATGTACGCATCCAGACCCACAAAGGCTGGAGCGGTGTGGACATCGGACAACGGCGACACCGATTGCTGAGCCAAAGCTGCACCATCAAACTGGGCTTGATCTGAGGCCATGGGGTGGCTGCGAAGGCTGGCATTCACCACCTGGGCCACGCGTTCAACAGTGGCAAAGGGCACCGGATGCTGGTGCACCACCACGGCGGGCGCCTGCTCGCAGCGGCCAATGCAGGGCGCAGCAATCACACGCACATCGACTCGGCCCAAAATCTGCGGCAAGCGGGCCAATAAATCTTGTGCGCCCGCCAGCTCGCAGCTAAGGCCATCGCAGACCCGCACGGTCAGGCCCGGTGCGTCAGCGTCACCCTTGATGACTTCAAAGTGATGATAGAAAGTAGCAACCTCGTAGACCTCGGCCATCGGTATATTCATCTCTTTGGCCAGCGCCACCAGGTGGTGGTCACGCAGCGCGCCAAAGTGGTCGTTGAGTCGATGCAGGTTTTCAATCAACAGGTCTCGTCGGTGCGGCGCGCAGCCCAACAAAGCACGCACCGCGGCCAAGGACTCATCGTCGGTTTGCCGGCCTTTAAGTTTGCTTTTGGTGCGAATGCGTTGACGCATATCGTCCACCGTCGCCAGGGTCACGGTCGATGCCGAAAGAGCTGCTGGGGTTTGATTTTTTTGCATGGATGATCAATTGAAACATAAGCGCCCTAAGGCAGCCATAGGCCAACAAAAAGCCCCGCAAACGCAAATACTGCGACAGCGGGGCTGGTCAAGCCGCCTATGGGAAGGTAAGGTTAAAACCAGTTAGGCGAAGAACTTGGCTACGCTGAGCAGGGTGCGGTACACACCCCAAGCCAGCGGAATGCCCACTGCAGCCCAAGCAAGCGCCACGACCACTGGGCTTACTGCATCTGGATCGCTACCGATGTGGTGTACTTCCGAAGCCTTGGCCTTGTCACTGGCGAGGCGTTGCTCACGCGCCAACTCCTCTGGCGTCATGAACCACTTTTTATCCAGCGGCTTGACCAGCAAATTGCAAATCAGGCCAATCACCAACATACCCACCAAGATGTACATGGTTTGGTTGTAAACCTGCTCACGCGGAATGCCCAAGCCCAGCTGGTATTCGCGCATGTAGTTCACCACCACGGGCCCCAGTACGCCAGCTGTTGCCCATGCGGTCAGCAAGCGGCCGTGAATGGCGCCCACCATTTGAGTGCCAAAAATGTCGGCTAAATAAGCCGGCACGGTGGCAAAACCGCCGCCATACATGCTCAAAATAATGCAAAAAGCTGCTACAAACAAGACAATGTTACCGGCCGCCGAACTGCCAGGAATACTGAAATACAGCATGCCGCCGAGCACAAAGAATACGATGTAAGTCAGTTTTCGACCCAGCTTGTCAGACAGACTTGCCCAGAAGAATCGTCCGCCAATGTTGAATAAACTCAGCAAGGCGGTGAAGCCCGCGGCCACTGTAGCAATGGCTTTGAGCTGGTCTTTGTCCAGATCGACAAACTTGGCGGACACGCCGATCAGACTGCCACCGAACACCTCTTGCAACATGGGCGAAGACATGCCGATCACGCCAATGCCAGCGCTGACGTTCATGCACAGCACCATCCAAATCAACCAGAACTGAGGAATGCCCCAAACTTTGTTGACATGCACATGCTGGGTTGTGATCATCGTGTTGTTCACTTGGGCGGGCGGTGGAGTCCAACCCGCTGGTTTCCAACCCGTTTCAGGAACGCGGTAGCCTAAGGCGCCGGCCATCATGAAGACAAAGTAAACCATGGCCATGACGATGAAGGTTTGCATTACGCCCACATCGGTGGGGCTGGCAAAATATTTCATCAAGTCTGCAGCCAAGGGCGAGCCGATCATGGCGCCGCCGCCAAAGCCCATGATGGCCATGCCGGTGGCCATGCCACGGCGGTCCGGAAACCACTTGATCAAGGTCGACACAGGCGATATATAACCCAAGCCCAGTCCAATGCCTCCAATGATGCCGGAGCCGACAATCATCAGCCAAAACTGGTGTAAATTCACGCCAAGAGCCGAAAGTAGCATGCCGCCGCACCAGCACACAGCGGACACTACGCCCGCTTTTCGTGGGCCCACGCGCTCCAACCAACCACCCCAAGTGGCGGCACTGGAACCCAGCAAGACAAAGAACAATGTGTACATCCAGCCCAAAGTGGAGATTTGCCAGTCGCAGCTGGTAGTGAAGAGTTGCGCCCAAAAGCCCACCTCCGGTCCACACTTGATTGCGTCTTTGATGCCCAGCGCTTTGGACAACGGCAGCCAAAACACAGAAAAACCGTACGCCATGCCGATGCACAGGTGAATGGCCAAGGCCGCGGGGGGCACCAACCAACGGTTGAATCCGGGGCCCGCGATGATCCGCTCTTTGTCAAGAAATCCTGGGGAATCAGTGGTCATACGCATGCTCCTGTTGTATGTTTTGAAATAGCAAGCCGCCGCCCCCTATTCAGGCAGCACGACATGATGTCATCATGTAACTAATTGCTATTTATTACATTATCTGAGCGATATGATCAAAAGTATTTATAGTTTTGATAATTTAGTAATAAACCAAGGGTAAACCATTTGAAAAGTGTGGCAAGGCGCTTTTGCACGCCACTTTTGTGAAGCTGCATTCAACTTAATAAGTTTCTAGATGCAAGCGACCTGCTTTCTTGAGCGCAGCACCCACAGATTCCCAATCGAGTCCGGCTTGCTGCGCAATGTCGCGCAGCGCCATGACCACGCCTTCTTCCATGCTTTTCAAGCCGCAGACATAAAAGTAGCTGTTGCCCTCTTTGAGCAAAGCGGCTATGTCCGCAGCGCGCTCGCGCAGCGCGTCTTGCACATATCGCTTGGGCTGGCCTGGCGTGCGGGAATAGGCGAACTCGATGTCAATGAAATCTTTGGGCAGGTTTTGTAGCGGGCCAAAGTAAGGCAACTCTTGCTGGGTGCGCGCGCCAAAGAACAGCATCAACTTACCGCCCTCAAACTTGCCACTGCTGCGCAGGCGCCGACGCCACTCCGTCATGGCGCGCATTGGGGCCGAGCCGGTGCCGGTGCAAATCATCACGATGTTGGATTTGGGGTGATTGGGCATCAAGAAACTTGCGCCGAACGGGCCGATAACCTGTACTTTGTCGCCCACCTGCAGATCGCACATGTAGTTGGAGCCGACGCCCCGCACCGGCTGGCCCTGATGATCTTCCAGCACACGCTTGATGGTCAGTGACAGGTTGTTATACCCCGGGCGCTCGCCGTTTCGAGGGCTAGCGACCGAATACTGGCGAGCGTGATGCCCTTTGCCGTTGACATCTGTGCCTGAGGGAATGATCCCGACCGACTGGCCTTCGAGCACAGGAAAAGGCAGGCTGCCAAAGTCCAGAACGATGTGGTGCGTGTCATATTCTTTGCCGACTTCGGTGACACGCACATTGCCGGTCACGGTGGCGGTAATGCTCTTGTCGATGGCTTTGGGACCATACAAGTTGGTGTAGGCGTGAGCGGCCGACCAAGGCGGCAGGGTCGAGCCGAATTGGGCTGAGTTCAACCCCAAGGCCACAGCGGTGCTGGCGGCGAGAGAAGGTGAGGAAGGTGCAGCTTGCACCGCCGTTTGGGCTTCTTGCGCTGCGCCAGCATTGCCGAGCGCAGCCGCAATCGCTTCCGCACTGAGTTCGGCGGGCAGCTCGTCCCACTTAAGTTGTTCTTCGATGCTGTAGGCCTGGGCCTTGGGTACCATGCGCCAATTATCGATAGAGCCGGTTGGGCAAGGGGAGATGCAGTCCATGCACAGGTTGCAAATGTCGGCCTTGACCACGTAGTTGAGCGAGTCGTGGGTAATAGCGCCAACGGGACAAATGGCTTCGCAAGTGTTGCAGCGAATGCAGATCTCTGGGTCAATGACGTGCTGTTTAATGACGATGGTGTCGGTGCTCATGGCATGGCTTTCTAATAGATCTGCAGCGTTGGTGCGCAGGTGGCCACCACGCAATTGACAGAGGAAGGGGCGGGTGAAAATTTTTCTATGATCGTCTAAGAAACCCGGCCCTTCCTCTGTCAACTGCTGCCCCCATTTTTAACGAAGAGGCAGCAGTCGATTTAGAACATCAGTTAAAACGGACGTAATCAAAGTCCACTGGCTGGCGGTTGATGCCCATGACGGGAGGCGCGATCCAGTTGGCGAACTTTCCGGGCTCGACCACGCGGCCCATCAGACTGGCCACATAGGCACGGTCTTCGTTTGTTGGCAACCAGTCTCCGACCTGGGCCATCCACTCGGCCTCGGTCACCACTTGGCCGTCGGGCGTGATCTTAGAGCCAGACAAGGAGCCGATGTTACGGTGGAACGCCTTGTGCGGTGCCTTCAATGTGAAAGGAATACCGGCCTTGGTGATGACGCGGTTCCAACGGTCGATGCCGCCTTTGGAGTCGATGATGTAGTCGTCGCGCAGCACTTCGTTTAAAGCGTTGAGCATCGGCACTTCTTTTTCAATCAACTTGCCTTCTTC
>CANGEG010000117.1 GCA_947452725.1 Comamonadaceae bacterium | reverse complement strand
CGCACGCCTTTGAACTTGTCGCTGGTCAAAATGGCGGTGCGCTGCAAGCAAGACAGCAGGGCCTGGCGGCCCAGAGTGACGTTGTTGCGGTGGCCCTTGGGGATCACGCGGTTGTAATCGGGAAACTTGCCCTCGACCAACTTGGTCACAAACTCCATGCCGTCAAAAGTGAACTTGGCTTGATTGTTGGCGAACTGCATGTCGATCGCACCTTCAGCGTCGCTCATCAAGCGTTGCAATTCAAGGACAGTCTTGCGCGGCAAGATCACCTCTTGCTTGACGGGCACATCCACGTCCAAGGTGGCCGAGGCGAAGGCCAAGCGGTGACCATCGGTCGACACCAGGCTGAGTTTTTTGCCTTCGGCGACAAACAATATGCCGTTGAGATAGTAGCGAATGTCATGGACCGCCATGGCAAAGGACACTTGACTCAATAAGGTCTTGAGCGTCTTTTGCGGCACGCTGAAGGCCGCACCAAAACTGGCCGCTTCTTGAACCAACGGAAAGTCTTCGGCGGGCAGCGTTTGCAGCGTGAACTTGGACTTGCCGCCTTTTAAAATAAGCTTGCTTTGGCTGGACTCCAGGCTAACGGTTTGGTCCGCTGGCATGGTGCGCAAAATATCGATCAATTTTCGGGCCCCCACGGTCGTCGTGAAGTCGCCAGCGTCTCCGTCTAGCTGGGCCGTGGTGCGGATCTGGATTTCCAGGTCGCTGGTGGTCAGCTGCACAGCACTGCCGGTTTTGCGGATCATCACATTGGCCAAAACGGGCAGGGTGTGGCGCCGCTCCACAATGCCTGAAACGGATTGCAAAACAGACAACAGTTTGTCTTGGGTAGTCTTCAGAACGATCATGTCAACCTCGATGGTGGTACGGGCTAAGGGCGGCGAGCTCCGCAGGGAAAAGTCTCCTGCCATTTTCGCCGTTTTTGGCGCAATTTGGCGCCTGCGAAACAGGTATTTGCAGCTTAAATAAAGGACAAGTGAGCGGCTGGGCCATGTTTAACCCTTGAGGGTCTGCTCCAGCACGTGCAACTGCTGGTTTAGCTCGGTCAATTGCTGGCGTTCGGCGCTGATTTTGCGCACCGCATGCAGCACCGTGGTGTGGTCTCGCCCGCCAAACAGCTCGCCAATTTCTGGCAGGCTTTTTTGCGTCAACTCTTTGGCCAAGTACATGGCAATTTGGCGCGGCCTGGCAATGCTGGCGGGACGCTTTTTGCTGTACATGTCAGCAACCTTGATCTTGTAGTAATCGGCCACGGTTTTTTGGATGTTTTCGACGCTGATCTGCCGGTTTTGGATCGACAGCAGGTCGCGCAGGGCCTCGCGCGCTAACTGAATCGAAATTTCTTTTTGATTAAAGCGGGAATACGCCAATATTTTGCGCAGTGCACCTTCAAGCTCACGCACGTTGGAGCGCACGTTTTTGGCCACAAAGAAGGCGACTTCTTCGGGCATCACGCTGCCCTCGCTGATGGCCTTGTTGATCAAAATCGCCACGCGCATTTCCAGCTCAGGCGGCTCGATCGCCACCGTCAGGCCCGAATCAAAGCGAGAAACTAGGCGCTCGTGGATGTCAGCCAGGCCTTTGGGATAGGTGTCGCTGGTCATCACAATGTGCGACTTTTTGGCCAGTAAAGCCTCAAAGGCATTGAAGAATTCTTCTTGAGTGCGGTCTTTGTTGGCAAAAAATTGCACATCGTCAATCAGCAGCAAATCGAGCGAGTGATAGCGGTGTTTGAACTCGTCAAAAGTCTTGCGCTGATAGGCTTTAACCACATCCGAGACAAATTGCTCCGCATGGATGTAGAGAACCTTGGCATCGGGCCGGTCGGCGAGCAATTTATTGCCCACCGCATGCATCAAGTGGGTCTTGCCCAAACCGACGCCGCCGTAGATAAATAAAGGGTTGTACAAGTGGCCGGGCATGGTGGCCACGTGCATGGCCGCCGCGCGCGCCATGCGGTTGGCCGAGCCCTCCACAAGTGTGTCAAAAGTCAAAGCAGTATTGAGCCGATTCTTGAACCCGTTGGCCGGACCGTCATCCGCCGATTCGCTCGTCTCCGTTGCCGCCTCTTGGGCAGCCTTGGCCACGGAGAAGGCAGTTCTGGCGGGCGCTTCACGGGTAGTGAGCGCTAACTCCACGGTAACTTTTTGACCATGTAAACGCTCCAGCAAAGCGGTGAATCGGGCGGCATATTGCGCCCGAATCCAGTCCAGCTTAAAGCGGTTGGCAACGAAAATAGTCACCTTGGAAAAGTCGTCCGTCACCTGTGCGGTGAGGGGCTTGATCCAAGTGTTGAACTGCTGCTCGGGCAGTTCTTGGGAGAGTTCATCGAGACAGATTTGCCATAAGGCCAGACCTGGATCGCCTGCTTCTGGGGGGAGGATTCCCTCGTTCATGTGTGTTCTTGTTTTTGTGTGGACAGTGGAGATCGAATGGCGCTGTATTTCGGGCTTATCAAGAGTTTATCCACATGCGCGGACACTCGTTTTGATAGGGCATCATAAACCAGATTGCAGTCCAAGCGGGCGGGATAAAACAGGGGCTAAATTAGACCAGGAACTGGAAAATTTGCCCCTCTCCTGAAAGTTTGCGATAATCGCGGGTTACCCCTAAAAGAATAGGGGCCCCAAAGAGGACTCAATTTCCATGAAACGCACATACCAACCATCCAAAACCCGCCGCGCCCGTACCCATGGCTTTATGGTTCGCATGAAAACCCGCGGCGGCCGCGCCGTGATCAACGCTCGTCGCGCCAAAGGCCGCAAGCGTTTGGCAGCCTAATTTCCACCAAGGCGAGCTTGCTTTATCGCTGTGCGCCTGATTCAGTCACCCGGGTTGCCTGGACGACTGATCGGTGCGCTCGAGAACTCAGCGACACAAGGCTCTGAAGTGCAGCGTATGAAAACACGCCCGCAATTCCAAGCAGCCTTGGCTGGCGGCACGGTCTCCCGGACCTCGCATTTTGCTTTGCACCGACTGACGTTGGTCGCTTCGGCAACGGCATCTCCTGGCATGAACACCCCTTTGGGGCCTGAACTTTCCGAAGAGCAGGCCCTTTTTGGCGTCTTCGATGTCTGGTTGGGCGCCATGGTGCCCAAGCGCTGGGCGCGCCGCGCCGTGACGCGCAACGCCATTAAGCGGCAGATTTACAACGTTTCGGCGAACTTCGCCGACGCCTTGCCCTGCGCGGCGCATGTGGTGCGTTTGCGTAGCGAGTTTGATCGCAAGCAATTCATCAGTGCCAGCTCTGACGCGCTCAAAGCCGCGGTTCGCACTGAGCTCGAGCAGTTATTTGCACGAGCCGTCATGCCCTCGCCCGTTCGCCGGACTGGGGAGGCGCCATGATGCAAGCGGTTTTAGTGGCTGTCGTCAAAGGTTACCGCCTGTTTTTAAGCCCTTGGTTAGGTTCTGCTTGCCGTTTTGAGCCCACCTGCTCGATTTATGCCTTGAAGGCCTTACAGTCGCATGGCGCAGTCGCAGGCAGTTATCTGACTTTGGCCCGTTTGGCTCGATGCCACCCTTGGTGCGCCGGGGGCCTGGACGCGGTGCCTGAACAGGCGCCCCGTATTTTTTCTCGCTTGCTTTCTCACACCTCTTCGAAGAAGACTTCATGAACGATATTCGTCGCACCATTTTGTGGGTGGTTTTTGGTTTCTCCTTGGTCCTGCTGTGGGATCAATGGCAGATACACAACGGCCACAAAGCAACCTTTTTTCCCCAGCCGGTAACGGCTAAAGCACCGGCGCCGGCCGAGGCCGCGGCACCCGCTGCATCGGGCGTGCCCACCGCGTCCGCACCGGCCGCTGCCGCAGGCGTAGCTCAAGTGCCAGGCACCGCTGTGGCACCTGTTGCTACACCGCGTGAACGTATTGAAGTGGCCACCGACGTGCTCAAACTGACCTTTGATACCGAAGGCGGCTCCTTGGTGCGCAGCGAGTTCAGTCATCACGCCGACATGGCCGACCACAGCAAGCCCTTTGTCTTGCTCGACGAAAGCCGTGACCGCGTGTATGTAGCGCAAACCGGCCTGATTGGCGCAGCCAACGGGGTGGCTTATGCAACCCACAAAACGCCCATGACTGTCAGCGGCGAACGAAAGCTCAAAGACGGCCAAAACGAGTTGAGCGTGCGCTTTGAGTCCGCGGACATCGGCGGCTTGAAACTGGTGAAAACCTACACGCTGGAACGCGCCAGCTACGCCATCAAGGTCAAGCACGAAGTGATCAACACCGGCGCTGCAGCTGTATCGCCCCAGTTGTATGTGCAACTGGTGCGTGACGGCAACAAGCCTGCGGGTGAGTCGTCTTTCTATTCGACCTTTACGGGTCCTGCGATTTACACCGAAGCCAACAAATATCACAAGG
This sequence comes from Comamonadaceae bacterium, assembly GCA_947452725.1. GTDB lineage: Bacteria > Pseudomonadota > Gammaproteobacteria > Burkholderiales > Burkholderiaceae_C > Limnohabitans_A. Next base: position 4,497 of record CANGEG010000117.1, on the reverse strand, counting down.
TCGAATTCAAGGACATCGAGAACAACAAAGCCGACATCGACAAAAACTCTGACAAAGGGTATGTGGCGATGGTGCAGCATTATTTTGCTTCTGCATGGTTGCTGGCCGACGGCATTCCGCGTGAAAACTTTGCCCGCAAAGTGGACACCAACCTGTATGCCGTGGGCATGATTACCGCGCTGAGCAATGTGGCCCCCGGCCAGTCCAAGTCGGTCGAGGCCACCTTGTTCACGGGCCCGCAAGAAGAGAAAAAACTCGAAGCCCTGGCGACAGGCTTGGACTTGGTAAAAGACTACGGTTGGCTGGCCATTTTGGCTAAGCCTTTGTACTGGTTGCTCGACAAGCTGTTCGGCATCATCAACAACTGGGGCTGGTCGATTGTGGCTTTGGTGCTGCTGCTGAAAATCGCCTTCTATTGGCTCAATGCCAAGGCTTACGCCAGCATGGCCAAGATGAAGTCGATCAACCCCCGAATCATGGACATGCGTGAGCGCCTGAAAGACAATCCTCAGCAAATGCAGCAAGAGATGATGAAGATCTATCGTGAAGAAAAGGTCAACCCTATGGGTGGCTGCTTCCCGATCATGATTCAGATCCCGGTGTTCATTGCCCTTTATTGGGTGCTGCTGTCCACGGTGGAAATGCGCAATGCCCCATGGGTTGGCTGGATTCATGACTTGTCGGCGCCAGATCCGTTCTTCATTTTGCCGGTGGTCATGACTTTGTCGACCTTGTTGCAAACCGCACTGAACCCCGCTCCGCCAGATCCAATGCAAGCCAAGATGATGTGGATCATGCCGCTGGTGTTCAGCGTCATGTTCTTCTTCTTCCCTGCTGGCTTGGTGTTGTACTGGATCACCAACAACATCTTGTCGATTGCCCAGCAGTGGGTCATCAACACCCGCATGGGCGTGCCCCCGCAGTTCAACCTGCCCAAGTTCAAGTAACTTGAATAGGCCGCGCAAGCGGCCTTTTTTTGCTTTTCACCACGATCCTTGCCACCATGCTTGCCAGACACCAAGAACCTATTGTGGCCATTGCCACTGCTGCCGGGCGCGGCGCAGTCGGGATCGTGCGCGTTTCTGGACGCGGCCTGGACGCCTTGATTCAAGCCCTGTGCAGCAAAACTTTGAGCCCACGCCAAGCGGCCTACGTTCCATTTCAAGATGCTGAGGGCACGGCCATTGACCAAGGGCTGGCTCTGTATTTTCCAGGGCCGCATTCGTACACCGGCGAAGACGTACTGGAGCTGCAAGCGCATGGGGGCCCTGTCGTGCTGCAGTTGCTGCTCGCGCGTTGCCTGCAGGCGGCAGCCGAAGTAGACGCGGCCACCGGCCAAGCCCGCTTGCCCGGCCTGCGCGTGGCTCAACCGGGCGAGTTCACGCAGCGCGCTTTTTTGAACGACAAGATCGACTTGGCCCAAGCCGAGGCGATTGCCGATTTAATCGATGCCTCCACTAGCGCTGCAGCGCGCAGCGCCAGTCGCTCTTTGGCGGGTGATTTTTCACGTGACATTCATGTGCTGCGCGATGCTTTGATTCATTTGCGCATGCTGGTCGAAGCTACGCTGGACTTTCCGGAAGAAGAAATCGACTTTTTGCAAAAGGCGGATGCGCAAGGCCAGTTGGACCGGCTGCAAAGCCAGCTGGCTACGGTGATGCAGCGCACGCAGCAAGGCGCGCTGCTGCGCGAAGGCATCAAGGTGGTGATTGCTGGCCAACCCAACGCCGGCAAAAGCTCACTGCTCAACGCCCTGGCAGGGGCCGAGCTGGCCATCGTCACACCGATTGCAGGCACTACGCGCGACGTGGTGCAGCAAACCATTCAAATCGAAGGCGTGCCCTTGCACGTGATCGACACCGCAGGTCTGCGCGACAGCCCAGATGTAGACGAGGTGGAAAAAATTGGCATCGCCCGCGCTTGGGGCCAAATTGAAGCCGCCGACGCCGTACTGTTTTTGCACGACCTGACGCGCGCGCAGGAGCTCGATTACGCTGCGGCCGACGCCGATATCAGCCAGACCTTGAGCACGAAACTGCCCGCCAGCGTGCAAGTGATCCACGTGTGGAACAAGTGCGATGCTCACGCCGCCCCCAAAGCCGCCCAAGGCGTTGCCTTATCCGCCAAAACGGGGGAAGGACTGGCCGCCTTGCGCCAACAACTGCTGCAAGTGGCCGGCTGGCAGCAAGCCAGTGAAGGCCTGTACATAGCGCGCGCGCCATGTGCAAGCCCTGCGCGAAGTACATGCCCATGTGGGCATAGCGCAGGCCCTGCTTAAAGCGCAGGCGCAGGCGCTGGACCTGTTGGCCGAAGAGTTGCGCTTGGCGCAAAATGCGCTCAACGCCATCACCGGTGAATTCACTTCCGACGATTTGCTGGGCGTTATATTTTCCAGTTTTTGCATCGGTAAATAATTGACATGGCCACCTCCAAACCAGATCGCCCTGCTGCCAACAACCCCCAGTCACTTTCCGGATTGCTGCCTTTTTTAAAACCTTACCGCTGGCAAATTGGCTTGGCGCTGGTGTTGTTGGTGCTGGCTGCGGCCACAACCTTGCTGTTCCCATGGGCTATCCGCCACCTGATTGACAGCGGGTTTGCGCCGGGCGATCGCAGCGCACAGGTAATGGCGATGCGTGGCAATTTCTTGCTGCTGTTTGGGGTGGCTGTGGCGCTGGGTGTTTTTTCTGCGGGCCGCTTTTTCACTGTCAGTTGGTTGGGTGAACGCGTCACCGCCGATTTGCGCAACGCGGTGTACCGACATGTGCTGCAGCAAAGCCCGGCCTTTTTTGAAACCACCTCTACCGGCGAAGTCACTAGCCGCCTGATCGCCGACACCACGTTGGTGCAAACCGTAGTCGGTTCGTCGCTTTCAATGGGGCTTCGAAACGCGGTTATGGGTCTGGGCGCCCTCTCGGTTTTGGTATGGTCCCACCCCACGGTCATGCTGCAAGTGATTTTGACCGTGGTGCTGGTGGTGCTTCCTGCCACTTGGTATGGGCGCCGTGTGCGCCGCTTGTCGCGTGCCAGCCAGGACAGGGTGGCCGATTCAAGCACCATTGCCAGCGAGGTGCTCAACGCGATTCCGATTGTGCAAAGTTACAACGCGCAGTCGCGTGAGGCCGACCGCTTTGCAAATTCCACCGAACAAGGTTTTCAAACCGCCGTGCGGCGCACCCGGGCGCGCTCGATTTTGGTGGCCTTCATCATCATCGCCAATGCTGCTCTGATGCTGTGGGGCTTGTACCAAGGCACGCAAGCGGTGATTGCTGGCGAATTGACCGCCGGCCAACTTGGTCAAGCCGCTTTGTATGTGGTGATTTTTGCAGGGGCCGTGGCAGTGCTGGGCGAGGTCTATGGTGACTTGCTGCGCGCCGCTGGCGCCACCGAGCGGCTGATGGAATTGCTGGCCAGCGTCTCGCCTGTGCTGTCGCCCGCGCATCCTGTAGCGTTGCCGCCGGGCCAAAAGGGCAGCGCCCTGGAGCTCGACGATGTTCTGTTTCATTACCCCTCGCGCCCGGCGCAGGCCGCCTTAAGCCATGTGAGTCTGCACGTTCAGCCGGGTCAAACCGTGGCTATTGTGGGTCCAAGTGGCGCAGGCAAGAGCACGGTGTTTGGATTGCTACTGCGCTTTTACGATCCGCAGTCCGGCCGCATCACACTCAACGGCACCGCGATCGACTCGATCAGCCTAGACGATCTGCGAAGCCAAATCGGCATCGTGCCGCAAGAACCCGTGATCTTCTCTACCAGCGCGCTGGAGAACATTCGTTACGGCAAACCCCATGCCAGCAACGAAGAAGTGCGCGCCGCCGCCGTGGCCGCATTTGCCGACGAATTCATTGTCCAACTGCCCGAAGGCTATGGCACCTTTTTGGGCGAACGCGGCGTGCGCTTGTCGGGCGGCCAACGCCAGCGCATTGCGATTGCCCGCGCCATGCTGAAAAACCCGCCGCTCTTGCTGCTGGATGAAGCCACTAGTGCTTTGGACGCGCAAAGCGAGCGCATGGTGCAGGCCGCGCTCGAATCGGCCATGCAAAACCGCACTACGCTGGTAGTCGCGCATCGCTTGGCCACGGTGCAAAAAGCCGACCTGATCGTCGTGCTGGACCACGGCCAGGTGGTGGAGCAAGGCACGCACGCGCAGTTGGTGGCGCAAGGCGGTGTTTATGCCGGCTTGGCGGCTTTGCAGTTCAACGCCTAAAGCGTTGCCACCTCACGCGGCAAGGTGCCATACGGATGAGGACGTTCACCATTTGTGAGAGCAATCATTGCGCCAAGGCGTGATCTGCAGCAGCCAACGCATGAATCGCTGTTGTGTCGTAAAGCGGGATCGAAAAATCGGATTGCTGGATAAGCAAAGAAATCTCTGTGCACCCGAGAATGATGGCCGTTGCCCCGCGTAAAACCAAGTTTTCAATAATTTTCTGATAGACCAACTTTGACGCCGGCAATACCTGGCCCAAACACAGTTCTTCGTATATCACTTTGTGAACT
>CANGEG010000116.1 GCA_947452725.1 Comamonadaceae bacterium | reverse complement strand
ACATGGATCACGTTGTCGTCTTCAAAACAGCGCACCACGTTGATGGTCGCGTCGGTTTCGCGGATGTGCGCCAAAAATTTATTGCCTAAGCCTTCGCCCGTGCTGGCACCGGCCACCAAGCCGGCAATGTCCACAAACTCCACAATAGCCGGCACGACGCGCTCGGGCGTGATGATCTGGGACAAGGCCTGCAGCCGCGGATCGGGCACTTCAACCACGCCCACGTTGGGCTCGATCGTGCAAAAGGGGTAGTTCTCAGCCGCGATACCGGCTTTGGTCAAGGCATTGAACAGGGTGGATTTACCCACGTTGGGCAAGCCCACGATGCCGCACTTCAAACTCATACAAATATCCTTAAAAATCAACCCCTTATGCACGATCGGACCCAAAGCGGGGGTCGTGAAAACGACAAATTTGCGACAAGCAAAACCGGCTGACAAAAAACCAACTTAAACACAAATAAGTCGGTTTTCTGAGGATTTTGTCCTCGTGTTGCCTAGGGGAAACTGATGACGATTGTACTGATCAGTGAATCCTTGCTGATGCAACTACAGCAACCGATGAAGTCATCCTTGGATCTCTCTTACTTCCTGGCTTTTGCATACTCTTAAATACTCGCAAACACTGATCAGCGTTGCACATTGCCAAGTTGCCTGTTTAACCCCACGAACAGGTGATCAATTCACCTCTAACGCATCAGCAATAAGCTGCCCCTGCTTGGCCAGTGAGGCTGTTTTTTCGCCCAGTTTATCCATGGCAACCGACACCAAGTCCAGTGGGTGTCACACCACCTCCAGCCCGTCGAGCCGAAACACAGGATTCAACCGAGAGCCCACCGTAGCCGAGTGTCCAGGCAGCGCACTGCGCCGCACCAGCGGCACCAGCGGCACCACCATACGCCGGCGGTAATGGTCAACAAGTGTTGACTGCACCAACACCACAAAGGGAATGGACTCCCGCAGCAAACCCTTGTTGCGGTGATCGTCAAACTGGGCCGTTACAGGGTCGAATGTTCATCAGCAAATGAACCGACGCAGGCATGCACCGCGTTCCAGTCGGCGGCGCAGGCATCGGCCATTTTCCGACGCGAAGCATGGCTTTGCTGCTGTTGCGCAACGTAGTCGGTGAGCAACGTCTCCACGGTGGCTGACAGGTTGCTGGTGTCACTTTTGGCCTGCGCGACCAGAGCTTCGTTTAAAGTGAGGTTGACAGCGCGTTTGCGTGTCAAGTCTGGAGCAAGAGTGCGCATTTTGACCGTTTATCTGCAAAGGCTATGCGCATATTATGCGCATAGAGCCCGTGACGAAATGCTCGCTTTGTAATCTAACCATCCCAAGCCACCCCATGAAGAGTTTGAATAAAACTTCACCGTTGAAACCAGACCTGCAGCGAGTCGGCGCGGTACTGCTCGCCGCCGGGTTGGCCACTCGCATGGGAGGGCAGCCCAAATGTTTGCTGCGACTCGACGGCATCAATTTGATTGAGCGCCAGATCAGCGCTTTGCTGGATGCGGGTATCACAGATAGTGTGGTGGTGCTGGGCCATAACGCGGCAGCGATTGAGGCGGCGGTGCAGCATTTACCTGTGCGCATCGTGTACAACCCGCAGCCAGATGCGGGGCAGGCTTCTTCACTTCGCACCGGTTTGGCCGCAATTACACAAGGCGAGCTCGTTGGGTTTGATACCTACTACATTGGCCTGGCAGATCAGCCCCTCATTGGCCCTGGTGAAATCACCGCTTTACTGGCCGCTCACCAGCAAAGGCCCGCAGGCTGTGAGTTCACGCAACCGCTGGTGGACGGCTTGCCGGGCAATCCGGTGGTCTTCACGCCCCAGGTGCGGCAAGACCTGCTGCAGGCCACAGGCGAATGGGGTGGACGGCAATGGCAAAAAGCCCACGCCGATCAGCTCTACCAATGGAGCACCACCAACCCGAATTACCGCATCGACCTGGACAGCCCCGAGGACCTGCAGGCTTTTACCTTGCGCACGGGCCGTGCATTGCACTGGCCTACGCCGGCCGCATCCTGAGCGCTCCTACAATCGAGCCCATGGCACAAAATTTTGATATTGCTATTCGCGGCTGCGGCATTGTGGGCCGCGCGCTGGCTTTGCTGCTGGCCAATCAACGCCTTCGGGTGGCGCTGATTCAAACCGTAGCCCCTTTGACGACACCAACCCAGAGCGATGTGCGAGCGTATTCGCTCAACACCGCGGCGCGCAATCTATTGGAATCTGTTCGTGGTTGGCCCGAAGGCGTATCAGTCACACCGGTGCTTGAGATGCAAGTATTTGGCGACCAGGGCGGCGAGTTGAACTTTAGCGCCCGAGAACAAGGCGTAGATGCCCTGAACTGGATGGTGGACGTGCCCGCGCTGGAAGCGCAACTGGCCTCGGCCGTGCGCTTTCAACCCCTGATCACAGAACTCAACGGCAAGCAAGCGGACACGCAAACGGCACCGCTCACGGTGATTTGCGAGGGGCGCGCCAGCCGCACAAGAGCCGAGCTGGGCGTCACGTTTGAAGTCAAAGCCTATGAGCAACATGCGGTGGCTGCGCGTGTGAGCTGCGACCTGCCCCATGGGCAAACGGCGCGGCAATGGTTTCAGTCAGGTGCATCGGTTGCACAAGCGGATATTTTGGCGTTACTGCCAATGGGCGGCGAGGCCAGCCATGAGGTGGCGTTGGTGTGGTCTGTGCCCCCCGCCAAAGCGCAAACTCTGATGGCCTTAAACGGCAGCGATTTCTCCAAAGCCTTGGCCGAAGCCTGCCAACACACTTTGGGCTCAATGACGCTGACCGGTGAGCGAGCCGTGTGGCCGCTGCAACTGGCGCAGGCCTCACCATGGATTGGCACCCTGCCCGGCCAACCCGAACGCAGCTTTGCGCTGGCTGGCGACGCAGCCCACGCCATGCACCCTTTGGCCGGTCAAGGCCTGAACGTAGGCCTAGCCGATGTGGCCGAATTGGCTCGCGTGCTGGCTGAGCGCGAATTTTGGCGCCCCTTGAACGATTTGAAATTGCTGCGCCGCTATGCACGGGCGCGTCAAGCCGATGTCAAAGCCATGGCCTGGGTCACCGACAATTTGCAAAACCTGTTCGCACAGCCCAGCCCTGTCTGGCAGCCACTGCGCAACTGGGGCCTGAACGCCTTTAATCACCTGGGCCCTATCAAACGCTGGGCCACGGCCAACGCCATGCGTTGAACCCCTTTTAGAAAGCAACACCGAATGACTTTGACTCCCCTTGGGCTAAAGCGCCTATGTAGCCAAACCGCCGGCCTGAGCATGACTCTAGTGTTGGCGCTGGGCTTGACGCTGAGCCTGAACGCCCAAGCGCAAGACTCTGCTTTGCAAATAAACTTGCGAAAAATCTTGGCCGAGCGTTTGCCTGCCCTGGCCAAGATAGATGAGATCAGCAAAACGCCCTTGGCAGGCATTTTTGAAATCCGCATTAACAGCAGCGATATTTACTACACCGACGCCGAAGGTAACTACCTGATTCAGGGCTCATTGATCGACCTGAAACAAAAGCGCAACCTGACCGAAGAGCGGATTGAAAAACTCTCCGCTATCGACTTTGACAGCCTGCCTTTAAAAAACGCCTTCACCCAGGTGCGGGGCAACGGCAAGCGCAAGCTGGCCATTTTTGCCGACCCCAACTGCGGCTACTGCAAACGCTTTGAAAAAGACCTCGCCAAAATCGAGAACGTGACGATTTACCATGTGCTGTTTCCCATCTTGGGTGAGGACTCGCAGGTCAAGGCCAAGAACATCTGGTGTGCCAAAGACAAAGCCAAAACCTGGAACGACTGGATGCTGAACGGCATCACGCCGCCCACGTTGAAATGCGACGCCTTAGCCGTGGACAGTAACGTCGAGTTTGGCAAGAAAAACCGCATCACAGGCACACCCACTTTGTTCTTTGCCGACAGCACACGCGTTCCCGGTGCCATCGAAGCCAAGCAAATCGAAAAACTCTTCTCCGCCATCAAGTAAGCCCCTACCATGCACCGCACTGAAGACACCACTTGGTTGTTGATCCGCCGCCTAGGCTACGCCGGCTTGGCACCTTTTGTGATCCTGGCCTTTTTGCTTTGGGTGGTCGATGCGGACCTGCACCCCTTTATCGCTTTGTCCATGGCCGGTTACGGCGCGGTCATCGTGTCGTTTCTGGGCGGCATCCATTGGGGCATTGGTTTTCGCAACGCCATCACCATGCACAACGCGCCGCCCGTGCATTTTGTGTGGGGGGTGATCCCTTCGCTCTTGGCCTGGATCGGCGTCATGATGCCGGCCTTTGCGGGCCTGCCCTTGCTCGGCGCGGTGTTGATCGCCTGCTACGTCATGGACCGGCGCACCTGGCCAGCGGCCGGTTTGGGCCAATGGCTGACCCTGCGTTTGCACCTGACCATCGTCGCGTCCCTGAGCTGCTTCTTTGCCGCTGGCGCCACCTGAGATGAAAGCCGATCTTGTCTATTTGGTGCAGGCAGCCAGCCTTCACGCCCATCTGTTTCGCATCACGTTGACCATAGCTGCGCCCACAGCGCAGCAAACCGTCTCGCTGCCAGTGTGGATTCCAGGCAGTTATTTGGTGCGTGAGTTCGCCAAAAACTTGCAGCGGCTTAAAGCAAGTCAGCATGGCAAGAGCTGCGCCATCATCCAGCAGGACAAATGCACTTGGCAGATCGACTGCATTGAGGGCGCGCCGCTGACGCTGCACTACGAGGTGTACGCGCTGGACAACTCGGTGCGCACCGCTTGGCTCGACGCCGCGCGCGGCTTCTTCAATGGCACCAGCCTGTTTTTGCGCGTGCACGGGCAAGAGGCACTTCCCCACCATGTGCAGGTTCTGCCGGTAGCGCAACAACCGGCTTGGGAACTGGCCACGGGCTTAGCGCCCGTCAAAGTCAATGCTCGTGGCTTTGGCCTGTATGCCGCAGCGAACTACGACGAGTTGGTGGACTGCCCGGTGGAAATGGGCGCCTTCTGGCGTGCGGAGTTCACCGCCTGCGGCCTGCCGCACCAGTTGGTGGTGGCTGGGGCCCTGGCGTCGTTCGACAAAGACAGGCTCATTGCCGACACGAAAAAGATTTGCGAAACCGAAATTACTTTTTGGCACGGCCATCAAGCCAAATCAAAAACCGCTGCAAAGCACACCCCGCACAAGCGCTATGTCTTCATGTTGAACGCAGTGGACGAGGGCTTTGGCGGACTGGAGCACCGCAACTCCACCGCCCTCATTTGTGGCCGACGTGATTTGCCCCGCATGGGCGAAGCCAAAACCAGCGATGGATACACCACCTTGCTGGGCTTGATCAGCCACGAGTACTTTCACACCTGGAACGTCAAGCAGCTTCGCCCTGCTCAAATGGCGAGATACGACTACACGCAAGAAAACTACACCGAGCTGCTGTGGTTCTTTGAAGGCTTTACCAGCTACTACGACGACTTGCTGCTGCTGCGCGCCGGCTTGATTGATGATGCAAGCTACTTGAAGCTGCTAAGCAAAATCATCAACCAGGTGATGCAAACGCCGGGGCGTTTGATTCAGTCTGTGGCCCAAGCCAGCATGGACGCTTGGGTCAAGTACTACCGCCAAGACGAGAACACCCCCAACGCCACCGTGAGCTACTACACCAAAGGCTCGCTGGTGGCTTTGTGCCTTGACTTAAGTCTGCGCGATAACAAATCACCAAAAGGCAGCGTCACACTGGACGACGTGATGCGCGCGCTGTGGCAGCGCTGCCAAGGCGGCCCCATGCAAGAGGCCGATCTGCTGGCGGTGTTGCTGGCGCTGACGGGCCGAAGCTGGCGCAAAGAAATCAAAGCCTGGGTGCACGGCACTGCCGAGTTGCCGCTGCGAGAGCTGCTGACGGCACAAGATCTGGTGATCCACGATGACGAAGCACAAATGGCGCAGCGCCTGGGGCTGCGCGCGGTCGATGCTGCATCGGGAGTGCAAATCAAAACCGTGCTGCGCAGCAGCGCAGCCGAGCAAGCGGGCTTGGCCGCTGGTGACGAATGGCTGGGTGTGGAGGTGGGCACACGAGGCCAAGGAGGCAGCTGGCGCCTGCAAAAGCTAGAGGACTTGAAAAATCTGTTGGGCACCGAAAAGCGCCTGACGGCTTTGATCTCGCGCGACAAACGCCTGCTGCGTTTGCCGTTGAGCATGCCAGCCAAGGGGGTGACATGGCGGCTGACTGCTCCGGCACATCGCAAAACAGGACAATGGCCTGAGGCTTGAAGTCAGCAGCCTAGTTGTTCATCGCCATTAGGCTGGCTCTTACAAAAAAACCTGTAGGAGTTTGCCAAATAGCGAGAGAACAACGGGCGATGAATGAGTTCACTTCCCGCGCAAATCGACCACGCGCTTGGCCTTGCCTTGACTGCGTTCGACGCCCCCTTCGGCGCGCAGCTCAATCTCTACGCTGGAGCCAATGTAGACCTTGATCTCGTGCTGTAGCAGCTTGGCGGCGGCGCGGGCTTCGATGCTGTCTTTGCCCGTACCGGCGCTGGTTTCAACCACCACTTTCAAATTGTCCATTGGGCCTTCTCGGCTCAGCACGCATTGGTAATGCGGTGCCAGCTCGGGGCGCTTTAATATCAGCTCTTCGATCTGGGAGGGGAACACGTTCACGCCGCGAATGATCATCATGTCGTCGCTGCGCCCGGTGATCTTTTCCATGCGGCGCATGGTACGGGCGGTGCCGGGCAACAGCCGCGTCAAATCGCGCGTGCGGTAACGGATGATGGGCAACGCCTCTTTGGTCAAGCTGGTGAACACCAACTCACCCATCTCGCCGTCGGCCACCGGTTCACCGGTCTCGGGATTGATGATCTCGGGGTAGAAATGGTCCTCCCAAATCGTGGGGCCATCTTTGGTCTCGATGCATTCGCTGGCCACGCCGGGACCCATGACTTCAGACAAACCATAAATATCCACCGCATCAATTGCCATGCGTTTTTCAATCGCCACACGCATGTCGTTGGTCCAGGGCTCGGCGCCAAAAATGCCAATGCGCAAAGAGCTGGTTTTGGGGTCAATGCCTTGGCGCTCATACTCGTCGGCAATCGCGAGCATGTAGCTGGGCGTGACCATGATGATGTTGGACTGAAAGTCCTGAATCAACTGGACTTGCCGCTCGGTCTGGCCGCCGCCAAAAGGCACCACGGTGAGACCGAGTTTTTCGGCTCCATAGTGTGCGCCCAAGCCGCCGGTGAACAGACCATAGCCGTAGCTGATGTGCACCATATCACCCGGCTTGGCGCCGCCGGCGCGGATGCTGCGAGCCACCACTGTGGCCCAGGTGTCGATGTCGCGGTTGGTATAGCCCACCACGGTAGGCTTGCCGGTGGTGCCGCTGGAGGCGTGGATGCGCGAGCACTTTTCACGCGGCACAGCGAACATGCCAAACGGGTAACTGTCGCGCAGATCGGCCTTGGTGGTGAAAGGAAATTTAGCCAGATCACTCAGGCTTTTGCACTCATCGGGGTGCACCCCTGCAGCATCAAACTTGGCGCGATAAACCGGCGAATTGGCATAGGCGTGATGCAGCGTGGACTGCAAGCGTTTGAGCTGCAGCGCGCGCAACTCATCAATGCTGGCCTTTTCTATCGGCTCTAAGGGGAAGGCTTTTTCACTCATGACCACAACTCCAATATATCCATTCAAGCAGGGATCACAGTGCCCTGAATTTGCGCGCTTTTGCCGCGAAACAGCGCGATCACGTCGCCGCGCTGGTTGCTGACTTTCATGTCGTAAATGCCGTGGCGCCCGCTGAGGGTTTGCTCCACACCCTCGCACATCAGCACATCACCCAACTGGCCGGGCTTTAAAAATTCAATGGTGCAACCGGCGGCCACAGCAGCCTTGTTGTAGCTATTGCAGGCAAAGGCAAAGGTCGAATCGGCCAGCGTAAAGATAAAGCCGCCGTGACAGATTTGGTGCCCATTCAGGTGCAAGGCTTTCACAGTCATGCGCATCACGGCGCGGCCAGGCTCACATGTAACGAGCTCCATGCCCATGGTGTCTTTGGAGGCGGTATCGACTGCGAACATGGTTTGTCCGACCTGGCGAGCCAAGTCTTTCGCTTCAGTGTTCATCATTCGCCTTTGAATTGCGCGGGGCGCTTTTCCAGGAAGGCTTGAACGCCTTCGAAATAATCGTGCGTGCGCCCCATTGCCGACTGGGTGTCGCGCTCCAGGTCCAACTGCTGGGATAGGCTGCGGGTGGTGGCGCCTTGCAGCAAGGCGCGCGTGGCCACTAAGGCCTTGGTGGGCATGACCGCCAAACGCTCGGCCATGGCCAGCGCTGTGGCCACCGGATCGTCGGTAACTTCCCAAATCACGCCCCAGTCCTTGGCCTGCTGCGCAGGCAATTTATCGCCCGTCATCGCCAAAGCCAGGGCGCGCGCTAAGCCAATGCGCTCGACCAACAGCCAACTGCTGCCGGCATCGGGAATCAAACCGATTTTGCTGAAGGCCTGAATGAAGCTGGCTTGCGGCGCGGCAATCGCAATGTCGCAGGCCATGGCCACCGAGGCGCCGGCGCCAGCGGCCACGCCGTTGACGGCGGCAATGATCGGCATGCGCAAAGTTTGGATGCGGCGGGTGGTTGGATTGAAGGCTTGGTCGATGATGGGGCCCGGATCAGCGCGCGCGACCCGGTCAGGGCCAGGTGTGAAATCGAAGGAGGACAAGTCTGCGCCAGCGCAAAACCCTCGCCCCGCCCCCGTAAGTACCATGGCGCGGATGGTGGGATTGGCTTCGGCCTGGTCAAAGGCGGCCCACAAATCGTGGTGCATTTGGCGGTCAAAACTGTTCAAAGCGGCTGGACGGTTCAGCGTCACCAACGCCACAGCGCCGCGCTCTTCGTACAAGACAGTGGATGTAAGGCTGTCGGTCATGAAAATCTCCTCTATTTAAAAATGTACCATTAACCGCCCGCTCGGTTGGTTAATGTTTTCCCTTGGTTTGGGCTCTGGCGACAGGGCAATGTCAGCCGCCTGGGTATAGTCAAGCCCAAGTGT
>CANGEG010000115.1 GCA_947452725.1 Comamonadaceae bacterium | reverse complement strand
CGGTGAGTAGACCTGGAACAATCGCATGCCTTCACCGGCAATTTGGCCGCCAAAAATCATCGACACATTGAAGTCCACACCGCCTGAGCGCAATGCCTCGGCGTCGCGCTCGTGCACGCGGCGAATGGCCGAGCCCAGAACCCGCGTGGCGTCAAACATGCTCTTGGCGTTCCAGATGGTGAGCGGTTCGTCGAGGTCATTTTCCACCAGCTTCTCTACTTGCAACATTTCACGCACCGATTGCGAAATGCTCAGATTGCCCGCTGACAGCAGGACCATGAAGCGATCGCCCGCTTTTTCGTAAACAATCATCTTTCGATAGGTGCTGATTTGGTCCAGTCCTGCATTGGTGCGCGAGTCCGATAAAAAAACCAAACCCGCTCGGGTTTTGATGGCGGTGCAATAGGTCATGGCGTAGTTCCTGATGGTTTTAAGCGCTGCGTTGGAGCAGTCGCTGCAAGGCGTAAATAGTATCTAGGGCCTCACGCGGGCTGAGGGCGTCGGGGTTGATTTGGGCCACCGCCAATTCAAGGGGACTGGGACCAGTGATTTCGGTCTCGAGCGGCGCGGCAAACAAGTCGACCTGTTGCTGCGTTTCGCTGGCGCCGGCTTCGAGCGCGGCCAGGGTATGGCGCGCTTGATTCAGCACCCCGCCAGGCATACCGGCTAAACGCGCCACCTGAATGCCGTAACTTCGGCTTGCCGGGCCAGCTTGCAACTCGTGCAAAAAAACGATGCTGCTGCCCGATTCGGTGGCGCTCACATGCATGTTCACCGCCGCATGGTGCGTGGCAGGAAATTCCGTCAACTCAAAGTAGTGCGTGGCAAACAAAGTGAAGGCCTGCGTTTTGTCGTGCAAGTGTGCGGCAATGCCGCTGGCCAGGGCCAGGCCATCAAAAGTCGATGTGCCGCGCCCGATCTCGTCCATCAACACCAACGAGTGCGGCGTTGCGCTGTGCAAAATTTGCGCCGCTTCGGTCATCTCCAGCATGAAGGTCGATTGGGCATTGGCCAGGTCATCGGCCGCACCGATGCGGGTGTGGATGGCATCGATCGGGCCCAGCCGACAGCTGCTGGCGGGTACATGGCTGCCCATGCTGGCCAACAGCACAATCAAAGCCACTTGCCGCATGACGGTGGATTTACCGCCCATGTTGGGGCCGGTGATGATCTGCATGCGCTGCTTGTGCGTGAGCAGCGTGTCGTTGGCAATGAAGCTGCCGCCCGAGGTTTCGGCCAAACGTGCCTCCACCACCGGATGGCGGCCTTGTCGGATTTCGATGCACGGCTCATTGGTGAATTGGGGCTCGCACCAATTCAACGTCAGGCTGCGCTCGGTCAGTGCGCACAGCGCATCCAGCGCGGCCATCGCCTGGGCCAAGGCCGTCAGGGCCACCACATGCGGCTGCAGCTGATCGAGCAGCAACTCGTATAAAAACTTCTCACGTGCCAGGGCTCGCTCTTGTGCTGACAGGGCTTTGTCTTCAAAGGTTTTGAGCTCAGGCGTAATGAAGCGCTCGGCATTTTTCAGCGTTTGACGGCGGCGGTAGTCGTCAGGCACTTTGCTCGCCTGGCTTTGTGTGACCTCGATGTAAAAGCCGTGCACTCGGTTGAACTGCACGCGCAAATTGGCAATGCCGGTACGTTCTTTTTCGCGGATTTCAAGCGCCAACAAAAATGCATCGCAGTTGGTTTGGATGCCGCGCAACTCGTCTAGGTCCGCATCTAAGCCATCGGCCATCACGCCTCCGTCGCGCACGAGCGCGGCGGGTTCTTCCAGCAAGGCTCGCTGCAGCAGATCGCCCAAGCCGGAAGGCGGTTGCAAAGCTTGCGCCATTTGGTTGAGCAAGCTGGCCTGGCCCGTTTGAGCGTTCAAGTCTGCTAGCTGCTTGGATAGGTGCAAGGCCTTGAACAGCGCGTGCTTCAAAGCCACCAGTTCACGCGGGCGCACTTGGCGCAGGGCAACGCGGGCGGTGATGCGCTCCACATCGCTGGCGCCTTTGAGTTGCTCGCGCAGGCGGCTCCAAGGACCTTCGCCGCTCAAGCCTTTGAGTTGCTGCAAGGCTTGCAAGCGCTCGCGCGCTATGTGGCGTTGGCGCGGCGGCGCCAGCAGCCAACTTTTGAGCATTCTGCTGCCCATACCGGTCATACAGCTGTCAAGCAGCGAAAACAAGGTGGGGGAGTCTTCGCCGCGCAGGGTTTGCGTCAGCTCCAAATTGCGCCGCGTGGTGCTGGGCAGGTCGATCCACTCGTCCGACTTTTGCACCTTGACCTGTTTCACGTGCGTCAGCGCTCGACCTTGGGTGTGCTCGGCATAGGTCAGCAGCGCGGCGACGGCGGCATGGGCTTCGGGCAGTGCGTCTGCGCCCCATGCGGCTAAGCTTGCGGCTTGCAATTGTTCCAGCAACTTGCGCTGACCCAGGCCGGCTTCGAACTGAAAATCGGGCCGCAAGGTCAGCGACAAACTGGCTGTGCGGGTGTTCAGGCGAAACGCTTTGAGTCGCTGCTCAAACGCCGGGGTGATGCCAGCGCTGGCTAGCAGCTCGCTGGGCGCAATCCGGTCGAGCCAATCGGGCAGGTCGTCGTTAGCGCATTCGGCCAGATGCAAAAAGCCCTGCGTCACGCTCAGCCAGGCTAAGCCACATCGGTTGCGTGTGCCTTGATGCACGGCCAGTAAAATCGATTCGGTTTTGTCGGCTAGCAAAGCCGTATCGGTCAGCGTGCCAGGGGTGACGACGCGCACCACCTTGCGCTCCACTGGTCCTTTGCTGGTGGCCACATCGCCCACCTGCTCGCAAATGGCCACCGACTCGCCCAGCTTGATGAGACGCGCCAAATAAGTTTCAACCGAGTGAAACGGCACCCCGGCCATGCAGATCGGTTGCCCCGCCGTTTGGCCGCGAGTGGTCAGGGTGATGTCAAGCAAGGCGGCCGCGCGCTCGGCGTCGGCAAAAAACATCTCGTAGAAGTCTCCCATGCGGTAAAACACCAGCGTATCTGGGTATTCCGCCTTGATGCCCAGATACTGGGCCATCATGGGGGTGTGGGCACTCAGGTCGAGCGCGGCTGCCATGGCTTAAAAAGGAGCGTCTTCAGCCGGTGCGACCGGCGTGGCGGGGCTCATGTCTTCGCCCAACTTGGCCACCGCCTCATTCACGCCGGCTTTTTCTCCGGCGCTGGCGAACTTGCTGTACTTGCCCAGAATGTTCACCAGCTGGCCGTAAATGCGCGGCGAACCAGCCAGGCATTCTTTCTGCTCCAAAAAGTCGGCCTCGCCCGTCAGGTTACCGACCAGACCACCGGCTTCGGTGACCAACAGCGATCCTGCAGCCACGTCCCAAGCCGAGAGGCCAGTTTCAAAAAATCCGTCTGTAAAGCCTGCGGCCACATAGGCCAGGTCGAGCGCTGCAGCACCGGGGCGGCGCAGTCCGGCGGTGCGTTGCATCACGTCGCCCATCATGCGCAGGTACTGATTGAAGTTGTCGCCTTTGCGAAACGGAAAGCCAGTCGAGATTAGGCATTCGCTCAAGTTGGTGCGCTTGCTCACGCGGATGCGGCGCTCGTTCATGAACGCGCCACGGCCTTTAGTGGCGGTGAACAAGTCGTTGCGTGAGGGGTCGTAAATCACCGCTTGTTCGATCTTGCCGCGCACCGACAAGGCGATGCTGACGCAATAAACCGGCAAGCCGTGAATGAAGTTGGTGGTGCCGTCCAGCGGATCGATGATCCAGATGTGGTCTGCATGCGGGTCGCCATGCGTGCTGCCCGACTCTTCGGCCAAGATGCCGTGGTGCGGAAAGGCGGTGAGCAGAGTTTCTAAAATGATGGCTTCGCTGGCTAGGTCAACTTCGGTGACAAAATCATTGACCTGCTTTTGCGAGATCCGAACGGCCTCCACGTCCAAGGCGGCGCGGTTGATGATGGCGCCTGCGGCGCGTGCGGCTTTGACAGCCACATTGAGCATGGGGTGAAGGTTGGGGGACGACATAAATTTTTAAGAACCTCAAAGGCCGGCGCGCGATGGCGTTAGCGAAGTCGTTATTTTCCCACGAAAAGTGCACTTTGAGTGCCCAGATGGCCAACCAGGCGACAAGCCGTGGACAATCTCCCACATGAAGACACGTTTTATTTTGATTGAAACCAGCCACGCCGGGAACGTCGGCGCTGCCGCCCGGGCCATGAAGGTCATGGGTTTTGACGAATTGGTGCTGGTCGCGCCGCGTTGGCCCAACGTGCTGCGACGTGAAGAAACCATTCAGCGTGCCAGTGGCGCCAACGATGTACTGGCCAATGCCCGCATCGTTGATACCCTTGAGGAAGCCCTGGACGGTGTGACCCATCTGTGCGCCACGGCCATGACGCCTCGCGACTTTGGCCCGCCCACCCGCGCACCCCGAGCGCACTTTGCCGAGCTGGCGCAGGGCGATCATTCGGTTGCGTTCTTGTTTGGCTCCGAACGCTACGGTATGAAAAATGAAGACGTTTACCGCTGCCATGTGGCCTTGTCGATCCCAACGGATCCGCAATTTGGCTCTCTCAATTTGGGCGCGGCCATCCAGGTGCTGGCCTATGAGTGGCGTTGCGCTCTGGGCGGTTTTCCGATTCCCGTCAGCACCCCGCCCGCTGATAAAGCCGACGCCCAGCAGGTGGCCGGCATGCTGACGCACTGGGAGCAGGCGCTGACCGACATTGGCTTTTTGGACCCCGCTGCGCCTAAAAAACTCATGCCTCGTTTAAACCAGCTCTTTAACCGGGCCGATTTGAACCAAGAAGAAATCCACATTTTGCGTGGTGTGGCTAAAGCCATGAGCGCCAAGCGCCCGCAGTAAACGCTAGACTTGAGGTCTATGTTTTCACGTCTTCGCTCCGACATCCAGTGCATCCTTGATCGCGACCCGGCTGCTCGCAGCACATGGGAGGTCTTGACATGCTACCCCGGCCTGCACGCGGTGGTGCTGCATCGCTTGGCGCACGCCTGCTGGACGCGAGGCTTCAAGTGGCTGGGGCGCTTTATTTCACACTTGGCACGGTGGTGCACTGGCATCGAAATCCACCCCGGTGCAAAGATTGGCGAGCGGGTGTTTTTTGACCATGCCATGGGCGTTGTGGTGGGTGAGACCGCTGAAGTCGGTGACGGTTGCACCATTTACCAAGGCGTGACGTTGGGCGGCACCACGCTGTACAAAGGCACCAAGCGGCATCCGACCTTGGGCAAAGACGTGGTGGTCAGCGCCGGTGCCAAGGTGTTGGGCGGCTTTGTGGTGGGCGATGGCGCCAAGATTGGCAGCAATGCCGTAGTGATAAAACCTGTGCCCGCCGGGGCTACCGCGGTGGGCATTCCTGCGCGCATCATCCCGTCCAAAGCTGGTGAGAGCGCCGATGTTTCAGGCAATGAGCCCAAGTTCAACGCCTATGGCATTACGCAAGACGACGATCCGGTGAGCCAAGCGCTCAAAGGCTTGATCGATAACGCCTCAGGTCAAGAGCACCAAATTGCCTTGCTGTGGAAAGCGATTGAGCAGCTCTCTTCTCAGCAGCCGATGCAGATGCCGCAAGATGCGGCGCGCAGTGAGAGCTTTGAGGCCGACAAGTTCAATCAACTCGTCGGCAAGTGAATAGCTTAGTTGAAAACTTCAGCTAATGGCGCCGCGTAAGCTCTCAGCGCTGGCGAGTAGCGGCCTTAGGCCTAAAGGCTTTGCAGACCTCATTTCGCGTTTCCATGTAAGGCCCTCCGATCAAATCCACGCAATAGGGCACGGCAGCAAAAATGCCATCCACCACTTGCTCGCCGTTGGCGTCCTTCAAACCTTCTAGCGTTTCCGCAATCGATTTGGGTTGGCCGGGCAGGTTGATGATCAGGCTTCGACCGCGAACCACCGCCACTTGGCGAGACAGTATGGCTGTAGGGACAAATTTCAGGCTGATCTGACGCATCTGCTCGCCAAATCCTGGCATCTCTTTGTCGGCCACGGCCAGCGTGGCTTCTGGGGTCACGTCGCGCAGCGCAGGGCCAGTGCCGCCAGTGGTCAGGATTAGACTGCAGCCTGCATCTACCAACTCAATCAAGGTGGCGCTAATGTGAGCTTGCTCGTCTGCAATCAAGCGCGGCTCAAAGCTGACCGGGTTGTTCAGCGCCCGCGTCAGCCAGTCTTGCAGTGCGGGCAGGCCTTTGTCCTCATACACGCCGGTGCTGGCGCGGTCGCTGACGGAGACGATGCCTATCTTGATGGCGTCAAAAGAGTGATCGGTCATGGTGTTAGTCGATGGACGGCGTGTCCGATTCGACTTCCCGCTCGGGCTGCGCCGTCAGGTGCTCGCGCACCAGCTGAAATATCTCACGGTAAGCGCGGCCTTGGCGTGGCGCCAGGCCCTGCGATACTGCCGCTTTGCTGGCCTCTGGCGCGTCTTTGCGGGCTTGGCGAATCAGTGCGCGCAGTTGCTGGGTGTCGGTCGTGGGAAAGCTGTTGAACCAGATGGCAAAGGCGTCTTCATCGGCGATCAGGCGGTCGCGCCATTGTTCGGCCAAGTGCAAGTTCACGGTCTCCTGGGCGGATCCTTGAACTTGCTCTTGCAGCGCGTCGCGAATGCCTTGCACGTCGGAGGCATCAAGTTTACGCATGAGCTTGCCGATGAACTGCATTTGCCGGCGCTTGCCTTCAAAGTTGGTGATGCGCTTGGCTTCCTGCACCGCTTCTACCAATTTGTCGGGCAGGGCAGCTTTGTCCATCAAGTCGCCGCGCAAGGTGAGCAGGCTTTCGCCCAGCTTTTGCAGCTCATCGCTCTCGCGCTTCAGGTCGGTGCGGCTGGGCTCGTCGCCGCCTTTGAGCTCTCGTTTGAGTTCCAGGTCAAGCTCGCTGCCTTCTGCAACAAATTGACCTTGAACGAAGTAGCCTTTTTTGAATTTACGGGGCATCTGGGGGGTGATTCATCTTTGTACGTGTCGGCAAGTATCATAGCCGTCACCATGAGTAAACAAAAATCACCCGCCACACCAGTGGTCACCCCCCGTTTTCAACAGGCCAACAGCGCTGCGCACAGCGGTTTCAGCTACAGCCGTGATTTCTTTGAAGACCTGGTTGATACGTCATTGAAGCATGCCAAAAAAATTGGTGCGACCAATGCCGGTGCTGAAGCATCTGAAGGCTGCGGCCTGTCGGTCAGTGTGCGCAAGGGTGAGCTCGAAAACGTCGAACGCAACCGCGATAAATCGCTGGGCGTGACGGTGTACGTGGGCAACCGACGTGGCAACGCCAGCACTTCGGACTTTTCTACCGCAGCTATCCATCAAACCGTGCAAGCGGCTTTTGATATTGCCCGCTTCACAGCTGAAGATCCGACCGCAGGCTTGCCGGACGAGTCCGACATTGAAACCGAGTACCGTGAACTCGACCTGTTTCACCCGTGGTCGGTGAACAGCGAAGAGGCGGCCAAATTGGCTATGGCCTGCGAAGCTGCGGCGCTGAAAACCTCACGCCGCATCACCAACAGTGAAGGCGCTGGTGTGTCGGCGCAGCAAAGCCATTTCTTCAGCGCCCACACCCATGGCTTTCGCGGGGGCTATGCCAGCTCGCGTCATAGCATGTCGGTGGCGCCCATCGCCTCTTTGCCGGGGCGTAATGCAGAGATGCAGCGTGATGCCTGGTTCACTTCTATGCGCGCAGCCGAGGAAATGGCCAGTCCCGAGTCTGTTGGCCGTTATGCCGCGCAACGCGCTCTGAGCCGCTTGGGTAGCCGCAAGATTCCCACCACCGAGTGCCCAGTGCTGTTCGAGTCGCCTGTGGCGGCGGGCTTACTGGGCGGCTTTGTGCAAGCCATCAGCGGCGGCGCCCTCTACCGTAAGAGTAGCTTTCTGCTCGACTCACTCGGAAAGCCAGTATTCCCCAAGGACATTCAAATTTCCGAAGACCCGTTTGTTCTGCGCGGCAAAGGTAGCTCGCCTTTTGACGACGAGGGCGTGCGCGCGGTACCGCGCCAAGTGGTCAAGGGCGGGCGGGTTGAAGGTTACTTTTTGAGCAGTTACTCGGCGCGCAAACTAGGCATGAAAACCACCGGTAACGCCGGTGGCTCACACAACCTGATCATGAGCTCGCGCCTGACCCAGGCTAGCGATGATCTGGACGAGATGCTGCGCAAATTGGGTACCGGCTTGTTCGTGATCGAACTGATGGGCCAAGGCGTGAACTACGTCACCGGCGACTATTCACGCGGGGCCAGCGGCTTTTGGGTGGAGAACGGTGAGATCGCTTTCCCTGTGCACGAGATCACGATTGCGGGCAATTTGAAAACGATGTTCAAAGGCATCGAAGCAATTGGGGCAGACGCCTACAACTACGGCGCCAAGACCGTGGGCTCGATCTTGGTCAATCGCATGAAGGTGGCGGGCAGCTGAGGCGCAGGTCGTAACCTAAGCCCTTCAGTGTCCAAAACAAGGGCCGTTGAGCGACGATGAGGGCGGTACCCTAAAGAGGTTAAGCCCCTTCTTTTTAGCCCGCCAAAGCCGCTTTGACTGCGGCTGAGACCAAGCCCATGTCGGCCTTGCCGGCCAGTTGCGTTTTCACGGCGCCCATGACCTTGCCCATGTCGCCCGGGCCTTTAGCGCCTAGCGAAGCGACAATAGCCTGCACCGCTGCGGTGACTTCTTCGGGGGACATGCGCGTAGGCAAATAGGCTTGCAGCACTAGCATCTCAGCCTTTTCTTTGTCAGCGAGGTCTTGGCGAGCAGCTTGTTCAAAAGCAGTGATCGAGTCTTTGCGCTGCTTAATCAGCTTGTCCACGATGGCCACGACCATGATGTCGTCCAAATCCACCCGCTCGTCCACTTCTTTTTGCTTCATGGCCGCCAGCAACAAACGGATCGTGCCCAGACGCTCGCTGTCTTTGGCGCGCATGGCGTTCTTCATGTCTTCGGTGATTTGTTCTTTGAGGCTCATGGTGATATCCAAAAGTGGGGGCGTGAAAGGGAAATAAAAAAGCCCGCTTGAGCGTCCTCCAGCGGGCTTGTGCTGAACCGCAAGGGCTCGGCAGCTGAAGATCAGTACATCTTCTTGGGCAATTGCATGCTGCGAACGCGCTTGTAGTGACGTTTGACTGCAGCTGCTTTTTTGCGCTTGCGCTCGGTGGTGGGCTTTTCATAGAACTCGCGGGCACGCAAGTCGGTCAGCAGGCCGAGTTTTTCGATGGT
>CANGEG010000114.1 GCA_947452725.1 Comamonadaceae bacterium | reverse complement strand
GGCAGAAAGTTTTGGCATTCCTGCTGTCAATGGCGCCAAGGTGCTGGTCGATGCTTTTAACAAAGGCGCTGCTCCTGCGCCCTTTAATAAGGCCGGTTTTGGGGGCATGAAAATCGAGGCTGTGTACGTCGATGAAAACGGCGGCGCAACCAAACAAATACAAGAGCTGCGCAACTTGTATGACCGCGAAAAAGTCGATGCGGTGGTGGGCTACGTGGGCTCAGGTGACTGTTTGGCTGCCGCGCCTGTCGCAGAGGAAATGAAGAAGTTCCTGATTCTTTACGACTGCGGCACCCCCCGCATTTTTGAAGACAACAAATTGAATTATGTCTTCCGCACTGCTTCACATGCAACGATGGACAACGTGGCCTTGGCGCGCTACCTGAAGGCCAAGGACATCAAGGTGGGTTCGTTCAACATGATCAACCAGGACTACGCTTGGGGGCAGGACTCCAAGAAAGACTTTGTATGGTCGATGGAAAAGCTCTACCCCAATGCCAAGGCGGGTGAAGACCAGCTGCCTAAATTTGGCGCCGGTCAATACGGCACCGAGATTTCTGCGCTCATGGCCAAGCCTGCGGACATCACCCACAGCAGTCTGTGGGGTGGTGATTTGCAGGCCTTCATTTTGCAGGCCGGCCCACGTGGTTTGTTCAAGCGCTCGCAAGTGATCTTCTCAGCGGGTGACCACGTCCTGCCGGGCTTGGGTGAGAAGATGCCCGACGGCGTGATTTTGGGCGCACGGGGCGCCTATGGTCTGATGTCGCCCAAATCGGGGCTGAATGACTGGTGGTGGGACTTGTACAGCAAGGCTTACAACGTGTATCCCGTCCAAGCGCCCTACCGAATGGTGCAGTCTCTTCTGGGCTTGAAGCTGGCGGTTGAAAAAGCCATGGCGGCCAACGGTGGCAAGAAACCCAGCGCAGAACAATTGGCCGCAGCTTTGCGTAATGCAGAGTGGGACTCGCCAGCAGGCAAGATTCGCATGACATTGGGGGGCGGGCATCAGGCTGTACAGGAGACCGCCATTGGCAAAACTCGTTACGACGCAGGCAAGAAAATGGTGGTGCTAGATGACATCATGCGATTCCCTGCGGAATGCGTGAACCCGCCCGCTAATATGAAATCCGAAGACTGGATCAAGGCAGGCTTTCCGGGCGCCAAAGGCTGTCCATAAGGTCTCAAGGGCATGCTGACTATATTGATTGATGGGTTAACCTACGCCTCCTGGCTCTTCATTGTGGCGCTGGGGTTGACGTTGGTTTTCGGTGTGCTGAAAATTTTGAACATCGCACACGGCAGCTTCTACGCGCTGGGGGCTTATGCGGCCACCAGTTTTGTGGGGTGGGCCAGTGCCATGAAGTGGGCGCCAGGATATACCTTGGTGGCCATGCTGCTGGCTGCTGTAGCGGTGGCCGCGTTAGTGGCTCCTCTGACAGAGCGTGGGTTGCTGCGTTTCTTTTATGGCCGCGACGAGGTGGTTTTAGCGCTGGTCACGTATGCCATGTTTTTGATCATGGAAGATGGCACCAAACTCTTGTGGGGTGCCAATCCTTACTATGTGTCTGAACCCTATGGCTTGTTTGGAAGCATAGATATTGGGACGCAAACCTATGTCGGCTATGACTTTGCGTTGGTGGCGTTGGCGCTGGTGGTCGGCCTAGCGGTCTGGTGGTGGTTGAACCGGACGCAACAAGGCAAGATCATGATTGCCGTCATTCACAGCTCGGAAATTGCGTCCAGCATGGGGGTGAATGTGTCGCGCGTTTATATGCTGGCGTTTTCGGTCGGCATATTTTTGGCCGCATTGGGCGGCGCATTTACTGCACCCATGATTTCGGTCCAACCAGGTGTGTCAGTCGGGGTGATCATTGTCTCTTTTGCCGTTGTGATCATTGGCGGTTTGGGCAGCATTGAAGGCGCTGCAATTGGGGCTTTGATAGTCGGATTGGCTCGTTCCATGGCTGTGCATTTAGCGCCCGTAGCTGAACTGTTCTCGATTTATGTAGTGATGGCGGTGGTGCTGATGTTTCGTCCCGAAGGACTGTTTCAGCGGATACAGGCGCGAAAGATCTGAACCATGGCGAAAAATTCAGGCACATCGATGCCTTCCTATGAAACGTCCATGCGCCGTTCGGTATTGTGGGCCGCTGGCATTTGTTTGGCTCTGGCAATGGCTGGCACTTTGATGCCCAAGTGGCTGACTTTCTTGATCACCATGGCAGCGGCGAACGGCTTGGTGTCGTTGGGCATCGTGGTGTTGATGCGCGGCGGCGTGGTTCCATTTGGCCAGGGAATGGTTTTTGCCGTTGGCGGGTACACAGCTGCATTGATATTTAACAAGCTGGGCATCACGGATGCCCTGTTCTTGACTTTGTGCGGTGGCTTGTTTGCGGCGCTGGTTGCCGCACCTTTTGCGCCACTGCTGTCGCGTTACAGAGGTATATTTTTTGCCATGCTGACGCTGGCGTTGTCGATGGTGACTTACGGTTTATTGATGAAGCTGGAGGTGCTTGGAGGCTCGGACGGATTTAACCTTGGGCGGCCAACACTGATGGGCTACAAACTCCCTGACGATCAGGTGGGCTACATCATGTATGTGCTGACCATTACGGTGTCCAGCATCATGGCCTTGCTGGCCAGGATCTACTTTGACAGTACACGCGGCTTGATTACCTTGGCGGCCAAAGAAAACGAGCTGCGTGTTGAATACCTGGGTGGTTCGGTGCGCTATGCCATGGCGACCAATTTCATTTTGGCGGCGTTCTGCGGCGGTTTGGGTGGGGCTTTGGCGGTGATGGCTTTGGGTCACATTGAGCCGGGCGTCAGCTTCTGGACCACGTCGGGCGAGTTTGTTTTTGTGGCCGTTCTCGCGGGCTGGCAAAGCGTGATTGCTTTGTTTGTGGCGAGTGTCGTGCTGGAGGTGGTGCGCTCATTTTCGAGTTCCTATTTCCCCAACACTTGGCAGATGGTCCTGGGCATATTTTTATTGATCGTAATTCGGTTCTTGCCGCGCGGCATCGGTTCCCTCTGGGTGAAAGGAGGCACGCGATGAAGGCCGTGCTTCAAGCCCGAGATGTGAACAAAAAATTCGGCGCCGTGGTGGCCGCATCGAATCTCAATATAGACATATTTGCCGGCGAGCGCGTCAGCTTGATTGGCTCCAATGGCGCTGGCAAGACCACCTTTGTAAACATGATTACGGGGTATCTCAAACCTGACCATGGTCAGATATTGCTTGATGGGCAGGACATCACTGCTTTGTATCCGCGTGCGATCACGCACTTGGGCGTGGCCCGGTCTTTTCAGATTCCACAGTTGTATGGGGAGCTGTCCGTTTTGGACAATATGTTGGTGGCAAATGCCTGCCATGACCAAAAGTTGAGTTTCTGGCAGCCTGCGCGTCGCTCAGAGGCCATTGAGCGGGCCGATGTTTTGTTGGAGCGCTTTGCCCTGACTGAGCACCGCTCAAGAAAAGTCGCCGGCTTGCCCGGAGGTGTGCGCAAACTGCTCGATATCGCGATGGCTTTGACCGGTTCGCCCAAGTTGCTGCTACTTGATGAGCCGACCAGTGGCGTTTCTGCAGAGGAAAAATTTCCGATGATGGAAACCATCATGGCGGGCCTCGGGCAGGACCGTTCCACGACTGTGTTGTTTGTGGAGCATGACATGGATATCGTCAACCGCTACGCCAGCCGCGTTGTCGCTTTTTACAGTGGACGCATCATCGCCGATGACATACCTGAAGTCGCCTTGGCAGCCGACGATGTCAGGCGTTTTGTCACAGGCGAGCTGTTGAGTGAATAAGCCTCTGATCGTCCCAAAGGAGTACGCATGCTCAAGGTAGAAGGCCTTCACGTGGCCATACAGTCCGTCATCGCTTTGCGGGGCCTGTCCATTGAAGTGGCGGACGGCACCATGGTGGGCCTGATCGGCCGAAACGGTGCGGGCAAAACCACCATGCTGAGGGCTGTGATGGGGCAAGTAGCGCCCACTCAGGGCGTGATCACTTTCAATGGCCAAAACTTAACTGCCTTGCCTGCCCACGCCAGGGCGGGACTGGGCATTGGCTACATGCCTGAGGACAGGGGGCTGGTGCCTGAGTTGACTGTAGAGGAAAACATCTTGATTCCTGTTTGGGTCAGCCCCACGCTGGATCCACGAGAACGTTTAGCGCTGGTCTATAAGGTCTTGCCCGAATTACTGGAGATGCGAGATCGCCGTGCTCTTTTGCTTTCAGGCGGACAGCAAAAATTGGTGGCTCTGGCGCGCGCCCTCGCGGTGGGAACGCGTTTATTGTTGCTGGACGAACCCTTTGAGGGCGTTGCGCCTGCTTTGTCCAAGCGACTTGGCGAAGTGATCGCGGGCTTGAAAGGCACCGAGGTGTCCGTGCTGATTGCACAAAGCGATCTGAATCATTCACGTAAGTTGGTTGACAATGAGTTTGTCATTGAACGCGGCGCCAATTTGCTGCCGCAGGCGAGTTGACCTTTTCAGCTTTCGCCGCTTACGCCATTAGAGCCCCGTTGCCAGCACCGGAAACAGCTTGTGCAGCCCGTCGGTCATCACCTCCACCGCCAGCGCAGCCAAGATCAAGCCCATCAGCCGGGTCATGACGTTGATGCCGGTTTTACCCAGCA
The DNA here is from genome assembly GCA_947452725.1 of Comamonadaceae bacterium. Classification (GTDB taxonomy): domain Bacteria; phylum Pseudomonadota; class Gammaproteobacteria; order Burkholderiales; family Burkholderiaceae_C; genus Limnohabitans_A. Next base: position 4,542 of record CANGEG010000114.1, on the reverse strand, counting down.
CGCGGGCAATGGGTGCGGCCAGTGAAAAACAGAGAGCCGTGGCCAAACCGATGACCAGCCCATAGCCGACCAAGGTACTGAGTTGGAACATGGTTTTGGCTTTTTCGGCGTAGATCACCACGGTGGACATGGTGGCCGGACCGGTGAGCAGCGGAATGGTCAGAGGTACCACGGCGATGCTGGCACCCATGGCTGCTTTGGCTTCGGCGTCGTGCACTTCTTCGGCGTTGGCGCGGGCTTCGGCGGGTTGTGCGTTCAACATGGACAGCGCCGAAGTGAGCAGCAGCATGCCGCCGCCGACCTGAAAGCTGGCCAGCGAGATGCCGAAAAATTCCAAGATTTGCAGGCCGAGCAGGGCGCTGGCGGCGATCACGGCAAAGGCGCTGAACGAAGAAATCAACACCGTGCGTTGTCGTTGGGCGCGGCTGAAGCCTTGGGTGTAATGAATGAAGAATGGCACACAGGCCAGCGGGTTGACGATGGCCAGCAAGGTGATGAGCGGTTTGAAGTCCATCCCCGCATTGTGCTCCGCTTCAGTTGGCCGGCGTGCGGCGACGGAACATTCCCCAGCCTTCCATATGCAGTACCTGGTCGCCGTTTTGATTGAACATTTCCCATTGGGTGCGCACTAAACCCACATCAAGGCGCTTGCTCATGGGGCGCGTTTCGATGATGCGGTGTTGCAGGCGAAGGGTATCGCCTGGGAACACCGGTTTCATCCATTTTAAATTCTCCAGGCCCGGTGATCCCAGGCTGGCAGCTTGTTGCAAAAAATTAGTCACCATCAACCGCATGGCCATCGCGCAGGTGTGCCAGCCACTGGCACACAGGCCCCCAAACACCGAGGCTTTGGCGGCTTCGTCGTCCAAGTGAAAGGGTTGCGGGTCAAACTGGCTGGCAAAGGCAATGATTTCTTCGCGTGTGGGCGTGATGCTGCCCAGGTCGCGCACCTGGCCGGCTTGCATGTCTTCCCAAAAATATTTGATTTCAGCCATCAACGACCCCCGGAAACGTCAAGAAAACTCATGGTGGTGTAGCTGGCCTCGTCAGACAGTAACCAGACGATGGCATGAGCAACTTCTTCGGCCGTGCCGCCGCGCTGGATGGGCACTTGGTGAGCCAGGTCACGCACCCGGTTGGGCAGACCACCTGAGGCGTGCAGTTCGGTTTCGATCAAACCCGGGCGCACGGCGTTGACGCGGATGCCTTCACCCGCCACTTCTTTGGCCAGGCCCAGGGTCATGCTGTCGATCGCGCCTTTGGAGGCCGCGTAGTCCAGATACTGGCCTGGGGCGCCCAGGCGCGAAGCTGCGCTAGATAGGTTCACAATGCTGCCGCCTGCACCGCCGTGTTTCGTGCTCATGCGGCGCACCGCTTCTCGAGCGCACAGCAATGAGCCGATCACGTTGATATCAAACATCCGTCGCCAGCGCGCCACGCTCATCTCGTCCAGTCTAGCGGTCACGTCGACCACGCCGGCGTTGTTCACCAGACCCGTAAGTTGACCCAGCTTGGCGGTGACTTTGTCGAACATGGCCACCACTTGGGCTTCGTCGGCCACATCGGCCTGCACTGTCATGGCGCTGCCGCCTGCGCCGCGGATACTGCGCACCACTTCGTCTGCGGCCAGCGAGTTGGTGCTGTAGTTGACGGCAACCGCCCAACCTTTTTGAGCGGCCAAAAGCGCTGTCGCGGCGCCGATGCCGCGACTGCCGCCTGTCACCAAAAGTACTTTGTTCATATCCCGACTCCTGCAAAAAAACCGCCAACAGGTTACAACAGCGGCGAGGGGTTATTTCTTGACCTCACGTTACACCAGACAGGAGACTTGAATGCGTCGCACAGTGGACTATTACTTCGCCCCCCAATCGCCTTGGGCCTATTTAGGTCACCAGCGCCTCGCCCAGTTGCTCAAAGCGACCGATTCCGATGTACGCGTCATGCCCATGGATTTGGGCGGAAAGATCTTCCCCATCTCTGGGGGCTTGCCTCTAGGGCAGCGCGCACCGCAGCGCCAGGCCTACCGTTTGCTGGAGCTTCGGCGATTCAGCGAGTGGGTCAAGCTGCCTTTGGTGTTGAAACCCACTTACTTTCCTGTCGGGGGTGATGACGCCTCGCGCTTGATCATTGCGGTCGATCTGCACCACGGCGCAGGCGCGGCCATGGCCATCACAGGCGCCATCATGTCTGCAGTCTGGGCTCAAGAGCGCAATATTGCCGATGAAAAAGTGCTGGTGCAGTTGCTGCATGAACAGGGCCTGGATGCACAATGCCTGGAGCAGGCCCACAGTCAGGCCGCGCAAGTGCGTTACGAGACCTACACTCAAGCTGCAATTGATGCGGGTGTTTTTGGCGCGCCCAGTTATGTGCTCGATGGCGAGCTGTTTTGGGGTCAAGACCGCTTGGACTTTCTCGAACGTGCCTTGCACGCCAAGGCGTGAACCCTTTTTTTAATTTTGGAGTAATTAGCATGGGACACATGATTCAATTGAGCGCCGCAGACGGCCAAAAAATTCCGGCCTACCTGGCCCAACCCACGGGTGCCGTCAAAGGCGCGGTGGTGGTTGTTCAGGAAATCTTTGGCGTGAACAGCCACATTCGTAGTGTGGCCGACGGCTACGCGGCTGAGGGCTATCTGGCCATCGCACCTGCAGCGTTTCACCGCGTCAAGGCTGAGGTGGAGCTGGGCTATGCTGACGCCGACATGGGCGAAGGCTTTGGCTATAAGACTGCCGTCGAGGCCTTGCCTGCGCTTGGCGTGATGCAGGACATTCAAGCCGCCATTGATTACGCCGCTCAAGCCAGTGGCGCCAAGGTGGGTATCGTTGGGTATTGCTGGGGCGGCTTGCTCACTTGGCGTGCTGCATGTACGTTAAAGGGCTTGTCGGCCGCGGTTCCTTACTATGGCGGGGGCATGACGACCGAAGCCGAAATCGCGCGCCAGCCCCAGGTGCCTACGCTGGCTCACTTTGCTGAAGAAGACAAGTGGATTTCGCTCGATTCGGTTGAGGCTTTCAAGAAGGCACACCCTGGCGTGCAAGTGTTCACCTACGCGGCGCACCATGGTTTTAATTGCGATCAGCGCGCATCTTGGGACGCTCCTTCGGCGGCTTTGGCGAGAGAGCGCAGCTTGGCATTTTTCGCCAAGAATCTGGCTTAACGGCGAACAGGTGGCGAATGGCTTAGGTGCTTAGAGTTGCGCTAAAAAGCGCTTGCGCCAAAAGACCACGGCCAAGGTGCAGGCGATCAGCAGCATGCCGCTGATCGTCCACCAAAAACCAGCGACCTGGTGCAGCAAAGGGATGAACTCAAAGTTCATGCCAAATACGGCCGCAATTAAATTCAGCGGTAAAAAAATCGCCGTAATGGCGGTGAGCGTGCGCATGATGTCATTGGTGCGGTTGCTTTGCGCATTAAAGTGCATTTGCACTGCCGTCTCTATGCTGTGCTCCAAGCGCTGTACATGGTGGACCACGCGGTCGATGTGCTCAAGAACGTCGCGGCTTCGCACGCTGAGCAGATCATGCTCGCGCAAACCGTCGGGCGTGGCTGCCACCGGCCAGCTGTTCAAGGACTCGCTCCAGTCTTGCATGGCTACGCGCTGGTCTTCGCAAATTTCATCGAGCTGATGCAGCGCCAAGCGCGCTTGCAGCAATGTGGACCAGTTGTTAAAGCGGGTACGCGGACTGAGCAGCTCGGTTTGCCAATGGTCAAGTTGCCTTGTGAGTTCGCGGCGCAAGTCCAGGTAGCCGTCGACCATGTGACTGACGATGCGCAGCATCATGTCGGCTGGGTTGCCCGGGATACCGCGTGCGCCGGTGGAGCGGGTGTCACCCGCATCGCCGCTGGAGGTGGCCAGCAAGCGGGCCGCATAGGCTTCGCGCACTGCACAGTCTTGCGGGTGCACGGTCAGAAGTACACGGTCAAACACCGCAAAGCCGACCGCACTGGTGTCGATGCGTCGCAGCACCATCGGGCCGCTGCGCCGGTCGCGGCTTGCTTTGACGTTCGGCTCGGCTTGGGCCTCTTCGGCGCGCGCTGCCAAACGGCGAAACACCAGCATGTCGTAATGCGAGGTGAAGTCAAAGCGCGACGGCAGTTGGGGATTGAGCAGGTCGGAGACGTGCAAGTCGAGCAGGCTGTGCCCGCTCAAGGCCTGCAAACAGGCCTGCAGTTGCGGGCGATTGGCATCAAAAAACGCGCTGGTGCAAGCCAGCCACACAAAGCCATGCGCGGGCAGTTGCTCTGGCAGCTGCAGCGAGGCTTGAACTTGAAGGTCCGAGACCGTGAAGACGCGCAATGCGGTGGGCGCGGACAAGGATATCTTCAAGTTGACGTGCTGCTCATACCCGCGTGCCGCTCATGCCGCCATTCATTGGGCGGCAATCCAACGGGCCGCGTCGCGCGCAAAGTAGGTCAGCACGCCATCGGCGCCGGCACGTTTGAAAGCCAGCAGGCTTTCCATCATCACCGCGTCGTGATCAAGCCAGCCGTTTTGCGCTGCGGCTTTGAGCATGGCGTATTCGCCCGAGACTTGGTAGG
>CANGEG010000113.1 GCA_947452725.1 Comamonadaceae bacterium | reverse complement strand
CTTCATCCGGTTGGTCCGTCTGGGCCACAATCACATGCACCGGCAGCACATCTTCGTGGTTGGCCCTTTGCAAGGAAGCCTCGTAGCGCAGCGCAGCAAATTCGTTGGAACGCGCCCCCTCCAAAGCGATTTCTAGCGGTTTCTTATCGACAAAGTAGTCGGACAGATGCAAGCCCTGCAAGGTACGGCGCGACAATCCAATGGTGTCTTCTAGAGCGGCGTTGACAAACAACACCAAACCGCGGCCGTTGATGACCGCTACCGGCGTGGCTAATAAATCAAAGGCTTGAAAGCGCAAACCCCATGGGGTAGTCTGGGCACGCACCGGTGGGCGTGCATTGGTCGCTTTGGAAGGCGCTTGTGGGTTGGCTTTTGGACTTAGGAAATCTGAACTACTCATGGCTGGGCCACCTGGTTGGAAGGTAATCTGGACAATTCGCGCTGCAAGCTATCCATATCGCGCTCGGCGCGGGCGATGCCCGCTTTCAGTCGGACCAATCGGTCCAAGTATTTTTGATGGTTGCGAGCCTCGCTGCCTAACAAATCTGGCTCACCCGCGTTGTAATCCAACACCAATTGTGAATGGCGTTCGCGGGTTTGCTGGAGTTCAGCCACCAAAATCGCTCTTTGCTGCGCATCCCTGAACTTGGCCTCTACGGGCCCCGGCGAGGACAATCCCAAAGAAGGTGCACCCAACGTCGCAGATGGATCCGTTTTGGTGCGCCCCGCTAAAGGTAAAGCACCCGGGCCTGCAGACGCACCAAATGGGCGAGTGCCTTGTATTTCGGTGACGTTTTGACCCTGAACCACTTGGCAGTTTTGCGTCTGAGCGGGGATATTGGTGTACTCCTTGCCGCAGCGGTAAATCCGCTCAGGTGCTTGCGCATGGGCGGGCAATACGGCCACGCTGCAAGCCCAAAGGGCGCTGAACGCTCTGCCCCAAAATCGATAGCCTGTAAACCTCATGCTGTGCTCTTTGATTTACCCGTTTCAACTCATATCATGCCTGCTCTTTGCATAAAAAAAGGACGGCGCAAGCCGTCCTTTTTCCATGAGTCAGTGAATGATCACAGTGAGTAGTACATGTCGTACTCAACCGGGGACACTTCAATGCGACTGCGTGTCACTTCTTGCATCTTCAGTTCAATGTAGGCATCGATCCAAGAGTCGGTGAACACGCCACCTTTGGTCAAGAAGGCGCGGTCTGCATTCAGTGCGTCCAAAGCTTGGTCCAGGCTGGAACAAACCGTTGGCACCAATTTGTCTTCTTCTGGAGGCAAGTGGTACAAGTCTTTGGTGGCCGCTTCGCCAGGGTGGATCTTGTTTTCGATACCGTCCAAGCCCGCCATCAACAAGGCCGCAAAGCCCAGGTATGGGTTGCACAATGGATCAGGGAAGCGCGCCTCCACACGGCGACCCTTGTCGCTGGCCACGTTAGGAATACGAATCGAAGCTGAGCGGTTCTTGGCTGAATAAGCCAATTTCACAGGCGCTTCAAAATGCGGCACCAAACGCTTGTAGCTGTTGGTTCCTGGGTTGGTGATTGCATTCAATGCACGTGCGTGTTTGATGATGCCGCCGATATAGAACAGGGCAAATTCAGACAAACCAGCGTAGCCATTACCTGCGAACAAGTTCTTGCCGTCTTTCCAGATGGACTGGTGCACGTGCATGCCCGAGCCATTGTCGCCAGCATAAGGCTTAGGCATGAAGGTGGCGGTTTTGCCGTAAGCGTTGGCCACGTTGTGGATCACGTACTTTTGCAGCAAAGTCCAGTCGGCGCGCTCAACCAAGGTTGAGAACTTGGTGCCGATTTCGCACTGACCTGCGCCAGCCACTTCGTGATGGTGCACTTCAACTGGAATACCCACAGATTCAAGCAACAAGCACATTTCACTGCGCATGTCGTGGGTGCTGTCAACGGGAGGCACTGGGAAGTAGCCGCCCTTGACGCGGTTACGGTGGCCGCGGTTGCCACCTTCGATCTTGGCGCCGCTATTCCAAGGCGCTTCGTATTCGTTGATGGCGTAGAAAGTGTTGTTTGGCTCGGTGCTCCAGCGAACTTCGTCAAACAAAAAGAACTCAGGCTCTGGGCCGAAATACGCGGTGTCGCCCAAGCCCGACTGCTTGAGGTAAGTCTCAGCGCGCTTGGCGATCGAACGAGGGTCACGCTCGTAGGCTTTGCCGTCAGTAGGCTCGATCACGTCACAGATCAAAACCAGGGTGATTTCTTCAAAGAAGGGATCAATCAAGGCGCTGTTTGGATCGGGCATCAACAGCATGTCAGAGGCTTCAATGCCTTTCCATCCGGCGATAGAAGAGCCGTCAAAGGCTTGGCCTTCTTCGAATTTGCTCTCGTCAAACTGGGACACGGGCGCAGTAATGTGCTGCCACTTGCCACGGGTATCGGTGAAACGAAAGTCAATGAACTTTACTTCATTGTCTTTCACCATCTTCATCACGTCTGCGACGGTCTTTGCCATCAAATTCTCCTGGTTGGAAAGGGGTTGATCATTTGGTATCAGGATCGTTGCAGTTTCTGTGCCAAGGTGGCACCGAAACTGAGCTCTGCTCCGACGCTCCGATTGTGCCTTGGGCTAGGGCCATCCTGATTCGGTGAATATGAAAAAATTCTGGCCTCGACCCCTGTTGCGTGCACTGTTATCGCCGGTTTATGCACCATTTTGGACGAATCCAGGTTAACGCACCATTTCGGGTCCGAATTGTAAATTAAATGGCTCGAGTCCCTTTTTCAGGTCCGAAAAAGCCGGCTCCACCGCCTGCGCGGGGCCCTTCACCCCCAATTCAATGTGTCGACCCCATTGCGGGTGGTCTACGCTGGGTAGACTAAAGACCTTGATCTGGGGATGCTGAAGCTCCAACGACAGCATTAACGGGGTCAGCGTGGCCTCCATAGAGCCAAAGAGGATCACGGACTTTTCAATCCGCGGTTCGGATTGGAACCAGGGCGCGTACTCGGCGTCCAGCACGGCCTCCATCATGGGCCAGGCCATGACCGGAAAGCCGGGCACAAAGTGAACCGTTCCGCCCCCATCACCCGTGCAGGTAAAGCCCGGGATCTTGTTGTAAGGGTTGCGAATGATGCGCGCGCCCGCCGGGAACATGCCCATGTTTAAACGGTGAATGTTGTCCGGCCGGTCAGGCTCATAAAGAGTGCCCTGCTCGCGGGCGGTGTCTTGCATGCGTTCGCGAATTAAGGCCTCGGCTTCAGGCTGTAAGCACAAATCGCGTCCCAGCGCTTGGCCGGCGCATTGGCGGGTGTGGTCGTCAGGGGTTGCGCCAATGCCGCCAAAAGAAAAAATCACCTGGCCGGAGGCAAAGGCTCGTGTCAACGTTGTGGTAATGCGCTCGGGAGAATCGCCAACGTAATCGGCCCAAGACAGAGACAATCCCCTAGCCGACAAAAGCTCAATCACTTTTGGCATGTGCTTGTCGGCGCGCTTGCCCGACAAAATCTCATCTCCAATGATGATGGCGCCAAATTCAGGGCATGTAGGGCGATTGGTAGAGTGTTGCATGGCAGCCTGGGGAAGTTTGAACAATCATTGAATGCTAACGCTGGATCAGCTCAAGCCCCCCGCTCAACTGTCACACCGGCGGCGCGTCCAGGACGCCCACAGCCGTCTCCATCACCACCTCGCCTTGCGCCCGGCGCAAGGCCGCCAATGCCGACAAGGCAAAGTGCGCAAACCACAGCGAAGAAAAAGCAAACACCACCGTGTACAGCCACACCGCCAAAGGCACTAGCACCACAAAGGCAGCGGCAAAGAGCGCACCCGAGGCCCAGACTAAGCTGGGCGCAGCACCCATCAACCCCGTCAACAGACCCATGGCAAGTAAAGTCAAACGGTTTTCCCGAGTAATGATCAAGCGCTCTTCACGGCTTGCGTGCGCCGCCAGCACATCAAAGGTCAGCAAGCGGTAGGTCAGCCAGCCCCAAATCAAGGGCGGCAAGATGAGAGCTACAGGAGGCACCAGCCACAAAGGCAAGGTCGCCACGAGCGCCAGCAGTGCCATCAACACCGACAGCAAAGACCAGCCCAAGCTGGCCCAAAAGCCCCCCCCCTGCTTGCGCTCCAAATCGACAAAGCGTCTAGACGCCACCCAACTGACCAAGGCCGGCGTCATTAACATAGAGACGGCCAACAAGCTAAGCACCACCACTACAGGCGTTACCGTGAATATCACAACCAAGGGCGCAACCACCGACTTGAGGTCGGCCACGCCAAACAGCTCAAACCAATGCCAGACCATGGAAAAAATAGACGAAGTTTCTAGTACGTCCTTCACGCTGGCAACCGCTTGGTCCCAGAACCAGTAGCTGGCCCCCCAGGCCAGCACCACCATCAACAACAAAGGCAAGAGCGACAGGATCATCGCGCGGGGGTGCAGACAGTACGCAGCGGCACGCCAAAAAGAATCCAAAACCTGTTTCATCTGCCTAGCCTAAGCCCTACCCCAATTCCTTGTCATGCTCGGCCGATTAAACGCAGCAAACCCAGTCGCTGTTGCGCCCAAAATCCAGCACCGTAGTCACGGCCTAACTCCACCTGATCGCGAACGCCTGTGGCATCAAACCTGTCTTCAAAATTGGCCGTGCCAAACAGCATGTCCCAAACCGGCAACAGCACGCCAAAGTTACAACCACCCAACACTGTTTTGTGAGCGATCACAGTTTCATGACCCAGCCCAATGCTGTGGTGCAAGCGGTGAAAGCGAGGGCTTACCCAGAGACGCTCGCCCCACTGACCAAAAGCGATGCGCACGTTGGCATGCTGAAAACTCTCGCTCAGTTGCCCCAACACGACCAGGGCAACAAACTGGCCCGGTGCCACGCCCAACACCACAGCGGCCACCGATAAAATCAGACTGGTGATGACGTCATCAAGCAAGTGGTTACGGTTATCGCTCCACATCGACATCTGCCTTTGCGAATGGTGCAAAGAATGCAGCGCCCACCAAGGCTCAAACTGGTGCTGGGCGCGGTGAATCAAATAATGCAACAAATCAAAAACAATTAGATACAGTACAAAACTGGTCCAAGCCCCGTCTGTCACTCCTGGCCAAATTTGGTCCAAGTGAAAGGTCGGCACGCCTTGCACCCTTAGCCATCCCCAGACCTGGTCCAAGCCATACTCGAGCGTAAAAAACATCGCCAGCTTGAACAAGCCCAAGCGGTGAATCAATGTATAAATCACGTCAACTCGTACAGAGCGTCGATCAGCCCAGTGCTCCACCGGCTTGAGCTTTTCAAGCGGTGCAATCAGCAGCAGCATGATGGCAATTTGAAGCAAACCGGCCAGCAACCAACCAGTGCCTTCGTAGGCTTGCTCCAGCAAATTGCCCGCGCCCACCCACAGGGCCAAAGGCTGAACCACGGCCTCGTAAAGCACTTGCTGCGCTTGGGCAAACCCATCCGTCAAAGAGTCCATGGCTAGCCTTTGGGGTGCTGGGTTAGCCAGCGCCTGTAATCGGGGTTATTGCGCAAAGTGGCAAAGCAAAAGCCCTTGGCCTTAAGCTGCACAATCAGTGGCTCCAAAACGGCCGGAGCCCAAGGATCGGTGCGAGACCAAATGCCCAAGTGCGCCATCAACACATCGCCCGCGCGAATCTTGTTCACCGCTTGATCCAACAAATGGGCGTTGCTGAATTTCTCACTCGGCAGTTCGTCACCCAAAAAACCGGCGGGCGCCCAGCCCACATGCGCATACCCGCAGGCCTTGGCCGCCGCTAGCAAGCGGGGGGAGGTTTTGCCGCCAGGTGCTCGGAACAATGGGAGGCTGGCGCGGCCAGTCAAGGCCTCAATGCGGGTACTGGCTTGCTTCAGGCTGTCACAGTAGTCATGTGCGGACCACTGCAGTGTCTGCCCCATGTGCGCGCCAGCGGAGGGACGCATTTTAAACCGTGGCTCGCTGCCTGGCAGATCGCTTTGCCAATACACATGGTCCAACGTGTGGCTTGCGAATTCATGGCCCTCGGCCGCTCGCTCAGCCCACCAAGGCGCCCAGGTGCTGCCCAAGGTGCCGTCGCCTTGTTGGGTTTTTTCTTGCGCCACAAAGAAAGTGACTTTGACTTGTTGACGCTGCAAGACCTGTGCAATCAACGGGGCTACTCCCATGTGGCCGGTGTCGAAGGTCAAGTACAAAGGCTGCGTGCAGGCTGGTTGCGCGTGTGTTTGGGCTAGAGCGCCGGCTGAAAGCAGTGCCGCCCACAGCGCCGCAATGGCCGAAAGAAAGCCGCAGTTACTGGCGCGCCGCATGGTCCAGTGTCCACACCCCGTGAGGCGATTTGCCCACTTTGACCTGACGCACCACGGTGCGACTGGCGATGTCGATCACCGTGAGTTTTTTTGCCCAACGTGAGGCCACCATGATGCGTTTGCCATCCGCACTCACGTCCATGCAATCGGGCCCCGAAGGTGCAGGGAACTTGGCCACCACCTCAAAGCTGGTGTAGTCGATTTGACTGATGGTGTTGGCCACGCGGTTGCTCACCAGCACGTGTTTTTTATCACCAAAGGCCCGAAACGCGTGAGCGCCCTTACCGGTCGGAATTTTCTTCACGAACTTAGGGATGCCGCTCGTGATGTCGTACACCTCCACGCCGTCACTGCCGGTCAAGCCGATCAACAGGTTTTTGCCGTCTGGCGTTCCAAAAACGTCAGCGGGCATAGAGCCCACAAGGGTGCGTGACTTCAGGGTTTGCGTGGCCAAGTCAATGGCCACCAACTCATCGCTGTCTTGCATGGTGGACCAAATGGTGGCGCTCTTGGGGTCGATCCACAAATGGCTGGGCGTTTTGCCTGTAGCGATGCGTTTGGCCAAGGTCGGAGTCTGCCCGTCCCAGCGGTAAATGTCGATGTGATTGAGCCGGTTTGCGGCCGTCACAAACCACTTCATATCAGGCGAGAAGCGCAGCTGGTAAGGGTCCAGAATGCCGGTCACAACGCGCTGGATCTTGGCAGTGCGCGGATCTATGAAAGTCAAAGAATCGCTTAAGGCGTTGGCAACAATCACTGACTTTTCGTCGGGCGTCAAATACAAGTGGTGCGGCTCTTTGCCTGTCGGTATACGCTCCTTCTCCACCCAAGACACAGGATCGATCACGCTGACGTTACCGTCCAGCGAATTGAGAACAAAAACCGGGTTGTTTTGGGCATTAGCGGCGCCAGAAATGGCCAAAACTGACCAAATCATCACATGCCATAAAGATCGAAAATTAATCACCAAGTGCTTTCTGAATCCGCGATAGTGTACAAGGGACGCCCTTTTGATTCGGGATTACCATGACGGGCATGCCAATTTTGAATATTTTGGGAATTCCCTTGGAGGTCCTGCTCATCCCGCCCCCCCCCAGCTGGGCGAGCGGCCCCACGCTGATTTTTCTGCATGAGGGGCTGGGCAGCGTCAGCCTGTGGCGCGACTGGCCGGCGCGACTGTGCACTCAATTGCAGCTTCCCGGCCTGGTGTATTCGCGCCAAGGCTATGGCAGCTCGTTCCCGGTTCTGGATGCGCGCGGCGAGCCTCGCGTTGTCAACGGCGTGCGACAAGGGAGGCTGCAGCCCAATTACATGCACCACGAAGCGCTCACGGTGCTGCCCGCTCTGATGCAAGCCCTGGGCATTCACGAGCCCATTTTGGTCGGCCACTCTGATGGCGGCACCATCGCCCTGATTCATGCCAGCCAACACCCTGTAGCCGCCTGCATCGTCATGGCGCCGCATGTCATGGTGGAAGAGATTTCTGTCCAAGCCATTACCCAGGCCCGTGAAGCCTTTAGCCAGGGCGTATTGCGAGAGCGTTTGGCTAAATTCCACTCCGATGTGGATGGCGCTTTTTGGCAATGGAACGACGTGTGGCTGAGCGCGAGCTTTCGACCTTTCGATATCCGAACCGAAATTGAAAGCATCACCTCCCCGCTGCTGGCCATTCAGGGCGAAGACGACGCCTACGGCACCTTGGCACAAATTGAGGACATTGCTCGCCATGTGCCCCACACGCAACTGCTGAAGTTGCCGAAGTGCGGACATTCCCCGCACAAAGACCAGCCCGAACAAGTGAATACGGCCATCGCCAGTTTCATTCAGCGTTGAGTGCTAAGGCTTGCTTGCGGACATCAAGGCCAAGTCAGCCGCACCCAGCCAACGCCATTGACCCGGCGCCAAATCGTCGGGTAAGGTCAAACCGCCGATGGCCGAGCGATGCAGCCCTTCCACGCGGTTACCCACGGCGGCCACCATGCGCTTGACCTGGTGGTACTTGCCCTCGGTCAGCGTCAGGCGCAAATGCAGGGGCGACACCGCCTCGCAAGCTGCCGCCTTGACGGGCTTGGGATCGTCGTCCAACACCACACCGGCCAGCAAACGCTCCACCTGATCGGGGGCGAGTTCGTGCTTCACGGTCACCTCGTACACCTTGGGCACATGGTGCTTGGGCGAGCTCATGCGGTGGATGAACTTGCCGTCGTCGGTCAGCAGCAGTAAGCCGGTGGTGTCTTGGTCCAAGCGCCCCACCGCTTGAACGCCCTGCACTGCGGCCTTTTGCGGGCGGGTGCGCAGCGGCCCGGGCAGCAAGGTGTAAATGCTCGGCCAGGTCGACGGCTTTTGCGAACACTCGGTGCCTGTCGGTTTGTGCAGCATCAGGTAGGCGCGCTCGGCAAACGGCCAGTCAATGCCCTGCACGGTGAAAGTCAACCCCTCAGGCTGAAAAAAAGTGCCTGGGTCTTCGCACACGGCACCGGCCACGGAGACAAAGCCTTGCTGCACCAAACCTGCACACACACGGCGGGTGCCAAAGCCTTGGCTGAACAAAATATCTTCTAATCGCATGGGTTTCATGGGGCATGATTGTCGCAGCGAAAGGAAGTCTATGAACACCAGCGCCCCATATTCCGGCAAGCCAACACCAGACGCCATGCAAGGCGCGATCACCGACGTGCCCGGCATCGAAGTCGGACACTACACCGATAAGCGCCGCCCCACCGGCTGCAGTGTGGTCATCACCCGCCAAGGTGCGGTGGGCGGCGTGGCAGTTCGAGGAGCCGCACCCGGCACTCGAGAAACCGACTTGCTGGAACCGGGCAACACCGTGAATCAGGTGCATGCGGTGCTGCTGTCGGGCGGCAGCGCCTGGGGCCTTGACGCGGCAGGTGGCGTGATGCGCTGGCTGG
>CANGEG010000112.1 GCA_947452725.1 Comamonadaceae bacterium | reverse complement strand
TGCGATTGGAGATGAAAATTTAACTTATGCCATTGCGTTGGGCCAACTCGACAAACAGGCCCGAATGGTCCAGATCGGTCAGGCCATGTTCAATCGCTTGGGCATAGAGTTGTTCAAATAAGGTGCTGATCGGGGCTTCAAAGCCCAGTGATTGCGCCGTGTCCAGCGCATTGCGCATGTCTTTGAGTTGCACCGACATGCGCGCTCGTGGCGCGAAATCGCGCTCCACCATGCGTTGACCGTGCAGCTCCAAGATGCGGCTTTTTGCAAAGCCGCCGCCAATCGCCTCTCGCACCTTAGCCATGTCCGCACCGCCTTTCGCGCACAAGAGCAGGGCTTCGGCCACCGCGCCGATGGTAATGCCTACTATCATTTGGTTTGCCAATTTAGCCAATTGCCCGGCGCCGTGCGGACCTACATGGACGGCTTTGCCTAAGGCATTTAAGATGGGCAAGGCGCGTGCAAAGTCAACGGCATCGCCACCGGCCATGATGGCCAGTGTGCCCGCTTCCGCGCCCACAGTGCCGCCAGAGACGGGGGCGTCCAGATGTGCCACGCCCAAAGCGTTTAAGCGCGCTGCATGCTCGCGCGCCTCCGCCGGCTTGATCGACGCCATGTCGACCATCAAGCTGCCTGCCTGCATCGCCTGAGCCGCGCCCAGTTCAAACAGCACATGGGCGACGATTGGACCGCTCTCGAGCAAGCTGATAACGATGTCGGCTTCGCGCACCGCGTCTTGCACTTGGACGTGTGCTGTAGCTCCATAACGAGACAGGGCTTGGGCTTTGTCCAGGGTGCGGTTCCAGACCTGCACGGCCAAGCCTGCCGCGCATAAGCGCTGGGCCATGGGAGCGCCCATGCGGCCGATGCCGAGAACGGCGATTTTCAAGGTCATGATTCACTCCATGAGTTGGGATTCAAATTGCAAGCCATTGTGGCGTCTTTTGACGCCAGCACATTGCGCACGCTGTCACCAGCTGTGTGTCAAGATAGCGTTTGCACGCGCAAGCCCATTTTCAGACCATTTGCGCCACCTGCGTTCACCAAAGGAAATTCAACATGTCCACAACCTCTGCCCCAGCCAAACCACCTCGTGCCCACACCAGCGCTTGGTACGACAGCATGTACAACAACCGGGCCCTGGTGCCCGACTTTGCCGATCACTTTGCGCGTTGGCAAAGCGCTTCGCAGGCGGTGCGCAGCCAAGGCAATTGGACTTTGGACGTCGCATATGGCGTGGGCCTGAATGAAACGCTGGACATCTTTCCCGCAGCGCAGCCCGATGCACCGGTGGTGGTGTTTATTCACGGCGGCTATTGGCGCAGCCTAGACAAGTCAGACCATTCGTTTTTGGCTCCAGCCCTGCAAGCCATGGGCGCTTGTGTGGTGATGGTCAATTACGCTTTGTGCCCCACAACGCAAGGCCAAGTTGTCACTGTGCCGGACATTGCTTTGCAAATGACTCGCGCCGTGGCCTGGACGCACCAGCACATTGCAGCGCACGGTGGCGATCCGGCGCGTATCACCGTGGCCGGGCATTCGGCAGGAGGCCATTTGGCGGCCATGTTGCTGGCGACAGATTGGAAGCAAGTGAACGCCAAGCTGCCGGTTCATTTGGTGCGCAAAGCACTGTCGATTTCGGGCTTGTATGATCTGGAGCCGATTCGCAAGGCACCGTTTATACAAAGCTCTTTGCACCTGACGCCCAAGCAAGTGCGGCAAACGAGTCCAGCGCTGTGGGCTGCACCGCGCCAGCGCACTTTGTACACTGTGGTCGGTGGTTTGGAGAGCGCCGAATTTTTGCGGCAAAACGAGTTGATTCAAAAAGCTTGGGGAAAGCGCACCGTCCCCGTGTGTGAGGCCTTGGCGGGGACCCACCATTTCACGGTGTTGGATGAGTTGGCCCGCAGCGGCAGCCGTTTGCATGCCTTGATGCAGGCGCTGATTGCGCGGTGAAACTTGAGCCGATATAGCGGTCCGTTAAAAATCCCCACCAGTGAAACGCTGCGGGGCTTAATTTCAAGTTGCTGCAACGGCCTTAGTTCTCAGATCATTCGTCCGATGATCCTCAAATCACTCGGGTTCAATCTTCGCATCACGCACCACCTTGGCCCAGCGCGGGGCCTCGGCTTTGATCAATGCCGCAAATTGCTCCGGCGTGCCGCCACCCACTTCGTTGCCTTGATTCAAGATTTTTTCTTTCACCTCGGGGTCTTGCAAAGCCTTGTTGCAAGCGGCATTGAGTTGTTTGATCAATTCAGCGGACATGCCCTTGGGGCCAATCAAACCTTGCCAGTTCAACACTTCCACCGCAGGAAATCCTTGCTCGCCCATGGTCGGGATTTCGGGGGCCAACGGTGAACGGGCTTTGCTTGTAATGGCCAATGCGCGCATGCGGCCCGCTTTGATGGAGGGCATGGCTGCGTACATTTGCTCAAACATCATATGCACCTGACCGCCCATTAGATCGGTGGCGGCCGCCGAACCGCTCTTGTAGGGTGCGTGGATCATGTCAATGCCAGCTGAGTGTTCAAACAAGGCGCCGCTCAAATGGTGTGAGCCGCCAATGCCGCCCGAGGCGTAGCTCAGCTTGCCAGGGGAGGCTTTGGCAGCGGCGACCAGATCTTTCACAGATTTGTAGGGCGAGTCATTGCGCACCATCAAAATCAAGGGGCCACGCTCAATCAGGCAAATCGGGGTCAAATCGGTTTGCGGGTCGAAGTTCAGTTTTTTGAACAAAGCCTGGTTCACTGCCAAAGGCGCAAAGTTACCCATGCCCAGGGTGTAGCCGTCGGGCTTGCCGCGAGCGATGGCTTCGGTACCGATGTTGCCTCCTGCCCCAGCTTTGTTGTCGATGATGATGGGCTGGCCCAGTACCTGGGTCATGGCCTTGGCCACTTGGCGCGAACGCGAGTCGGCATTGCCACCGGCCGCATAAGGGCAGACCCAGGTGATGGGTTTGCTGGGAAATTTGTCTTGCGCTTGCGCCCAGGCGGGCACCACCAGAGCGGCGCTGCTGGCTTGTAAAAGTTGTCTTCTTTTCATGTCAATCCCTTGAGTTAATGGCCTTGTGCGTCAGGCCTGGCTGAAATTATAGGAAGTGTTGTAACCCTGGGGGCTAATCAATCTCCCTGATGGGCCGCGCCCTCCAAAGTACATTGTGGGGTGCTGTTTAAGCAGGCAAAAACCGTTCGACCAGCAAGCTCCAAAATGCAGAGCCAATGGCCACATTGCCGTCATTAAAGTCATAACCCGGGTTGTGCACCATGCAGGCGCCATGGCCATCGCCGCTGCCGTCGCCGTTACCAATTAGCAAGTAGCAGCCGGGCACTTTTTCCAGCATGAAGGCAAAGTCTTCGCTGCCAGTCAGGGCCTGGCCTTGGCGGGTGACATTGGCGGCGCCCACCAACTCTTCGCCCACTTGTCGGGCAAAGTCGGTTTCGGCCAAGGTGTTGACCAGTACGGCATAGCCGCGTTGGTAATCGATGCTGGCTCTCACGCCATAGCTTTGGGCTTGGGCATGGACCAGCTCTTTGATGCGGGACTCGAGTAGTTTGCGTACGTCGCGGTCCAGCGAGCGCACACTCAATTTCAGCGTGCAGGTTTGCGGGATCACGTTGTTGGCCATGCCCGCGTTGAAGGCTCCCACAGTGATCACGGCCATGTGCAACGGGTCCACATTGCGCGAGACGATGGTTTGCAAGGCCATCACAATTGCCGAGCCCGCCACGATCGAATCCACTGCCTTGTGCGGCACCGCGCCATGGCCCCCTAGGCCTTCCAGCGTAATGGTCACGTTGTCGGACGAGGCCATGGCCGGACCGTCGCGAAACACCAGTTGGCCCTGTGGATGACTGGGCATGTTGTGCATCGCAAAAATGGCGTTGCAGGGGTATTTGGTGAAAAGCCCGTCTTCCATCATCTTCACGGCGCCGCCTAAACCTTCTTCGGCAGGTTGAAAAATAAGGTTCACGGTGCCCGAGAACTCGCCTTTTTGCGCAATGTGCTTGGCCGCCGCCAGCAGCATGGCCGTGTGCCCGTCATGGCCGCAGGCGTGCATGATGCCGGTGTGGCAACTGGCATAGGCCAGACCGGTGGCTTCGTCGATGGGCAAGGCGTCCATGTCGGCGCGGATGCCGATCGATTTGTTGCTGTGGCCGCGTTTGATCTGGCCCACCAGACCGGTGCCGCCCAAGCCTCGCTCGACCTTATAGCCCCAGGCGCTCAGCTGCTCGGCCACTAAATCACTGGTGCGGTACTCCTTGTAGCCCATCTCCGGGTGCTTGTGGATGTCACGCCGCACGGCGATGAATTCATCGGCCTGAGCCTGCAGGGCCTGAAGTTTGTCGTGCAAAAAAGCGTCGCGGGGAGCATTCATCGAAGTAACCTTTCAAAGCAAAAGTGAATGGCAAGCTGTGCAAGGTTAAACGATTTGGCCGCGCACGGGCCAAGGCTTTTCCCTGACTTGAAAGATGTTTTGTGCGGTCTAGGGGCTGCGAGAATGCGGTTGAATTGACAGAAAGAGGCGACATGCAAGAGTGGATTTACCCCATGGGTGTGATCCTAATGGGTTACACCGTGCTGGGGTTGACGGGTTTTGGCTCCGCCTTGGTGGTCGTGCCCTTGTTGGCTTGGCAGTGGCCCTTGCCCGAGGTCGTTGCCCTGACCTTGCTGCTGGATGTACCTGCCTCAGCGTTGCACAGTGGCCTTAATTGGCGCCGGGTGCAGTGGGCCGAGTTGCTGCGGCTCTTGCCCGGCTTGGTGCTGGGCATCGTTACGGGCCTTTGGTTGTCGCAGCGCATGCCCGAACGCTGGCCCTTGCTGCTGTTGGGGATTTTTGTGGCGTTGGTAGGGTTGAATGCTTTGCGCCGCCCTGGGATGCTTCGCGCGCCCGTAGCCCCCGGCTGGGCCCATGGGGTCGGTGCCGCCGTAGGGTTGGTGGAAATGCTGTTTGGTACCGCCGGCCCCTTGGTGGTGGCTTGGTTATCGCGCCGAGTGCCAGATGTGCAAAAAATGCGAGCCAGTACCCCCATGATCATCACTGTCGCCGCCAGTACCGTGTTAATGGGCATGAGCATGGGAGACCGTTTGTCCAGCCCGGTGCTGTGGTCGCGTTGGTCTGTGCTGATTGTGATGGCCCTTTTGGGTGTGGCGCTGGGTCATCGCTTGGCCAGCAAAGTGCCGGTGGCGCGTTTGCGCCAAATCATTTGCAGCTTGCTGGTGGTCAGCGGCGCCACGCTGGCCCTGAACGCGATACGTTAGGGCCAGGCAGCCTCACATCAACAAATGTTCGCCTGCGTTGTCGCCGCCCAGGGTGACATAGTTCACTTTGCGAATGTCCATCAGTTTGGTGCCGCCGGCGTAGCTGATCGAGCTTTGTACGTCTTGCTCCATCTCAATCAGCGTGTTGGCCAGCTTGCCCTTGATCGGCTCCAAGATGCGCTTGCCTTCAACATGCTTGTACTCGCCTTTGTTGAAGTCAGAGGCCGAGCCGTAGTATTCCTTAAACAACTCGCCATCGACTTCAACTGTTTTGCCGGGCGACTCTTCGTGACCGGCAAATAGCGAGCCGATCATGACCATGGAGGCGCCAAAGCGAATGCTCTTGGCCACGTCGCCATGGCTGCGTATGCCGCCATCGGCAATGATGGGCTTGGTGGCTACACGGGCGCACCACTTGAGCGCGCTGAGCTGCCAGCCGCCCGTGCCAAAACCGGTTTTCAGTTTGGTGATGCAGACCTTGCCTGGACCCACGCCGACTTTGGTGGCGTCAGCACCCCAGTTTTCCAAGTCGATCACCGCTTCGGGCGTGGCCACATTGCCGGCAATCACAAAGCTCGTGGGCAGCTTGGCCTTGATGTAGCCAATCATGTCGCGCACGCTGTCGGCGTGGCCATGGGCAATGTCGATGGTGATGTAGTCGGGTACCAGGTTTTCCGCCGCCAGCTGGTCTACCGTGGCACGGTCCGGGGCTTTCACGCCCAGGGAGATGGAGGCATACACCCCTTTGCCATGCATGTCGCGCACGAACTGGACGTTGTCCAGATCAAAGCGGTGCATTACGTAAAAATAATTGTTTTGCGCCATCCACAGGCAGATGGACTCATCGACCACTGTTTTCATATTGGCGGGCACCACCGGCAGGCGAAACTTGCGGCCGCCGAGCTCTACACTGGCGTCGCACTCCGAGCGGCTTTCCACCCGGCATTTGCGAGGCAGCAACAAAATATGGTCGTAATCAAAAATTTCCATGAGAACCAAGCTCCAATAAGGATCGTTGAAAGAACGAATGAGCGCTTGGCTTGGCCGGTTTTTTGACGAAAAAAAACCGGGCGCAAGAATCTTGGGCCCGGTGTCTGATTGTACTCGTCTTTCCTTCCTACAATCAGGGCATGTTTTCAGTGCCTGACCAGACCTCTTCCCAAAACTCTCCATTGCTCGACAATCTCAATGAGGAGCAGCTACGCGCCGTGACCTTGCCCTCTGAGCCGGCTTTGATTTTGGCGGGAGCGGGCTCTGGCAAAACAAAGGTGCTCACAACGCGCATTGCCTGGTTGCTGCAAACATCTCAAGTCTCACCCGGTGGCATTTTGGCAGTGACCTTCACTAATAAGGCCGCCAAGGAAATGAAGCTGCGATTGCAGTCCATGCTGCCCGTGAATGTGAACGCCATGTGGATCGGCACCTTTCACGGCCTTTGTAACCGGTTTTTGCGCGCGCACTACAAACTGGCAAATTTGCCACAGACCTTCCAGATCTTGGACACGCAAGACCAGTTGTCTGCTGTGAAACGCCTGTGCAAACAGTTCCATGTGGACGAAGAGCGCTTTCCGCCCAAACAGGTGCAGTACTTTATTTCGGGTTGCAAAGAGGACGGCCAACGCCCGCAAGACGTGGTAGTGCGAGACGACGAAACGCGTAAAAAAGTGGAGTTGTACGCCCTGTACGAGGAGCAGTGCCAGCGCGAAGGCGTGGTGGATTTTGGCGAATTGATGCTGCGCTCTTATGAGCTGCTGCGCGATAACGAGCCAGTGCGCTCGCATTACCGTTCGCGCTTCAAGCATGTGTTGATCGACGAGTTTCAAGACACCAACAAGCTGCAGTACGCCTGGATCAAGATGGTTACAGGCATGCCATCGGAGGGCGGCAGCGCGGTGCTAGCGGTGGGCGATGACGACCAAAGCATTTACGCTTTTCGCGGCGCGCGGGTGGGCAATATGGCCGATTTTGTCCGCGAGTTTGGCGTGCGCCATCAAATCAAGCTGGAGCAAAACTACCGCAGCTACAGCAATATTTTGGACTCGGCCAACGCGCTGATCAGTCATAACAAAAACCGTCTGGGTAAAAACCTGCGCACCACCCAAGGCGCGGGCGAGCCGGTGCGCATGTACGAGTCCACCAGCGACTTTGCCGAGGCCCAGTGGCTGGTTGATGAAATGCGCCAACTCGTCAAAGGAGATGGTTTCAGTCGCAAAGAAATTGCCGTCCTCTATCGCAGCAACGCTCAAAGCCGCGTGATGGAAACTGCACTTTTCAACGCCGGCATGCCCTACCGCGTGTATGGCGGCTTGCGCTTTTTTGAGCGCGCCGAAATCAAGCACGCCCTGGCCTATTTGCGCTTGCTGGAAAACGCCAACGACGACACCAGCTTTTTGCGCGTGGTGAATTTTCCGCCGCGCGGCATTGGTGCGCGCAGCATTGAGCAGTTACAAGACATTGCCCGCACCTCGGGTTGCTCGCTGCATGACGCCGTGAGCGCTGCGACCGGCAAGGCCGGCGCCAACCTGGGCGGTTTTGTGGCCATGCTGGATGTGCTGCGTGAGCAGATTGGCGGCATGACGCTGCGCGAGATCATTGATTTGTTGTTGGAGAAAACCGGATTGCTCGCCCACTACCGCGCCGACAAAGACGGTGCCGATCGGGTGGAGAACTTGGAGGAATTGGTCAACGCGGCCGAGAGCTTTGTCACCATCGAAGGCTTTGGCCGTGATGCCGTGGCCATGACCCAAGCCGCTGGCACTGGCACTTTCGGCTTGAGCCAAAGTCCGGCAAGCCAAGGCTTGAGCCCAAGTGCTGGCGCCAGCGACGGTCTCTTGGTGAGCGAGACTGTTCCTAATTTTGAAGAGACTGGCGAGGTCATGTCGCCGCTGGCCGCCTTTTTGACGCACGCGGCTTTAGAGGCCGGTGACAACCAGGCTCAGGCCGGCGAAGACGCGGTGCAGTTGATGACGGTGCATGCCAGCAAGGGCCTGGAGTTTGATGCGGTGTTCATCACCGGTTTGGAAGAAGGCCTGTTCCCGCACGAAAACGCCATGAACGATTACGATGGCCTGGAAGAAGAGCGGCGACTGATGTATGTGGCGATCACTCGGGCGCGCAAACGTTTATACATCAGCCATTCGCAAACGCGTATGCTGCATGGCCAGACGCGATACAACGTCAAAAGCCGCTTTTTGGACGAGTTGCCCGAAGCCTGCCTAAAATGGATTACACCTAAAAGCGGCGCCTTTGCAACTGGCTTGGGCGGCGGCTGGAGTAGCCCCGCACAGGCGAAACCCGCTTGGGGACACAGCAGCCTAAGCAGCAGCGACACCTTCAAGAGCCCGCCCGTGCCTGTGCAAAAAGCACAGCCCGAGCATGGCATCAAATCCGGCATGAAGGTGTTTCACAACAAGTTTGGCGAAGGCAAAGTGCAAGCTGTGGAAGGGCAGGGCGCGGATGCGCGTGCCCAGGTCAACTTTCCTCGACATGGCGTCAAATGGCTGGCGCTGTCGGTCGCCAAACTCACGCCGGTTTAATCCCCGGAGTCTCGATTTTTTATTAAGAAAGAACACCATGAAAATTGGAAAAGACAGCGTTGTGACTATGAGCTACAAAGTGGTCGACGCCCAAGGCAAAATACTCGACCAATCGCAAGAGCCCACGGCGTATTTGCATGGCGGCTATAACAACACCTTGCCTAAGATTGAAGAGGCGCTGGACGGCCAAGAGGTGGGCTTTGCTATCACTTTGAAGCTGTCCGCTGCCGCTGCTTTTGGCGAGCACAACGAGGCTTTGGTGCAGACCATTCCTAAAACCGAATTTCCACCGGGCGTGAAGGTGGGCGGGCAGTTGCGTGGCCGTGCTGAAGATGGCAGCGAGCAGGTGTTCACCGTGGTCAAAATCAAGGGCGACAAGGTGCTGCTGGACGGCAACCACCCCTGGGCCGGTCAAGCGCTGA
>CANGEG010000111.1 GCA_947452725.1 Comamonadaceae bacterium | reverse complement strand
GTGATGTTAGAGCCAGCGCCCGAACCCACGGTGCCAAACGGATCAAACACAGTGTGGTTCCAGAAGGTAGGAGTGTAGTCGCGGCCCAAACGGATGGCGCCCAAGCTGCCAGCCAAGTCCAATGTCTGACGGCGAGCAAAGTTCACTGCAGCAGGAGCATCCATGGTCAAAGCAGATTCCAGCCAGAAACTGGCAGACATACCACCGCCCATGTCCTCAGTACCTTTGAAGCCCAACTGGCTAGAGGCATTGCCCGAAGAAGACAGTTGTGTTTTTGTCACGCCGTTTTGTGAAGCGTTTTGCAGACCAGCGTCGGCAATGCCCCAGATGGTGACAGACGATTGAGCGAAAGCTGTTGTGGCTGCCAGTGTAGCCAAAGCAGCTACAATGAAACACCATAAACATTGGTAGTTATTGAAGACAAAAAAGCCATTCATATATATCCTAGCAATATGCTTTTTAATACTATAAATGCTGACAAATTGGCTAGTTTGAGTGACTTTATTACTCACCCCGTCCGGCTGATGGATGAGTGTGGCCTATCGCCCTTGGCTGTTTTGAACGATAACAAACCCGTTTTCTATGTATTGACGCCCGAGTCCTGGGAACTGGTCAGCGTGCAATTGAGGGAGCAAAAAATTGGAGTTGCAAGTCACGCCCAGCCTGTGGTCATGCAGGCGCCGCAGTCTGAGCCCGAGTTAAAACAAAAACACAAACCACTCGAAAATAGAAAAGAAACACATCAAGAGCAAGATCGCCGTAGCTTTGAAAAGCAAAATAATTTCAACGTCTTGGCCGAGCAGTTGCTCGAAGCGGAGTGGGAACGCGTGATGCGTTCAGAGTTGAGCGCGTCATCGGTTGGGATTCAAAAGAATCGGCTTGATGCGCATGTATTGCCGTTCTTCCGGTATATCCCGCCCACCCAGGTAACCCATGTGGTGCTGGACGATTTCGTCTCCAGGCTCACCAAACATGAGTTGAGCACCACCACCATTTCGCAGTACCTGGTGATTGTGCGTAAGCTGCTCAAATTAGCGGTGCGCAAAGGCTTGCTCAAAGAGGTACCTGATTTGCCTAAAGTCAGGGTGACCGTTCAGCCACGCTCGATGTTGACGCTTGCCGAATACGGCAAAGTCTGCCGTACCGCTTTAAAAATGTCGCGCACCGGCGTGATCGCACCCGAAGTGAAATCCACTGAAGGGCAGAGAGATCGTTTTTGGGTGGCGCCGCGCAATATGCGTTTAGCGCCAGATATGTTTTGGGTAATCCGCTTCATGGTCAATAGCTTTGTGCGGCCCGGTGATTTGCGAGAGTTGAAACACAAACACGTGACGGTGGTGCGCGGCGAGAGTGTGTATCTGCGACTGAAAATGCCACAAACCAAAAAACACGACAAGCCGATGGTGACATTGAGTCCGGCAGTACAGGTGTATGAATCGGCGCATCGCTACAGTCAAAGCCAGGGCTATGGTGGTGACGAAGATTACGTTTTTTTGCCAGCCGAAAAAGATCGCAACTATGCGTTGGCGGTCCTGGGGTTTTGGTTCAAGTGGGTGATGCGTGAGGCCGGCTTGTCGACTACCGACGAGCTGGATCGCACGCGCACTTTGTATTGCCTGCGCCATACCTCCTTGATGTTCCGTTTACTTTACGGTCAAGGCATCGACATGCTGACTTTAGCGCGCAACGCGCGCACTTCGGTGCAGATGATTGAGAAGTTTTACGCTTCCTCATTGGATGGCGAGATGAACGTCAAGATGCTGCAAAGCCGGCGCACGGTGAAGGCGCGCTGAGCCTGGCCAAGCCCAAAAAGCTCAGGTGTATCGCTTACTGCGCAAATTGTTTTTCATGTCACGCAGCATGGGCTGCAGCTTCTCGCCCATGCGCAGTGCCACCGTGGTGGCCAAAATATCGATGATCAGCAAATGCAGCAAGCGCGACACCATGGGGCTGTATTTGTCATAGCCCTCGGGGTGGTCGGCGGTCAGGTGAATGTGCCCGGCGCCGGCCAAGGGTGAGCCGCTGGCCGTGATCACTATTGTTGTGGCGCCGCGTTTGCGGGCAATGTCGCAGGCATCCATCAGGTCGCGGGTGCGGCCTGAGTTGGAGATGATCACCACGCAGTCACCCGGGTTGAGCATGGAGGCGCTCATGACTTGCATGTGCCCGTCGCTGTAGGCGATGGTATTCAAACCCAAGCGAAAGAATTTGTGCTGCGCGTCTTGCGCCACAATGCCCGAATTGCCCACACCATAGAACTCGATGCGACGATTGGAGATTTGAGTGTCGACCAAAGCTTTGGCCGCATGCTCCAATGCAAAAAAGCTGGCGTCGTTTCGGTATTTCAAAAAAGCTGCAACGGTGTTGTCGATGACTTTGACCGCCACATCGCTGGTCTTGTCGTCCACGTCCACACTGCGGTGAATAAAGGGCACGCCCTCACTGACGCTACCGGCCAGTTTAAGTTTGAAGTCCGACAGGCCATCGTAGCCCATGCTGCGGCAAAAGCGCACCACAGTGGGTTTGCTCACATGCGAGCGATCGGCCAACTCCGTGACAGGCAGGTTGGCAAAGGCGCGTGGATCGGCCAAGACCAACTTGCCCACCCGTTGTTCAGCAGGGGCCAGTGAGGGCAATGATGCCTTGATTCGTTCCAACATGCGGTCTCTCCAGACAAATCAGGTTTCTTCGCTCCAGCAAAAGCCGTCGCGAGCAATCATAGCGCTCGATGCGCTAGGCCCCCAGGTGCCTGCTGCATAGGGGCGCGGGCCCATGGTGTCAAGTTGCCAGTGGTTCAAAATGGGCTCGACCCAGCGCCAGGCTTCCTCTTGTTCGTCGCTGCGTACAAACAGATTCAATCGTCCGTCCAGTACGTCTAGCAGTAAACGCTCATAAGCGCCTACGCGTTGACTGCCAAAGCGTTTGTCAAAGTCCAGATCCAAATGCACTGGACTGAGCGTGTTGCTGACGCCGCCTTGGCTTCGCTTGCTTTGCCCCTGTGCAAACAGGTGCAGTTCCAGCCCGTCTTTGGGTTGCAGATGAATCACCAGCGAATTGACTTGGCCCATGGGACTTTGGTAAATAGCGTGTGGTGTGGGGCGGAAATTGATTTCAATGTGCGCCTCGCTTGAGGCCATGCGCTTGCCGGTGCGAATGTAAAAGGGCACGCCTGCCCAGCGCCAGTTGGCGATCTCCGTACGCAGGGCAACAAAGGTTTCGGTGCTGCTGCTGGGGCTGACGCCCTTTTCTTCGAGGTAACCGGACACGGTTTGGCCTTCCACATTGCCAGCGCTGTATTGGCCGCGGATGACGTGTTGGCTCAGGGTCTCAGGCGTCCAGCGTTTGAGGGCGCGCAGCACTTTGAGTTTTTCGTCGCGAATCGCGTCGGCATGTGCGTTGATGGGCGGCTCCATGGCAATCGCGCACAGCAGTTGCAGTGCATGGTTTTGCACCATGTCGCGCAGTGCGCCAGTGGTTTCGTAAAATGCACCACGCTTTTCTACACCCAGCTCTTCGGCAATGGTGATCTGAATATTGGCGATGTGTTCGCGTCGCCACAGCGGCTCAAACAAGGCGTTGCCAAAGCGCATGGCAAACAGGTTTTGCACGGCCGGTTTACCCAGGTAATGGTCGATGCGAAATATCTGTTGCTCTTTAAAGACTTTGCCCACGGCCTCGTTGATGGCACGGTTCGAAGCCAGATCGTGGCCTAACGGTTTCTCCAGCACGATGCGTGTTTTAGGCGTATTAAGACCACTGGCGGCGAGCTGCTCACACACGGTCGTGAACAGGCTGGGCGCGGTGGACAGATACATCACCACATGGTCCGTTTCGCGCTCGGCCAGACGTGTCTTGAGCGCTGCATAGGCTTCGGGCTTGGACAGGTCCATTCGTACGAAGCACAGCAGGTCGGCAAAGCGGGCAAACTCTTCGCTATTGGGGCGCTTGGCACCGTCGACCTGCTCAAAGCGGGTTTGAATTTGCTGGCGGTATTGAGCGTCAGACAAGTCATCGCGTCCCACGCCGATGATGCGACCGCCCTCTGGCAGTGAGCCGTGGCGGTAAGCTTGAAACAGGGCGGGCATGAGTTTGCGCCACACCAGATCACCGGTGCCGCCGAAAAATACGAGATCAAAAGCCATGGTGTTTCTAAGTTACACGAAAATTTGATTTGTAATGTAACTTTGTTTCATTGATAATTCAAGCCTCATTTCAATAAAAATGCCATGAACCAACTCGACGCCCTCAAAAAATTCACCACCGTGGTGGCAGACACCGGTGATTTCAAACAGCTCGCTCAATTTCAGCCGCAAGACGCAACAACCAATCCGTCCTTGATCTTGAAGGCGGTACAAAAGCCCGAGTACGCCCCGTTGCTGAGCGAGGCGGTGGCAACGCATCGTGGCGCGCCCCTGGACGTGGTGATGGATCATTTACTGGTTCGCTTTGGCTGCGAGATTTTGAAAACGATTCCGGGCCGTGTATCTACCGAAGTCGATGCACGCTTGAGCTTTGACACCGCCGCCACCTTGGCTCGCGCGCGTCGCATCATGGGCCTGTATGAAGCGCAGGGCATTTCGCGCCAACGAGTGTTGATTAAAGTGGCCGCCACTTGGGAGGGCATTCAAGCTGCAGCTGAGTTGGAGCGAGAGGGCATTCACACCAACCTGACTTTGCTGTTTGCTTTTTGCCAAGCGGTGGCGTGTGGTCAAGCCAAGGTGCAATTGATTTCGCCATTCGTCGGCCGCATTTACGACTGGTACAAGAAAAACGCGGGCGCAGCTTGGAATGAAGCCGAGCAATCGGGAGTTAACGATCCGGGGGTGCGTTCGGTCAGGGCGATCTTCAATCACTACAAAAAGCACGACATTCACACCGAGGTCATGGGCGCTTCGTTTCGCAATGTCGGGCAAATCACCGCGCTGGCCGGTTGCGATTTGTTGACCATCAGCCCTGATTTGCTGGCGCAATTGGCTGTCACCGACGCGCCGCTCAGCGCTGCACTGGACGCCCAAGCCGCACAGGCGTTGGACTTGCCGGCTGTGGCTTATAACGAAGCTTCTTTCCGCTTGGCGTTGAACGAAGACGCCATGGCGACCGAAAAACTTGCAGAAGGCATTCGCGCCTTCTGCGCTGATGCGGTGAAACTTGAAGATCTGATGAAGAAAGCTTGAAATCGCCAGCAAGCTGGCTTCTAAAAATCCTGCAAGTGGCCGCCTTCAAGCGACCCCACCATTGAAAGAAAAAACAATGCGTTGTGACCAAACCTCTGCCTGGAAGTATCTGCAACACCGTGCTCAAGCCTTTGAAGGCTTTGATCTGCGTAATGCTTTCGCTGTGGACGCGGGTCGTGCGACGACGTTCAGCCAGTCGGCGCCACATGTGTTTGCTGACTTGTCGAAAAATCATGTGGATACTGCGACTGAAGCGTTGCTGCAAGAGTTGGCGCAGCAAACGCGATTGGAAGCGCACCGTGATGCCATGTTCCGGGGTGATCGCATCAATGTGAGCGAAGACCGCGCCGTGATGCATTGGTTGCTGCGCCAACCGGCAGGCAGCCTAAGCGGTGAGTTGGCAGCGCCTTTGGCTCAAGTGCACGCGACCTTGAACGCCATGCTGCATTTCGCCGAGCAGGTGCGCGCTGATGACCAAATCACCGATGTAGTGAACATCGGCATTGGCGGCTCAGACCTAGGCCCCCAAATGGCCGTGTTGGCGCTGCAAGACTTTGCGCTTGCGGGCAAACGATTTCACTTTGTATCAAACGTGGATGGCCATGAGCTGGCCGGCGTGCTTAAGGGCTTGAAGGCCGGGCACACTTTGTTTTTGATCGCATCCAAAACCTTCACCACCATCGAGACCATGACCAACGCCCATTCGGCTTTGCAGTGGTTCAAGGCGCAAGGCGGCGCTGATGTGGCGAGGCACTTCGCGGCGCTGACCACCAATGTGGCCGCTGCAGCCGAGTTCGGCATTAGCACCACCTTTGGTTTTTGGGATTGGGTGGGTGGACGTTATTCCATGTGGTCAGCCATCGGCTTGCCGGTGGCGATCGCCATTGGCGAGGCTGGGTTCAAAGATCTGCTGGCCGGAGCTCACGCCATGGACCAGCATTTTCAGACCGCGCAGTTGGCGCAAAATTTACCCGTGCGGTTGGGTCTGCTTGACGTCTGGTATCGCAACTTTTTACACTACACCAGCCGATCAATTGCGCCGTACCACAGCGCTCTGCGACGTGTGCCGGCGTATTTGCAGCAGCTGGAGATGGAGAGCAACGGCAAGCGTGTAGATCGTCACGGCCAGGCGTTGACATTCGGCACCTCACCGGTGCTGTGGGGCGAGCCGGGCACCAACGGACAACATGCCTATTTTCAGATGCTGCACCAAGGCACCGATATCGTGCCAATGGAATTCATCGCAGTCAAAAAACCTACACACAGCCTGAAAGACCACCACGAACTGCTGCTGGCCAATGTGATTGCCCAGGCGCAGGCACTGATGCTGGGCAAACAGGATGCGGGTGGGCACAAGGATTTCCCCGGCAACCGACCCAGCACTTTCCTGCTGCTCAATGAACTCACGCCAGCCAGCCTAGGCGCACTGATTGCATTACAAGAGCACCGCGTCTTTGTCAGCGGCGCGGTGTGGGGTATCAACAGTTTTGACCAATGGGGCGTGGAGCTGGGCAAAGTATTGGCCAAAGACATCCATGCCCGCATCCTGTCTGGCGATGCCTGCGGTCTGGACGCATCGACGGCCGGTTTGCTCAGCCGCGTGCGCTGATTCCTGCTGCCTGTCGGGACGAGTTCTCTAGGAGCTGGTCTGCAAGCGATAGGAGGGCCGTCTGGCCAAGATCGCCAGCATGCTTGGGCTCCTAAAAGGGCAAGCGCTCAGTGCTTGTGCGCGCTGTGATCATGTTCGTGGGAGTGCACAGTGGGTGCTGCGGTTTGTGCTGCAGCTGAAACTGACACCACGTTCACGGTACCGCGCATGCCCGCTTCATAGTGGCCCGGAATCAGGCAAGCCATTTGCAATTTTTGCGCTTGGCCAAAGCTGACCACCAACTCGCCCATTTGGCCTGCTGCCACCGATATGGCGGCGCCGCTAGCGTGGCTGTGCCCTGCCTCATGCCCTGCACCTTGCTGCATGGCCTGGGCATGCAGGCGAATTTCCTCATCGCTGCCCAGCACCATTTCATGCGAGGTCTGACCCGCGTTATGGATCACAAAGCGCACGGTTTCTCCTGCTTGAACCTCGATCTGTGACGGGGTAAAGCGCATTTGGTCGTCCATACGCAGTGCAACGCTGCGGCTCACCACCTGGGCCACCAAGGGCGTCATTTCGGGGCCGTCGTGATTTGCATTGCTTGCTGCACCGGCGCGGTTCTCGCCATGGTTGTGCTCGGTTGCCGCATCATGGCTGTGCCCGGTGGCCGCCCATTCAGGATGGTGCTCCAGCCATTGCCAGGCGCTCCAGCTGCCAGTAGCCACCAATGCGCCCAGCCCGATGACATACACCGTGGCCGCACGTTGCCACATGCGCGGGGCGCTGAAAGCCAAGGCCAAAACAGAGACCAAGAAACCCAAAGGGACCACCCAGCTGCTGCGCGCAGGCGAGTCAGGAAAGTGCTGCAACCCGCCCGTGAAAAAGCCCAGGCCAATCGACAGGAGCGAGCCCAATGCCAGCGTCTGCAACAAGCTGGTTTGGGGTTGATCGGGATTCTTGTCTGCCATGCGGTGTTCCAGCACTGCACCGATGACGAACAACACCATGCCGATGGCGGCGGTCCATAGTGAGCGTTGTTCGCTAAAAAAGCCGTGATTCACCGCGCCCGAAATGAAGCTGATGCCCGAGTAGCGCAGCAACATGGCGCCGTGTTGAAGTTGAAAAGATGAAGTCATGAACATTCCATGCGCCTGCGCAGCAGGCGCGAAAACAAAGAAACCTCACGCAGTGAGGAGCAAAGTGGCGATGAAGGTCCAGGCAATCGGCGGGCGAAGGTCCGGCCCGGGGCTCAGGCTGGTGCCATGCGTCCAGGCCCGCATGGGTGCGGCGCTGGGCAACTGATGCGCCACCATGGAGACATACATGCCCAAGCCCACTGCGCAACAGTGGTGGCAGTTGTCCCATGGTGAGCAAGTGCTCGTTGATGAAGTTGATGTATTCAAAGCATCAAGCGTGGGCGTAGTTTCCCCGCTGGCATGAGCGTTGTGTTCGTGACAGGCAGCAAGTGGATGTTCGGTAAGGTCGGCAACGACCGGTCCGTGGTAGGGCATCGTCGAGGCGAAGGTCGCACTCAGCTTGAACAGCACAGCCAAAATCAAAACCCCAGAAATTCGACGCAAATTCATGCAGAGTCCTTGTCCAACAGGTGTTTGTTGAATTCAATGCACTCTCGCAGATTCAATGTGATGAGCATGGCCGCCTCAAACAAACTGGCACGTTGGTCTTTAGACCACCAACGTTGCCCTGGGCCCCTATTTGCGCTTGCTTTAGGCCGCTTGCTGCGGGAATGTCCAGCAGGTCCACGGGGTATTGGTAAATGTCTACCAATGCATTGGCCACTTCGAACGGCAATACGGGGTTTGTACAGCCTTGCACCATCATGGCCAAGTCCAAGTCCAAGTCATTTTGTGCATGGGCATACAGCCCCTGTTGCTGAACGCGACGGTCCAACCCGTAGACCGCCATCAATGCGGCGAAGCGTTGGGGCAAGTGAAAAACAATACGCTCTGCGTCCATGAGTGCATTGTGACCGAATCGGCTTGGACATAAAAAAACCCCGCGAGGATTTCGCGGGGTTTTTTGTGGTGTATCAAAGACCGTTCAAGGTCTTTGCGCGCCGGGCAATTACATACCCATGCCGCCCATACCGCCCATACCGCCCATGCCGCCCATATCAGGCATGCCGCCGCCGGCTTCGTCTTTCGGTGCTTCTGAAACCATGCACTCGGTGGTCAACATCAAAGAGGCCACAGACGCTGCGTTTTGCAAAGCAGTGCGTGTCACTTTGGTGGGGTCCAAGATGCCCATTTCGATCATGTCGCCATAGGTGTCGTTAGCGGCGTTGAAGCCGTAGTTGCCTGTGCCGGCCAACACCGCGTTCACCACCACTGATGGCTCGCCACCGGCGTTGTACACGATTTCGCGCAATGGGGCTTCGATGGCTTTCAACACCAGCTTGATGCCGGCGTCTTGGTCAGCGTTGTCGCCTTTGATGACGCCAGCTGTTTGACGTGCACGCAGCAATGCCACGCCACCGCCAGCCACGATGCCTTCTTCCACAGCAGCGCGAGTTGCGTGCAATGCATCTTCAACGCGGGCGTTCTTTTCTTTCATTTCGACTTCGGTGGCAGCGCCGACCTTGATCACAGCAACACCGCCAGCCAACTTAGCCACGCGCTCTTGCAGCTTTTCGCGGTCGTAGTCAGAGGTGGCTTCTTCGATTTGCACGCGCACTTGTTTAACGCGGGCTTCGATATCGCCAGCAGCACCCGCGCCGTCGATGATGATGGTGTTTTCTTTG
>CANGEG010000110.1 GCA_947452725.1 Comamonadaceae bacterium | reverse complement strand
GCTAGTTCAGGTCAGGTACTGGATCAGGAATAGGGAGATGCCAGGGAAGAACAACAGCAGCAAGGTGCGAATTGTGTCGCTGATTAAAAACGGCATGATGCCCTTGTAGCTCTCACTCAGCGGCACATCCTTGGCCATGCCATTGACGACATACACGTTCAGCCCAACCGGCGGGGCCAGCATACCAAATCCCACCGTCATCAGCACCATGATGCCAAACCAGATGGCGGTGTGTTCGGGTGTCATGCCAAAGTCGAGCTTCATGATAATGGGAAAGAAGATCGGAATGGTCAGCAGCAGCATGGACAGTTCGTCCATCACCGCGCCCAGAACCACATACAAGAGCAAGATGCC
This sequence comes from Comamonadaceae bacterium, assembly GCA_947452725.1. GTDB lineage: Bacteria > Pseudomonadota > Gammaproteobacteria > Burkholderiales > Burkholderiaceae_C > Limnohabitans_A. The sequence continues at coordinate 9,178 of CANGEG010000110.1, read as the reverse complement.
GCCCACCACCATCAAAGGCGCCAGGTTCATGGCCACCACCATTTCGGCCAGTTGGCCCGGCACCTGGGTGCGCGCCAATGAGGCGTTCATCACGTCGGCGCCCATGAAGATCATGAAAATCATGGCCGAGCTGAGCGCTGTGGCGTGGAAGCACTCGAGGAACTTCGTCCAAGTCAATTCACGCTTGAGCAAGGCCGCGACAAAAGTCGAGGTCGCGCCCACTGCCGCGCCTTCGGTGGGTGTGAAATAACCGGCATAGATACCGCCAAAAACAATCACAAAGATAGTGGCAATCGGAAAGATCCCCTTGAGCGATTCCAACGTCAGCTTTTCTGCTTGTTCGTTATCAGGGGCTTGGCCGGGCACGACGCGCACATAAATGGCGATCGCAATCATGTAACCCACCATGGCAATCAGGCCCGGCATCATTGCCGCGGCAAATAGTTTTGCGATGTTTTGTTCGGTCAAGATGGCGTAAATCACCAGGGGCACTGAAGGTGGAATCAAAATGCCCAAAGTGCCACCTGCCGCCAAGGTGCCTGTGGCCAGACGGCCTGAGTAACCATGGCGTTTCATTTCAGGCAAAGCCACACCCGTGATGGTGGCCGCTGTGGCGACAGACGAACCACAAATCGCACCAAAGGCAGCACAAGCCAGGACTGCGCCCATGGCCAGGCCACCTTTAAAGCGCCCCATCACAGCGGCCGCAAATTGGAACAAGGCCTTGCTAATGCCGCCTTGCGTGGCAAAGTGGCCCATCAAGATGAACAAGGGGATGACCGATAAATCGTAATTGGCCAGGCGCGCAAAGGCCAGGTTGTTGACGAAATTGAGGAACGGCGATAAGCCGGACTGCAGTACAAAACCCACCGCGCCTGCGATAAACATAGCCCCGGCAATGGGTACGCGCACCACCATCAGGAACAGCATGACGCCAAAAATGAGCAAGGCCAACTGGATCGGGGTCATGCAGTCACCTCTGCTTCAGGGTTAAATCGGGAGAGGGTTTGCATGGCCGCAATGAAGGCGGTCAAGGAGAAGGGGATACACATGCTGGTGAACACGACCCAGTCCGGAAAGCCCAGCAACATCGAGGCGCCCTCGGTTTCTCGGGCGTTGATGGCGGCTGCTCCGCAGCGCCAGGCCAGCAAAAAGAAAATCAGGGTCATCAGCAGATCGCCAAAACGATCGAGCTTGAAGTTGAAGGCTGCACTGCGGTTGGCCGTAAAGAAGTCCACGATGATGTTGTCTCGTTTGAACTGGCACAGTGGCATGAAAAAGGCAATAGCAGCGCCGGAGCCTATGCCGGTCAACTCAAAGTCGCCAATCAGTGCTGTGTCAAAGACATTGCGGCCGATCAAGCTGTAACAAGTCATTAGCATCAGGCCGGTCATCAAAAGACCGCCCAAGATGCTGCATAAACGGGCAAGCCGTCCTAGCGCGTTGGAAAACAACATAGTGTTCTAGGTTTGAAAGTGTTAATAGGGGGGCACAATCGATCTGATTAAAACCTGAAGTAATTAACCCCAAAAAATGAACCGGAACAAATGCTTGCCGCACTTGCTCCGGTTGGGCGATCCAGCGCTTACTTGGTGTATTGCTTGATCAGGTCGGCGGCGCTTTGCAGCATGCCTTTGCCATCAAAGCCTTTGCCCGTCATTTCAGTGACCCAGGCATCGTCCAGAGAGTCGGTGGCCTTCTTCCATTTTTCCAGCTCAACCTTGGGGATGATGCTGATTTTTTGATTAGCAGAAGCTTCAAACACTTTCTTGCCCGGCACATCGGCACCGGCTTGGGTTTTACCCAAGAACGCCGACAGTTCGCGGCCCGAATTTTTGTCGATGACCGCTTTCAAATCAGCTGGCAGCGAATCGTACTTAGCTTTGTTCATTGGCACCACAAACACGGTGGTGTAAAGCGCGTTGTAACTGCGGTCCGTCTCGGCTGTGAAATTGGTCAACTCGTTGACCTTCAGGCCGGGCGCCACTTCATAAGGTATGACGGCGCCGTCGATGACGCCTTTGGACAAGGCTTCAGGAACTTGCGGCACTGGCATGGCCACCGGGGTGGCGCCCATCATGGCGACCATTTTGTTGACCTGGCGAGTGGGTGCGCGAACCTTCAAGCCTTTAAGGTCAGCCATGGTTTGAACAGCTTTGTTTTTGGTGTAAATGTTGCCTGGGCCGTGCACATGCACCGCCAGCATCTTGACGTCTTTGAAGTCATCTTGAGCGTACTTTTGCGCGTAGTCCCAGGCTGCACGGCTGGTTGCTTCGGCGTTCGTCATCATGAAGAGCAACTCAAAGACTTCGAGTTTGGCCAACTTTGGGGTGTAGGCTTGCAGCGTCCAAGCCACATCAATCACGCCATCGCGAGCTTGTTCAAACAGCTGGGGCGGAGTGCCGCCGAGTTGCATGGCCGGAAAGATGTCGCACTTAATGCGGTCTTTGGAGTCTCGTGCCAGGTTTTTGCACCATTCACCCAGCATGCCAATGTGCTGGATCGACTGTGGCCCAAGGAAGTGGTGAACTTTCAGGGTCACCACTTGGGCTTGCGCACTCCAGCTAGCGCAGACCAGGCCGATTGCGAGTGCGGTCTGTTTGAAAAATGGTTTCATTGGTGGATCTCCAAATAGGGGTAAATTCAAGTAATTCAACAAAGTTGGGTAGATCATAAAACCAACCGATCGGTCGGTTAATTGGTACTTACCCAAGGTGACTTAGACAATTTTGACGCTGAGCGATCCTAAACCTGCCACATGGCCGATCAAAACGTCGCCGGGCACGACGGCAGCCACGCCTTCGGGGGTGCCTGTATAAATCAAATCGCCGGGCTGCAATTCCCAAGCGGCCGACAAGTGTTCGATGGTCTCGGCAATGTTCCAGATCAATTTGGCAACGGTGCTGCTTTGGCGAACCTGTCCATTGACCTCCAAGGCGATGTCCGCATGAGGCACATCCCCGGCCTGGGCCACTGGCGTGATGGGGCCGATGGGGGCGGAATGGTCAAATGCCTTGCCGATGCACCAAGGCCGGCCTTGCTTTTTCATCTCGTTTTGCAAATCTCGCCGCGTCATGTCCAAGCCGACGGCGTAGCCATAGATGTGTTTCATGGCGTCTGCGGCTTTGATGTTTTTGCCGCCGGTACCAATGGCTACCACCAATTCGATTTCATGGTGGAAGTTTTGCGTCAAGCTGGGGTAGGGCTGCACGCCCGTTTGCCCGGCCTCGACCACGATCAGCGCGTCCGCCGGTTTCAAAAAGAAAAAGGGTGGCTCGCGTCCGGTAAAACCCATTTCTTTTGCGTGTTCTTCGTAGTTGCGGCCCACGCAGTAAATGCGGTGCACCGGAAATTGGGCGGTTTCGCCTACAACGGGGACGGAAATTGTGGCGGTTGGTGTGAAAAGGTAATTCAAGAGGGCTCCATGTGGGTCAATTCGTGGCATGCACTTTAACCTTTTCGTCGCGGCATTTGAAGAATGCGCTGCAGGTTCTTTAAACTTGGCCCATGTCTCAAAGTTTTGATTTCGCCCAGGCGCCCGGTCACTTGATTCGAAGAGCGCAACAAATTGCGGTCTCGGTTTTTGCACAACACCTGGCGGCCTTTGATGTGACCCCGGTCCAATTTGCGATCTTGAACGCGCTGATGGATTCGCCGGGGACCGATCAAGTGACCTTGGCAGCGCGGGTGGCTTTTGACGCTGCCACCTCAGGCTCGGTGATTGGCCGCTTGGAAAGCAAAGGCTGGGTGCGCCGTGAGGCTTCGCCCCAAGACCGGCGCCGTAAATTGCTGTGGCTGACCCCTAAGGGCGAAAAGGCGGTGCTGGAGATGGCGCCTGAAGTGGCGCAAGTTCAGGCACTAATTCTTCAGCCGCTGCAAGAAGCGGAGCAGCAGCAGTTGCTGGCATTGCTGGCTAAGTTGGTTAGCGCACAAAGAGATGCTTGACGTAACGCACAGTTTGTTTCGATTGTTGAATTTGTTCACATCTGGACCTGGTCACTGAAGTAGATGCACCCGTACATTAGCAAGGTGTATTCATTTTTTTATTTTCAGGAGGCTTTTATGTCACAAATCCATTTATCAAAAACTCGTTTTTCATACACCCCTGTCGTGGCGTTGCTGTGTATTGCCACCACATTGATCTCGGGGTGCGCCAACCCCACTGCTGAACAAAAGGGCGCGGCCACCGGCGCCGGCTTAGGCGCGCTGGCGGGTGTCTTGCTGGGTGACAGTCGTCAGTCCGCTGCCGTCGGTGCAGCCGTGGGCGCCTTGGGCGGCTATGTCTGGTCCAAAAACATGGAAGAAAAACGCCTGGCCATGGAAAAAGCCACGGCTGGTACCGGGGTGGTGGTCACTCAAACGCCAGACAATCAGCTCAAGCTGAATATTCCGAGCGACATTTCTTTTGATTCGGGCCGCTACAACATCAAGCCCAATTTGCAGCCCGTACTGGACCAGTTTGCGCAGGGCTTGAACAGCCAACCCAACACTGAGGTGCGCATCGTCGGTCACACGGACAACACCGGCTCGGATGCTGTAAACAATCCGTTGTCAGTTAACCGGGCTCAAAGTGCGCGTGACTATTTGGTCTCTAAGGGGGTTGACTCGCGCCGCGTTACCACCGAAGGCCATGGCTCCAAGCAGCCGATCGCTGACAACGCAACCGAGGTCGGTCGCGCTAAAAACCGCCGCATAGAGATTTATCTAGCAGAGCGCCAGGCCGCCAAGCCCTAAGTCAATTGGCCTGGGACGGCGTCTCAGGCCGATTTCCTGCGCACTCAAGCCGATTTCAGTGCCAGTTCAAAGTGCTCTACCACGGGGGGCGCTGCAAAAAAGGGCCCCACGATGGCGCGCCACTCTGTGAACAGTTCAGACTGGCGAAAGCCAACAGTGTGGTCTTCCAAAGTGTCCCAAAAAATCTGCAACACATAACGCTCAGGGCTTTCAATGCCGCGGTTCACCTTGGCACCTTGAAAACCTTTGGCCTTGACTGCCACGGTGTTTAGGCCGCGTGCGATGGCTTCTTCGAAAGCGGCTTGCTGGCCGGGAGCGATGCGGATGTCTGCATGTTCGAGGATCATGAGGGAGTTCTTTCCAAAAAAATCTGATTATCGCCAAGCTATCAACACACGCTTGTCATCAAATTTTCACGGCTTGATTACATGATTGACACAAGGGCTGCACAGGTTCAGCCTCTCGTTGATAAGCGTGGGTGAGTCATGAAAGTTTTTTCAATCGCATCGGGTGCTGTCAGTCAGTCCGATCATTTGCCCCAGCGCCTGCCCGAACAGGGCTTTATCTGGATGGCTTTTTCCAGGCGTGAGTTTGAGGTGTTGCAAAGTCAGGTGCAAGGCGCTTTGCAGGCCTTGTGCGGCGCCACCATATTGGATTTGCATCTTCAAGACCTCTTGAATAATCAGTTGCCCTCCCATTTTGATTTCACCTCGGACTACAACTTGCTGGTTTTTCGGCGCCTGGCCACAGGGCAAAGTGAGTCGGATTTGTCGCGGTCCGGTGAAATACTGCACCGCAAGAGCGACCGGGGCGGACCGACGGTGCTGCGCCGTATAGACACCAGCCCGGTCGCCTTTGTTGTGTTTGATCGGGTGGTGGTGACGGTGCATCCGGCCGACTGCGCAATTCGCGAGAGCTTTGCGGCGCGCTTGTTGCAAGCGGTGGACATGTCTGCCCACCAACAAATGAACCGTATGCCCGCCAGCCCTGCCGATTTAATGCTGCGTGTCGTGAGCCAAATGGTAGATGGCTACTTGAACCTGCGGCGTGAGTTGACGCGGCAATTGGACCATTGGCAAAGTGAGCTGCTCAATCCAAACACACGCTTTAACAACTGGAGCGCGTTGCTTGACGCGCGACTTTCATTGCACTACCTGGATGAAATTTGCGAAGATCAGCGCGCAGCCATACAAGACTGGACAGACGCTTTGAACGATCAGCCGTTGAACCCTGACGATCACTCCCGAGCTTTGGAGTTGCTTAAGGTGCGAAGTCGCGATGTGTTGGAGCACATTGAGCGGGTGGTCCACCATGTCCAAAGGCTGGAGCAAAGCGCAGAAACAGCGGTGCAGATGCATTTCAACGCTCAAAGCAATCGCACCAATGACATCATGCGCACCTTGACGGTGTTGACCGCCATCTTTTTGCCGTTGAACCTGATCACCGGATTTTTTGGCATGAACTTTGAGAATTTCCCGTTCCTGCACACCGAAGGTAGCCTTTTGTGGACCGAGCTGGGAATGCTGGCCCTGGGGCTGGGCTTGCCCATTTATTTTTGGCGCAAGCGTTACCTGGGGCAGGGGATTTAATACTTCTCGGGAATGATCATGTCATCCGGAACAGGGTGGCGGATGTAGTCGGGATTGCGCACCCGGGCCGGCAACTGAACACCGTCATGCTCGATCTCGTGGTAGTTGAAATGGCCCAACAAATGATCAATGCAATTGAGGCGTGCGCTTTTTTTGTCAACGGCCTGTACCACCCACCAAGGCGCTTCAGAAGTGTGTGTTCGCTCGATCATGGTTTCCTTAGCGCGCGTGTAGTCTTCCCATCGGCGACGGCTCTCTAAATCCATGGGGCTGAGCTTCCACTGCTTCAAGGGATCGTGAATGCGCCCCAAAAACCGAGCGTGCTGCTCATCATCGGTGATTGAAAACCAGTACTTGATCAGCGTGATGCCGCTGCGCACCAACATTTTTTCAAACTCGGGCACGGTGCGGAAAAACTCTTCATACTCAGTGTCGTTGCAAAAGCCCATGACCCGTTCGACGCCGGCGCGGTTGTACCAACTGCGGTCAAACAAGACAATCTCACCGGCTGCTGGTAAATGCGCCACATAACGCTGGAAATACCATTGGGTGCGTTCCCTGTCGTTGGGCGCGGGCAGAGCCGCTACACGGCAAACGCGCGGATTCAAGCGCTGGGTAATGCGTTTTATAACGCCACCTTTGCCTGCGGCATCCCGGCCTTCAAACAAAATCACCACCCGCTGGCGGTGGGCGACCACCCAGTCTTGCAACTTGACCAACTCGCCTTGCAAACGCAGCAACTCGCGAAAGTAATGTGCGCGTGAGGCCGCTGTAGCCCCCATTTGGGTGCCATCACCGCCAGACAGGCGGTCGTCCAGCTCCATTTCAAACTCTTCATCCAGCGTGTCCAGCAGGTCTTCACGCAGGCGGCGAATTTGATCTTCTTCTAATTGAGCGTGTTCAGTACGTGACATGGCAATATCCTTTGGAAAATATTCTCCACCTGGCGTGTGACATCTGTGTGACTAAGGCGTGTCAATCCAGTCTATTGGGGTTTCATGCAAATGTCATTTGAGTGCCATGCAGGTGTCATGCGGGTCCGACAAGATGGCCTCAATCGAAACAAACAGACCTTAAACCGATTGAGAACCGAAGGAGTCCCCGATGAAAGAAATTCCAACCCCTGCTTTTTCCTCGTCTTCCGCCCTGGTGCCAGGTGGAGCACTTCATCGCGACGGCGTAGCGGCCATTTCAGTTCCAGCCTCTGCAGTCGAACGTGGAGGCATCCGGGTATCTTGGGCTTTGCATGAAGATGAAGTTCGGGAAGCGCAGAAGCTGCGATTCAATGTATTTGTTGGTGAGATGGGGGCTCAACTGTCTTGCAAGTTGGCCGGTCACGACATCGACTTGTTTGATGACTATTGCGAGCATTTGTTGGTGCGCGATGTGTTGACCGAGCAAGTGATTGGCACTTACCGTGTGTTGACCCCGGCCCAAGCCAAACGTGCAGGCGGCACATACAGCGACACCGAATTTGATTTGACGCGCTTGCGCAGCATTCGCTCGCGCATGGTGGAGTTGGGCCGTAGCTGTGTGCACCCTGACCACCGACATGGCGGCGTGATTTTGGCCCTTTGGGGGGCCCTGTTTGAATTCATGAACCGCAACCAACTGGACACCATGATCGGTTGCGCCAGCATTCCCATGTTGCACAACGGCATGGTCTCGGGCGACGTAGCGGCCAGCATCTGGTCGCAGCTCAGTGCCACTCACATGGCATCCGTTGAATACCATGTGCGGCCTCGCCTGCCTTTGCCTGTCGAGCAACTGGACCGTCATTTGCAGGTTGAGCCGCCGGCGCTGATCAAAGGCTATTTGCGCCTAGGCGCCAAGATTTTGGGCGCACCGGCCTGGGACCCTGACTTTAACTCGGCCGACCTGCCCATGATCATGCGGGTCGCTGATATGCCAGCGCGCTACCGCAAGCACTTTAACGGAGTCTGACCATGTGTAGCGCTTCAATGAGCTTTTACGCAAACGCTACCGCTGATAAACCTTCGGTGGCCAGCAACTATGCGCAAGTGCTCCAGCAAGCTGCACAAGAACCGCCAAAAGAGCCGCATGAAGAGGCCCATGAAGAGGGCGAAGAAAAGCATTTTCGGGCCATCTTTATTTCAGATGTGCACTTGGGCACACCCGGTTGCCAGGCCGAAGCTTTACTTGAGTTTTTGCGAACCCACAGCAGCGACACCCTGTATTTGGTGGGCGACATCATTGACGGCTGGCAATTGCGCCGTCGCTGGTACTGGCCTCAAGCGCACAACGACGTGGTGCAAAAACTCCTCAGGCGCGCTCGCAAGGGCTGCCGTGTGGTTTTTGTGCCAGGTAACCACGACGAATTTGCACGCGGCTTCATTGGCCACTCATTTGGCGGTATCGAAGTGGTCAAGGAAACTGTCCACACCACGGCCACGGGGCAAAAATTGTGGGTGATTCATGGCGACCATTTTGATGGCGTTATTCAGTTGGCCAAATGGCTGGCGTACTTGGGCGACTCCATGTACGAGTTGACGCTCAAATTGAACCGTTACCTGAACCATTTGCGCGCTAAGTTCGGTTTGCCGTATTGGTCCTTGTCGGCTTATTTGAAATTAAAAGTCAAAAAAGCAGTGAATTTCATCAGCGACTTTGAAGTGGCCGTGGCCTCGCAAGCCGCCAAACATGGCTTTCAAGGCGTGGTCTGTGGCCATATTCATCACGCAGAGATTCGCGAAATCAATGGCATTGTGTATTGCAACGACGGCGACTGGGTGGAGAGCTTGACCACCTTGGTTGAGCACATGGACGGTCGCCTTGAAATCCTCAGTTTCGACGAAGTTAATCAGATGCGTTTAAGCAGCCATAAGAGTACTGCT
>CANGEG010000109.1 GCA_947452725.1 Comamonadaceae bacterium | reverse complement strand
GCTGCAAGTCCAAGATATAGAACTTGTTAATGCAAGGCGGCACCAGCAAAAAGGGCTTTTCATAGACCTTGGCGGTCAGCGGTTTGTACTCAATCAGCTGGAAATACTCGTTTTCATAAACCACCGCACCCTCGGTCGTTGCGACGTTTTTACCGACCTCAATCAGACTCTCGTCGGTCATGGACACATGGCCCTGCTTCATGTCATGCATGAGGTTTTGCATGCCTTTGGCCAAGCTCTCACCTTTGGTTTCAATCGCTTTTTTCTGTGCCTCTGCATTGAAAGCCAAAAAGTTACTGGGTGCTGTGGCCGCCACCCATTGCTCCACCGCAAAACGGATGCGGTTTTGAGTTTGTGCATCGGCATCCACAGCGTCGGCCAAGCCCATCAGTGTGCGGGCATTGAGCAAGTAACTGCCCGCAGTGAACGAGGCCACAGGATTGCTGGCCCAAGCATCCGAGGAAAATCGGCGGTCTTTCAAAGGCGCTGTTCCGTTGAGACCGCCGTTCCACAAGGCTGCCGCATCTTCCATGTATTGAGATTGGAGTGCTTTAAGCTTGTCTTGTTCAAACTTCAGCTTAGGGGCCGATGGCAGCGATTTTTTGGCATCTGCAGGCACAATGCCGCCTAAGTCCATGGTTTGAAAGGCTTGCAAAGCCTGACCCCAACTCTGGGTCAGTTTGTGCTGAAACTCCTCACTGATCTTGGACCAATCACCAGGCGATGGCATATTCATTCAATTGTCTCCTTTGGCATTTTCAAATTACCCGTATCGACCCCATGTACATCATCGCTATTGCTTGGATCTACGTCACCTTAATGATGAGCGTAGCCGAAGCCAACAACACCAACGGAACCGTCTTAGGTGCCATTGTGACCTTCATTCTTTACGGGATCCTTCCAACTGCACTCATGGTTTACCTTATGAAGGCGCCGCAACGAAACAGAGCTCGTAAGGCCAAAGAGGCCGCCTGGGGACAGGAGCCGGATGCCGAATCAGCCCCGGTCCAACCAGATGCAAGCGGCCATGCGCCCAGTGGTGCCGAGCACAGCGGCATCCCTGCGGTGAGAGAAAAATTGTGATGCTTGGGTATGCGTGCACCATGCCGGCGTGCTGTCGTTGCCATAGATGGCCGTGACGCCAGCGCGCTGCAGCCGCAAACGGGCCAGCCAGGCCAAGTCGGCCCAATAGGTCGTACCTTGATAAGGCACAAAGGCCTGCTCGGCCGCAGGGTCGAAGGCACAAAAGGCGGCGCGCACTTCGGCTCCAACCTCAAAAGCCTGGGGGCCGATGCAAGGTCCCAACCAAACTTGAACGTCTGCAGCCACAAGACCGGCGATAGACGCTGAGCTCAAGCAGCGCGCCAATGTGGCCTCAAGTACCCCCAGCCCCAGCCCCATACCCATACCTATTCCCGCCAGACCGCGCCAACCCGCGTGGGCCGCCGCAACCCAAGAGCCTTTTGCATCGGTAAATAAAACAGGCAAACAATCGGCCACCATGATGGTACAGGCCACACCCGGCTGAGCGGTCCAACAAGCATCAGCCGCCAGTCCATGAGGTGTTTGTGCGTCAAGGTCCAGTACTTCGCTGCCATGCACTTGCTTCATGAACACAGGTGCCGCGCCAATGCCCTGGGCGAGCAAGCTGCGGTTGGCAGCGACATGCGCTGGCTGGTCGCCAACATGGTCGCCCAGGTTAAGCGAGTGCCAAGGGGACAGTGAAACGCCACCCTGGCGCGTCGAAAAATACGCTTTGACATGCGAAGCCACTGGCCACTTAGGCACCCAACCCTGGGCGACCAATGGCGTCATCATCAAGCTTCGTTATCAGGGCAAGCAGAAGGCTGTGCTTGTTGGAAGGCTGCCATTTGCATGCAGGCTTCAAAAGCGGCCATGGTGCGGGGCAAACCGTCGAAGTTCACTTTAAAACGCTGGCCGTTGAAAATCTGCGGCACCAAACAGCAGTCCGCCAAGGTGGGCGTTGAGCCAAAGCAAAAAATAGATTCGGGCAACATAGTCAATTGACGCTCGAATGCCTCCAGGCCGCTGCGCACCCAATGGCGATACCAGGTGTTTTTGTCTTCCTCGCTGACGTGCAGTTCGGCACTCAGATACTTGAGCACCCGCAAATTGTTGATCGGATGGATTTCGCAGGCGATCGACTGCGCCAAAGCGCGAACCTGGGCGCGCGCAAAAGGCTCAGCCGGCAACAATGCAGGCTCAGGGTGCAACTCGTCCAAGTACTCGATGATCGCCATCGACTGGCCAAGGCGGCGACCATCAATTTCCAGCGTGGGCACCAGCCAATCGGCCGAAACTTCGGCATAGGCTGGCTGCTTATGCTCACCCTTGGCAATATGCACCGGCACATATTCATAGGCCAAGCCTTTGAGGTTCAAAGCAATCCGAACCCGAAAGGAGGCCGAAGAACGAAAATAGTTGTACAGTTTCATAAGCGATAGGATAAACGGAAATACTTTCACATGTGCGGACCGGCGATGTGCTTTGTTGTGTAATCAAGTCATGTCTGGTGAACCCATCAACCCCCCTTTGCAGTGGCTCGAGAGTGACGACGCGCCCTTTCCGTCGGTAACGACGGCCTGGGGGCCTGAAACCGGCGCGCCAGGGCTGCTGGCCGCAGGTGGCGGCTTGCAACCGGAGCGCTTGGTTTTGGCCTATTCGCAAGGCATCTTCCCCTGGTTCAGCCAAGGCCAGCCGGTCTTGTGGTGGAGCCCCACGCCGCGCATGGTGTTGCAAACTGGCCAATTTAGGATGCACCGCTCACTGGCCAAAACACTCCAACGCCACCAGCTCAATCCCACTTTCTCGTTGTGTTTTGATTGTGCTTTTGACCAGGTCATTGAGCACTGTGCGAAAGCGCCGCGCAGGCAACAAACAGGCACTTGGATCGTGCCTTCAATGGTACAGGCTTACCAGCGCCTTCACCGTGATGGCTTCGCGCACAGCGCCGAAGTGTGGCTGGACGGTGAATTGGTGGCCGGTTTGTATTTTGTTTGCCTGGGCAAAGCGGTGTTTGGTGAGTCGATGTTTACCCGCATCAACGATGGCTCCAAAATGGCCTTGAGCGCCTTGGTCCAAGTCTGCCTGCGTCATGGCATTGACCAAATCGATTGCCAGCAAAATACCCCCCACTTGGCCTCCCTCGGCGCCAAGGAAATGCCACGTTCTGAATTTTTGGCACGTATGGTGCAGAACCAGCGCCAAATCAGCCCCGATTGGCGGGCGCAAATTCTCGACGGCTTCAGCATGGCCCCCATGACGGCTCTCGCATGACGCACCTGAAAGACCTGCCCTTTGACTCATTGCAGTTTTATGCAACCGCCTCTTATCCTTGCAGTTATTTACCCGAGCGCTCGGCCCGCTCCCAAGTGGCCACGCCCAGCCATTTAATTCATACCGACGTTTACTCCGACTTGGTGGGCCAGGGCTTTCGCCGTAGCGGCGTCTTCACCTACCGCCCTTACTGCGACGGCTGCCAAGCTTGTATGCCCTTGCGCGTGCCAGTGGCCAGCTTCCAGGCCAACAAAAGCCAAAGGCGAGCTTTCAAGCAGCATGCGTCCTTGCAGGTGAGGGTCAACAGCTTGGACTTTGAGCCGGATCACTATGCGCTGTACTTGCGCTACCAAAACAGCCGCCACGCCGGCGGCGGCATGGACCAAGACAGTGTGGAGCAATACAAACAGTTTTTATTGCAAAGCAGAGTCAACTCCAGGCTGATTGAGTACCGAGCACCCCACCCCCAACATCGCGATGGGGTTTTGAAGATGGTCAGCATCGTGGATGTACTCAACGATGGACTGTCGGCTGTATACACATTTTACGAACCAGAACCGCACACCTCCTACGGCACGTTTGGCGTGCTCTGGCAAATTGAGCAAGCGCGCCATTTGGGTCTGCAATATGTGTATTTGGGTTACTGGATCGAGCAGAGCTCCAAAATGAACTACAAGCTCCAGTTTTCACCTTCAGAGGTTTTGGTCGATGGGCAATGGCAAGCTTCTGCGATTTAGGTGGCCTGAATCTGCGGGCCGGGCAAGCCCCACTCGAAACCATTCCACACTGTAGAATGAAACTTCACACAGCAGTAAACCAATGACCAAACACGACCGTGCAGCCGCAGCGACACCCACCATTCAGGTGATTGAGCGTTTGTTTTCGCTCATGGACGTCTTGGCCTCGCGTGAAGAAGCCATTTCGTTGAAAGAAATCAGTGAGAAAACGGGCCTTCACCCCTCAACTACCCACCGTATCCTGAACGACTTGACCATAGGCCGTTACGTGGACCGCCCGGAGGCAGGCTCTTACCGCCTAGGTATGCGATTGCTGGAATTGGGTAACCTGGTCAAGGCGCGGTTGAATGTGCGTGATGCGGCCATGACGCCCATGCGCGAGCTGCACAAGCTGATCCAACAACCGGTCAACTTAAGCATGCGCCAAGGCGATGAAATTGTTTATGTGGAGCGTGCCTACAGCGAGCGCTCGGGCATGCAGGTGGTTCGCGCCATTGGCGGGCGTGCACCCTTGCACCTGACATCGGTAGGCAAATTGTTCTTATCGATCGACGATCCGCTTAAGGTGCGCAGCTATGCCACCCGCACGGGTCTGTCTGGCCAAACGCGAAACAGCATCACGCAGTTGCCAGTATTGGAGCGTGAATTGTCCAAGGTGCGCCAGTACGGCATTGCACGTGACAATGAGGAGCTGGAACTGGGCGTGCGCTGCATTGCCGCCGGTATTTACGACGACCAGGGCAAATTGTTGGCCGGATTATCTATCTCAGCCCCAGCAGATCGTTTGGACGAAGGCTGGCTACCCAAGCTGCAAGCCACCGCGGATGAGATCTCTCATGCACTCGGGCACAAATTACCCTGATCGCACAAACAGTGATGGCGCATAAAAAAACGGGCTAAGCCCGTTTTTTTATGCGCCATCAACTCCTCAACCGTGGTTGTTACGGCTCGAAGCTGAGGCACGCGAGGGCGGAGTGGACTCCAGCCAGCGGCGCATGCGCTCAGCATCGGCGATCCGGCTTAACTTGCCCGCAGAATCCAAAAACACCATGATCAATTTACGACCGGCCACCTTGGTTTGCATTACCAAGCACTGTCCAGCTTCGGTGATGTAACCAGTTTTTTGAATGCCAATATCCCAATCGGGGTTCTTCACCAAACGGTTAGTGTTGTTGTACTGCAATGTGCGGCGACCCACGTCAACTTCGCGTCCAGGCGATGTAGACAGTTCGCGCAACAAAGGCTCTTTGTACGCAGCGCCGACCAACAGGGCCAGATCATTGGCGCTCGATTGGTTACGACTGGACAAGCCGGTGGGCTCCACATAACGGGTATCGCGCATGCCCAAGGACTGTGCACGCTCGTTCATACGCGTCACAAAAGTGTTCAAACCACCCGGAAAAGTTCGCCCCAAAGCGTGAGCCGCGCGGTTCTCGCTGGACATCAATGCCAAGTGCAATAAGTCGCCGCGAGACAGCGTGGTGCCTACAGCCAATCGCGAACTGCTGCCCTTCTCGGTATCCACGTCGTCCTGGGCAATCGTGAGCATTTCATGCAAAGGCAATTTGGCTTCAGCCATCACCAGACCGGTCATCAACTTGGTTAGCGAGGCAATCGGCAGCACCGCTTGATCGTTTTTACGGAATAAAATTTCTTGCGTGTCCTGATCTACGACCAAGGCCACACTCGAGCGCAGATCAAGGGGATCGTTGGCCGAGTGAAGTCCGGCAATTTGACCAAACGAAGCCTTGGCTGGAATGTCGTTCTGCACCGCCACACGGTGCGAGCGTGAACTCGCACGCGTGTTCGAGGCCAATTTGGAAGAAGCCACTACGGGACGCTGCGCCACTGAACGCGATTTAACCGGGATCGAAGAAGTGGTCTTGGCAACAATGACCGTCTTTTTAGACGCGTGGTTTTTTGATTTTTCTTTGGCCTGAACCTGAGGCACGAAAACCATTAAGGTTGAAATAAAAATCGACAAGACGCCCAATTTCAAGGACTCAGTGGAGTTGCGTAATGGAGCAAAAAGCATACGTAGAGGTGTCACATTAATTACATCGATCCTAATAGTGTACCTAATAAAAAAAAGTCACGCAAGATCAAACACTTGCGTGACTTTGTTCAAGCCTTTTACGAATAAATAGGTATTAATTTAACCTTGAGCGGCGACGCGGTCAGATTTGCTCTGTAATTTGTTCAATGCACTTAGGTAGGCTTTGGCTGAAGCCACTACGATGTCAGGGTCCGAACCCACGCCGTTAACGACACGGCCACTGTTTTGGAGTCGCACCGTGACTTCGCCTTGGCTTTCGGTAGATCCGCTGATCGCATTGACCGAATACAGTACCATTTCGGCACCGCTTTTCGCGTGCGACTCGATCGCCTTAAGTGAGGCATCGACCGGACCGTTTCCGTCCGATGAACCATGCACCTCTTTACCGCCCATGGTGAAAACCACGGAAGCTTGAGGTCGTTCACCGGTTTCACTGTGCTGGGACAAAGAAACGAAACCGAATTGTTCCTTGTCCGCCGAGACGCTCTCGTCGCTGACCAACGCCAAAATATCTTCGTCAAAAATCTCGCTTTTGCGGTCGGCCAGCTCTTTGAAGCGGGCAAAAGCCGAGTTCAGTTCGGTCTCACTTTCCAGTGAGACGCCCAAATCTTCCAATCGTTGCTTGAAGGCATTTCGACCGCTAAGCTTGCCCAACACGATTTTGTTGGTGGTCCATCCCACGTCTTCAGCGCGCATGATTTCGTAAGTGTCACGCGCCTTAAGCACGCCGTCTTGATGAATGCCAGAAGCATGGGCAAACGCATTCGCACCCACCACCGCCTTGTTCGGCTGCACCACAAAACCCGTGGTTTGACTGACCATGCGACTGGTGGCCAAGATGTGCTGGGTGTCGATACCCAAATCGAGGCCAAAGTAGTCGCGACGCGTTTTCACCGCCATAACCACTTCTTCCAACGAACAGTTACCGGCACGCTCACCCAGTCCGTTGATGGTGCATTCCACTTGACGAGCGCCGCCAATTTTCACGCCGGCCAAAGAGTTGGCCACCGCCATGCCCAAGTCATTGTGGCAATGTACAGACCACACAGCCTTGTCGCTGTTGGGAATGCGCTCACGCAAGGTTTTGATGAATTGACCATAAAGCTCTGGCACCGCATATCCCACTGTGTCGGGCACGTTGATGGTGGAAGCGCCTTCAGCGATCACTGCTTCGATCACGCGGCATAAAAAATCCATGTCGCTGCGATAACCGTCTTCGGGGCTGAACTCGATATCTCCCACCAAATTGCGTGCAAAACGCACTGACTGCTTGGCTTGCTCAAACACCTGATCGGGTGTCATGCGCAGCTTCTTTTCCATGTGCAAAGGTGAAGTGGCGATGAAAGTGTGTATGCGACCACTGTTGGCGCCCTTCAAGGCCTCTGCGGCGCGCGCGATATCGCGGTCATTGGCGCGCGAAAGGGAGCAAATCGTAGAGTCTTTGATGGTATTGGCAATCGCCTGAACGGCTTCAAAATCACCGTTTGAGCTGGCGGCAAAACCGGCCTCGATCACATCCACACGGAGACGCTCCAGCTGACGGGCAATACGCAGTTTTTCATCGCGGGTCATAGAGGCCCCGGGGGACTGCTCGCCGTCACGCAACGTCGTGTCGAAAATAATTAATTTATCAGCCATCTAGTATCTCCAATGATGAAAACCGCAACTTCAAAGCATAAATGCAAAAGGCCCGTTGCGGGTATGCAAACGGGCCTTTTGGGAAAATGATCGCGTGCGCTACATGTCCCGCCCGTAAGGCGCTAGCAGCAGTAGGGCAAGCGTTTTGAATTTCATGGCATTTACTTTAGCACAATTTAAAGCCATTAAACCTTCACTCCTGATGCAGACCCCGCTCATCGGGCTCTTGGGTCGATGTGCTGATCATGCTGGTCTGCTGGCCCTTGGCTTTGCGTACTGCATACAGGACGTAGCCGCTCAAGCCGTAAACCACAAATAAGCCGAACAAAACAGTGGGTGGATGGATATTCACCACCGCAATACCCAAGGCCACCAACACGATCGCCGCAAACGGCACACTTTTCTTCATGTGCACATCTTTGAAACTGTAAAACGGCACATTGGTCACCATGGTCAGCCCCGCATACAAGGCGATCACCAGCATCGGCCAGGCCACTGAGGAGCCGGTGTAGTCGAGCTCGGTCATGATCCAAATGAAGCCCATGACCAAGGCGGCGGCGGCTGGAGAAGGAAGACCTTGAAAAAATCGCTTGTCCACCACCGCCGTATTCACGTTAAAGCGTGCCAGTCGTAGCGCCGCGCAGGCGCAATATACAAAGGCGGCAATCCATCCCCAGCGTCCCAACCCTTTAAGGGCCCATTCGTAAGCAATCAAGGCAGGGGCAGCGCCAAAAGAGACCATGTCAGACAGGGAGTCCATTTGCTCGCCGAATGCACTTTGGGTATTCGTCATGCGGGCCACGCGGCCATCCAAGCCATCGAGCACCATGGCACAAAAAACACCCATCGCGGCCAAGTCGAAGCGGCCGTTCATGGCCATCACGATGGCGTAAAAACCACCGAACAAGGCGGCCAGGGTGACCATATTGGGCAAGATGTAAATACCTTTGCGTGGCTTGCGCTGTACAGGTACCAATTCGGTATCTTCACCGGTTTCCATGTCGACTCGCATAACTCTCGCTTCTTGGTTGGAATATCTTGGATTGGGAGACTCCCGCTTAGCGCGGATCATTGAGCCCGAGTTTATGCCACTCGCTACCGCCACCAAAAACAAAGGCCACCGAAGTGGCCTTTGGACTGACTGATCAGACGATCAGTTACGGGTCTTGTCGACCAGTTTGTTCTTGGCGATCCAAGGCATCATCGCGCGCAATTGTGCACCGACGACTTCAATGGAATGCTCCGAAGTCAAACGACGACGGGCCGTCATGCTTGGATAGTTGGTTCGGCCTTCTAGGATAAACATCTTGGCGTATTCACCGGTCTGGATGCGCTTCAAGGCGTTGCGCATGGCTTCACGCGACTGCTCGTTGATCACTTCAGGACCTGTCACGTACTCGCCGTATTCGGCGTTGTTCGAGATCGAGTAGTTCATGTTGCCGATACCGCCTTCGTATATCAAGTCAACGATCAGCTTCAATTCGTGCAAGCACTCGAAGTAAGCCATTTCAGGGGCGTAACCAGCTTCCACCAAGGTCTCGTAACCCATTTTGATCAACTCGACAGCGCCACCGCAAAGAACAGCCTGCTCGCCGAACAAGTCAGTTTCAGTCTCTTCTTTGAAATTGGTTTCAATGATACCGGCCTTGCCACCACCGTTGGCCATGGCATAGGACAAAGCCAAATCACGTGCCTTGCCGCTCTTGTCCTGATGGATCGCCACCAGGTGAGGAACGCCGCCGCCTTGGGTGTAAGTGTTACGCACGGTGTGGCCCGGGGCTTTAGGCGCCACCATCCAAACGTCCAAGTCTTCGCGAGGAATAACTTGGTTGTAATGCACGTTGAAACCGTGTGCAAAGGCCAAAGAAGCGCCTTGCTTGATGTGGGGTGCCACATTGTTTGTGTACACCTCAGCGATTTGTTCGTCGGGCAACAAAATCATGACCACGTCGGCGGCTTTAACCGCATCGTTGACTTCCATCACAGTCAAGCCGGCTTTGCCAACTTTGTCCCATGAAGCGCCACCTTTGCGCAGACCGACCACGACTTTGACGCCGCTGTCGTTCAAGTTTTG
>CANGEG010000108.1 GCA_947452725.1 Comamonadaceae bacterium | reverse complement strand
TGTTGGACGAGGTCAGGCCGGTTGTGGCAGACAACAAGGCAGCAACACTAGCCGCCTGCATGGCAGCAGTTTGCGCCGTGGTCAATGCCAATGATTGCTCTAGTAACAATGCCTTTGCTTGATCTGTTGTAAGCACCGCAGCTTGTGCGGTGGTCAAAGCGAGTATGTCGTTGGTGCTCAATCGAGCCAATTGGGTCGTTGTGATTTTGATGAAATCACCCACTTCAATGGCCGCCACCTGTGCAGTGGTCAGGGCAGCCACTTGAGCTGTGGTCAGCGTGGCGACTTGGTCCGAGGTCAAGCTGACAATTTGATCTGTCGTCAACGCAGCCAAATTGGCGGTGGACAAAGTGGATGTTTGAGCGGTCGTCAAGGCCGCTATTTGGCTGGTTTTCAGCGTCGCCACATTGGCCGTGGTCAATGCGGCCAACTGCGCCGAATTGAGTTTGACCAAATCTGCCGTGGTAAAACTAAGCACTTGCGCTGTGGTAAAGCTTTGCACTTGATCGGAAGTCAAGGCCATGACCTGATCAGTGGTCAATGCCGCAAGCTGCGCCGTGGCTAAATTTGCCAATTGAGTCGTGGTCAAGGCTGCAAGCTGGCTGGTTTTGATTGCCACAATGTTGGTCGTATTCAGGGCGGCCAATGCAGCGGTAGTCAGGGCGGAAATATCCGTGGTTTCAAACGCAACCACTTGATTCGTTTTGAACGCCGCAACCTGTGACGTGGTTAAGGCCGCAGCCTGTGACGTGGTCAGAGAAACGATCTGGTCGAAGGTCAACGCGGCCCCGTTTGCAGTGGTCAAGCCAGCCACTTGGTCGGTGGTCAAACCGGCAATTTGATCCGTAGTCAGCGCAGCCATTTTGGCCGTACTCAGTGCCGCCAAGGCATCGGTGCGTAAAGCGGCGACATCGTTCACTTCCAGCGAACGCAGTTGATCGCTGCTTAAGGATGCAGTTTGCGCGGTGGTCAGTGCATTGACTTGCGCCGTGGAAAGCGCCACCAACTGGTCTGTGGTGAGTACCGATGTTTCTGCGGTGGTCAAGGCGACCACTTGGTCCGTAGTTAAAGCGATAACTTGATTGATAGTCAGGGCTTTGACTTGGTCTGTGGTTAAGGCAGCAATCTGTGCGGCCATCAAATTGGCCACTTGCGCAGAGCTCAAAATGGCTATGTTGGTCGTGGTTAAGGCAGCCAAGGCCGCTGTAGTCAGTTGACTCAGGTCGGCCGTTTCAAGGGACTTAACTTGGCGACTGGTCAGATTGGCGACCTGAGTGCTGCTCAACACTGCTGCTTGGTCCGTGGTCAGCGCCACAATGTTCACTAGGCTGAGCCCAGCCGTTTGCGCTGTTTTAAGTGCCTTGATTTGCTTGGCCGTTAAGCCCGCAAAATTATCGGTACTCAAAGCATTCAATTGCGTTGAACTGAGTGCAGCAATGTCGGCTGTCGCCAAAGCAACGATCTGATTGGTTTTCAAAACCCCGATTTGGGTATTTGTCAAATTCGCGGTTTGGGCCGTAGTCAATACCGCTATTTGGTCAACGGTTAAGGCCACGATATTTGCAGTCGACAAGCTTGCAGTTTGCGCGGTAGTCAGTGCCGTGATTTGATCGGCGCGCAAGGTGGCCACATTGGCCGTGGTCATGGCATTCAATTGGGCCGCAGAGAGCACCGCCAAATCAACGGTATTGAGGGCTAACACCTGGTCTGAAGTCAAAGCGGCCCATTGCTGTGTGGCCAAACCTGCAACTTGAGAGGTGGTCAGCGCCGTGATTTGCTCGCCGGTCAGCGCAATCAATTGCGCAGTACTCAGAGAGTTCAACTGCTGCGGCGTGAAGGCCGCAGCTTCGCGCGCGGTCATATTGCCAAGTTGGTCTGTGGTCAACACCGCAACTTGGGCCGTGGTCATGGCCACGACTTGCGTTGTGGTGATCGCAGGTATTTGGTCGGTGGTAATGGCCTTGACGTTCGCAGTGGTCAAGCCTGCGACTTGCGTTGTGGTCAAAGCAGACAGTTGGTCGTTGGTCAAATTGGCCATATTGGCCGTAGACATGGCGGCCAATTGCGCTATGGTCAAGGCTTGAAAAGCGTTCAGGGACAGGTACCCCACCTGCTTGGTTGTCAAGGCCTTGAAATTGTCGGTGCTCAAACTTGCGGCCTGTGCTGTAGTCAAGCTGACGATTTGATCCCCCGATAATTTGCTCATGCTGGTGGTTGACAAGGCCGCCAGCTGGTCGGTGCTCAGTACCGCAAAATCGTTCAGCTCAAAATTCACCAGTTGATCGGTGCTCAAGGCGGCCATTTGCGCCGTAGTCAATGCCGCCGCTTGCGCAGAGGTCAAGGCCTGAATTTGCAAAGTGCTCAGCGCTTTGGCATTGTCGGTTCCCAAGGCCGAGATTTGGGCCGTGCTCAGGACACTGATTTTGGCCGTGCCCAGCGTGCGAATAGCATCAGTTGTAAGTCCGATGACTTGGCTGGCAGACAAGGCCAGCAAATCGACGGTTCCCA
Organism: Comamonadaceae bacterium; assembly: GCA_947452725.1. GTDB lineage: Bacteria > Pseudomonadota > Gammaproteobacteria > Burkholderiales > Burkholderiaceae_C > Limnohabitans_A. The sequence goes on along the minus strand of CANGEG010000108.1, from coordinate 7,359 downwards.
GCGCGGTGATCTGATTCGTGGACAGCGCTTTAAGCTGCGCCGAGGTCAAAGCGGCGGATTGTGTGGTGGACAAGGCCACGATTTGGTCTGTGGTCAGAGCCGCGATGTTGGCCGTGGACAAGCCGGCCGCCTGCGTGGTGGTTAACGTCGCCAATTGCGCCGTCTTGAGTGCGGCCACATTGGCTGTACCCAGGGCGTTGAGCGAGTCAGTGGTGAGTGCCGTTAAATCGGCAGTCTCTAAAGCAGTGACTTGCGCTGTGCTGAGTTTGGCGGTTTGCGCGGTGGTGAGCGCTGAGGCCTGCTGCGTGGTCAGCGCCACCACTTGATCGGTGGTCAGTGCCACCGTGTTGGCGGTTGACAATGCGGCAACTTGCGCGGAAGTCAAGGACGCGAATTGGGCGGTTTTCAAGGCCGCCACGTTTGCAGTGGTCAAGGCATTGACCTGCGCGGAGGTCAGCAAAGTCAGATCGTCGGTGATGAGCGCTCTGACTTGATCAGACGTCAGTGCCGCCAGATTGGCGGTGGTCAACCCGGCTACCTGGTCGGTGGTCAAAGACACGATTTGGTCCGTCGTCAACGCCGCCGTGTCTGCCGTGGTCATGGCGCCAATTTGAGCGGTATTCAACACCACCAAATCACGGGTTTCGAGTGCAGCGGTTTGGGCGGTCGTCAACGCGGCCACTTGAGACGTGGTCAGGCCCTGAACCTGCGCCGTGTTCAAAGCAACCACGGCATTAGTGCCCAAAGCCACCAAGTTAGCAGTACCCAAGCCAACCACCTGGCTGGTCGACAAATTGGCAATTTGGTTCGTCGTTAAAGCGGCGGCACTGGCTGTGCCGATGGCTTTAAAAGAGGCCAATTTAATGGCTTGCAAATCAGCCGTGCTCAAGGCTTGAATTTGATCGGTACTAAGTGCTTTAGTTTGCGCACTGGTCAATACCGCAACCTGGTCGGTCGTTAAAGCCACGACTTGCGCGGTGGTCAGTGCGGCAATTTGTGCGGTGCTGAGGTTATCAAAAGAGGCGACCGCAATGGCGGCAACCTGGGCCGTCCTTAGAGCTTGCGTGTCTGCCGTCGTGACGACGGCCCATTGAGCATTCGTAAGGCGGGTAATGTCCTCCGGATCCAAGGCGCGGATCTGGTCCGTACTCAAAGCCTTGATAACATCGGTCGAAAGCGAAGGAATCTGGAAGGTGGTCAGTGCTGCAATTTGCGCTGTATCCAGTGCGCCAAGCTGATCCGTGGTCAGCTGCTCGATTTGAGTCAAAAACAGACCCTGAATCTCATCCGTGGTCAATGCATGGATTTGAGCAGTTGTCATTCCAACGATAGTAGTCATGGCGTTTCCTTACGAAATTTCGTTCATTTGCCTGTTTGCCCAAAAAGTTGATCAGACTTTCTGTTTAGCGACAACACAGGCGCACCTTTAGAGGTAGTCGACATATGAATCGACACCACAATTAATAACTTGAGGCTTTTTTCAAAATACTCTTTGTGAGTTCTTTTGAATTAAGGCTCCCTGATAGATTCATTCAAGGCCTTGGTTAAAGGCCACAGCAAATACGATAAAACTGATCTTTTTCCAACCACAACTTCTGCTGTTACGGTCATGCCGGGCAGAAGCCTGAACTTGTCAGGCAGGTGGCGCAGCTTGGCGTTGCCAAAGGCGACGCGGCTGATGTAATAAGTTTGGGTGCCTGCAGCTTGGGCTGCAGAGTCCCGGCGAAAAGCGTCTTCGCTGATGGTTCGAATATGGGCCTCTAAGGCGCCATGTTTCTGGAACGGGAAAGCGTCTAACTTAAGATGTGCAATATCGCCATTTTTAATATAACCGATATCAATAGAATCAATTTTGACTTCTGCTTCAAGTTGGGAGGAAAGAGGGACCAAAGTAAACATTTGCTCCGCTTCTTTGACAATCGACCCTTCTGAAAGTTTGGCAATCTCCAGCACCACCGCATCGATGGGCGAAACCAGGTTCACCATTTTTTTGCGTTTATCGGCTTTTTGAAGCTGCTCGTTCACCCCATCGCGGTCACGGGACGTGCTGAGCAGGTCTTCCATGGTTTTTTGGCGCCAGCTTTTGGTGAAGGCTGTTTTCTCGGCTTCGAGCGAAGCGATTTCGCGGTTGAGTTCTAACTCTTTGTTGCGCGCCATTTGCAAATCACGCTCCACCGACAGACGCCGGTCTCGGGCTTCGAGCAGTTGGAGCTTGGCGCCAAACTGCTGCGCCACCAGGCTTTCTTGCATGGCCTCGATTTCACTCAAGGACTTCATGCGTTGTTGCAGCACCGCCTGGTCTTTGCGGCTGGTGTCCAAAGACGCGGCCAGGCGGGCCAGGTTTTCTTGCATGCGGGTGGTTTGCGCTTGAAAGTTGGCTTGCCGCTCTTTGGCTAACAAAGATTGCAACTGGCCATCGGCATCATTGCGACCTGCTGGGCGATTTTTGGAAACGCCAGTCAATTCGGCGCTCAAGCCCTGGGTTTGGGTGTCCAGGCTTTTCAGGCGGTTGCGCAGCTGCGCCTCATCCGCCTGGGCAAAGGTCGGGTCGAGCGTGGCCAACACCTCGCCCTTGCGCACCACTTGGCCCACGCGCACTTCAATTTTTTGAATGATGGAGGTGTCGATTGGCTGCACCACGATGTTGGGCAGCGGGTTGACCAATTGGCCCTGGGCAATAACAACACGCTCAACCTCTGAAAAACCGGCCCACACCAGCGACAAGAACAACCCCACGGCCAGCAAGTGCAAGGTACGCCGTGCATAAGCGGGCAGCGGCCGACGCTCGATCTCGTCCGCATCGGGCAAGAACTCGATGGCGGTGGTGTGACTTTCACCCGCGTGAGGGTCGCTCACAGGTGGCTTGTTTGCTGGTTCCATAGGTGCTGGTAGGTATCACTGCGGGTGAGTAATTCTTTGTGGGTGCCGCTGTCCATGAGCTGGCCGTTTTGCATCACCATGATGGCGTTGGCATTGACCAGGGTAGACAGGCGGTGCGAAATCATGATGACAGTGCGCCCGACGGCGATACGCGAGAGGTTTTTCATGAAAATCGCTTCGCTTTCGGGGTCCAGCGCGCTGGCAGCTTCGTCCAAAATCAATAATCGGGGTTTGGCCAGCAAGGAGCGCGCAATCGACAAGCGCTGCTTTTGACCGCCCGACAAATTGGAAGCGTTTTCTTCCAGTAAGGTGTCGTAGCCTTGCGGCAGACGCTCGATGAATTCGTCAGCGCCTGAAGCTTGTGCGGCCTCGACGATTTCTTCGAAAGTGGCGTCCGGCTTGGTGGCGATCAAGTTGTCGCGGACGGTGCCGCGAAACAAGAAGTTCTCCTGCAGCACCACGCCGACTTGGCGGCGCAGGTGGGAGAGTTCGATTTCACGGGCGTCAATGCCATCGAATCGGATGATGCCCCCCTGCAAGGGGTACAGGCCTTGAATCAGCTTGGTGAGGGTGGTTTTGCCCGAACCGCTGCGCCCCACGATACCCACAACCGTACCGGCCTGGATGGTGAAGCTGGTTTTGTTCAGCGCCATGGCGGTCGCGCCAGGGTAGGTGAAGGTGACTTGATCGAAGGAGATTTCGCCCACCAACTGGGGCCGCAGCCCCATGGCGCCGGCACGGCCCTCAGGGGCTCGGTTCATCACCTCGCCCAGCATGCGCACGGACAGAGCGGTTTCTTGGTAGTCGTTGACGAGGCCAACCATCGATATCAAAGGGGCCACGACCCGGCCCGACATCATTTGGAACGCAATCAAGGCGCCCACGGTCATGGTTTGGTCAAAAATCATTTGCGCGCCCAGCACGATGATGACCACGGGCAGCAACTTGCCCAAGAAGTCGGTGATGGCAGCGCCGGTAATAGAAAGCTGCCCCACCCGAAAGTGCATATTGATGGATTCGGCCGATCGTTGATCCCAGATCTTGCGCTGGCTCGGCTCAATCGCCAGGGCTTTGACCGTGCGCATGCCGTGCACGGTTTCAACCAACATCGCCTGGCGCTGGCCTTCCGCTGCATACAAGGCGTTCAGCCGAATCTGGAAGGTCGGCACCATGGCCATGATGATGCCGCCAATCAAGGCGGCAAACACCAGCACCACGAGAGCCAACTGAAAGGAGTAGGCGAACAAGATGGGTAGGAAGATCACCAGGGAGATCGCATCCAGCCCGGTAAAGAACAAGCGGCCCGTCAAGAAGTTGCGGATTTTCTCGAGCTGCTGCATGTGCCGGGTAATGACACCAGCGGTGGTCGTTTCAAAGTAATCGATCGGCAAAGAGAGCAAATGACCGAAGGTTCTGCGGGTCAAGCGCATGTCAATCTTGTTGGTCGCGGCCAAGGTCAGGATTTGCCGCAAGAAACCAAAGGTGGAATCAAATACCAAAGCAAACACAATACCCACAGCCAAGACCCACAAAGTAGTCTCTGCTTGATGCGTGAGTACTTTGTCAATCACCAACTGAAAGAAAATGGGGGAGGCCATGGACAGCAAATGCATGGCCAAGGCGGCGATGAAAATATCGCGAAACGCCGCTTTTTGTTTGAGGATTTCAGGAATAAACCAACGCAGGCCAAAGGGTTGGTTCGGATCGGTGAGCTTGTGCTGGCGTTTGAGAAACACCACCTCGCCCGACCACAAGGCGCCAAACTCGGTTTGGTCCATCAACTGAATTTGAGCTTGCGCCACACTGGGGTTGAGCACCGCCACTTTGCCGCCATCAGTTGGGCGGGCACCAACCACAATGACAAATGAGCCACTGGTCAATCGCGCCATCAAGGGGTACACCCCCTCTTGCGCCAGTAAACCTGTCCAGGACAAGCGTTCAACTTTGGCTTTCAGGCCAATGTCGCCGGCCATGCGCAAGATCAAATTGTCTTGGGGCTCTTCGGACTCAAGCGCGTATTCGGCCACCAACCGCTCGGGGTTGATTTGCACGCCATGGTGCAAGGCAATGGCCGTGAGGCATTGCACTGCAGTGTGGGGAAAGTTCACGCTCATGAGAAGGAATGCTTATATATGTAAACGTCAAATATCAGACAGGTTAGAGACACGCCTGCAATATTGATGCCATATATGTAGAAACAAGTACGAGCGCTGAAGTGTCAAAAAGCAGACGGGCACAAGACTTGCATAACCCTAACCAAACTGCGTCATGGATCGCGCTGATCGTCGGCTTATTTGCAGACGAGCATCGGTTCAGCAGGAAGAAACTCAAGAAGCGGCAAGTTGTTGCCATGCGGCAATTTTTGTCACTTCGAAAATTGGTCTGACGACCTGGAGATCCACATGACTGTGATCAATACCAACATCAAGGCGCTTTACACCCAAGGCGCCCTGAAGATTTCTCAACGCGAATCCCGCGTGGCGATGCAGCAATTGTCGACCGGCAAACGCATCAACTCCGCCAAGGATGACGCTGCAGGATTGGCTATTGCTGCGCGTATGACGCAGAACATTCAAAGCTTGAACCAGTCGGTGCGTAACGCAGGCGACGCCATCTCATTCATTCAAACCGCTGAAGGCGCAACCAACGACATCACCAGCATGTTGCAGCGCATGAGCGAGTTGGCGGTGCAGTCGTCAAACGCCACCTACTCTTCGGATCAACGTGGCTATTTGGACCAAGAGTTTCAACAACTGAAACAAGAAATTGTGCGCATTGCCGAAACGCACCAGTGGAACGGCTTTCCCATCTTGAACGGCAAAGCCGGTACGCCCGTGGGCGCACCCACGGCCACGACGTCGGTGCGGGCTGTTGTCGATGCAGCCGGCGCCGGTAATGCACTTGTGGCCGGTGATCTGGAAATTGTGAATAGCAAAGGGGTGGCCATTGCCATTCCTCCATCTGCTGGTTTTCAGGACGCAAAGAGTCTGAACAAAGCGTTTTCAAGCAACCCGGACGGTAGTGCCATTGCCATTGCCGCGGCGATCAACTCAAAAACCAGCGACACAGGCGTCACAGCCACCGCCAACCCTGCGGTCTTGTCGGCCACTAAAACGGTGGTGGGTGCGGCCTCCATACAAACCGCCATTTACATCAATGGCGTGAAGGTTTCCTTGAGCTTGTCGGCGGGCCAAACCGCTGTGCAGCGGCGTCAGTATGTGATGGACAGCATCAATGCCCAAACAGCAGATCATGGCGTGCAAGCCGGTGATGCCGGCAACGGTGGCCTGACACTGAGCACGGCGGATGGACGTAACTTGTCTGTTTGGTACGACTCGACAGCAGGTGTTAAAGGTGAAGATTTTGGCTTGGGTATGGACACGGCCACGTCATCAGACCCTGCAGGTTTGACTGCGGTTGCAGACCCCACTTTGGGTACGGTGGCTGCTGCAACGATCTACGGCAAAGTCACATTGACTTCAATAAATCAGTTCACGGTGCAACCTGGCAGCAACGCCACGGGGTCAGCGCCGGATGATTATGCGAACTTCACATCGCTGGGCTTCACGCCCGGTCCCGTGAACGTGAAAAACATTGGCCGCTTGAGCTTTCAAGTGGGCCCGTCGCCCGATCAAATCATCTCGATTGACATGGGTGACTTTGGCAAAGACGGCGACATCACGGGTGCCATCACCAGCGACAAAGCCCCCACCAATATCAGTAACGTCAAGTCAGCCAATGACGTGATCCAATCCGTCAATCGCTCGCTCGACGCGGTGGCCGCAACACGCGCCACCATGGGCGCGGTGATGAATCGCTTACAACACGTGGTCGACAACTTGACCAACGTGTCGATGAACGAAGAAGCGTCGCGCAGCCAGATTGAAGACGCGGATTACGCCGCGGCCAGTACCGAATTGGCCCGTACGCAAATCATGCAACAGGCCGCCACGGCGGTGTTGGCACAAGCCAATACCGACATGCAAACGGTCATGAAGTTGCTGCAGTAATTTTGCTATTTCGCTTGCGCACGAACAAGGCCGTTCAATGAGCGCCAATCAGGCCGAGCGCGGGCCTAACTGCTACCAGTGCAAGCACTTTGCCATCAGCTGGCAACCCAGCATGCCTTACGCCTGTAAGCTGCTGGGCTTCAAATCCAAAGCCCTCCCCGCCCTCGAAGTCTTGCGCATCGATGGCCGTGTGTGTCAGGGCTTTACGGCCAAGCCGCTCCCCCCTTCTTCTGCTTCTACTTCCCCTTCTGCCGTCAAAAATTCCGTCAACACTTTGGCGTGAGCTTACGTGTTTGAAAACCGTTGAATCGGGCTGTCGGATTTACGTCCATTGCCGCTTGACATTGCCGCTTTGCACGCCATGAAGCACGCTTAGGTTCTCTGTTTTGAGTGGCACGGCCATTGCTTACCTCTCTGGCAATAACTTGCCACTTTCATGACACAGAGACCGTACAGCATGAGCTCTTTC
>CANGEG010000107.1 GCA_947452725.1 Comamonadaceae bacterium | reverse complement strand
TTGAAACCTGCTTGACTCGCATCTGGCTCAGCCGGGGTTGGCCCTCCAACCTCCTTATGCCACTGGCCTGGATTTACCGGGTCTTGGTTCAAAGTCGCCGTTGGTTCTACAGCGTAGGTCTGCTCCGACCTGAATCCGTCAAAGCCACCGTCATTGTGGTGGGCAACTTGGTGGCGGGCGGAGGTGGAAAAACCCCCTTGACCATGGCCATCGTGCAGCACCTGAAGCAGTCCGGCTTTCGTGTGGGCATCGTCTCGCGAGGCTACGGTCGCAAACTGCAAGATGTACGTGAGGTCGAGCCTCGATCTCTGGTTCAAGACGTGGGCGATGAACCGCTGATGATGAAGCGCCGCTGCCAAACGCCGGTTTTTGTCGCCCGGCAAAGGGCCGAAGCAGCCAAAGCCTTGTTGGCAGCCTACCCCGAAACCCAGATCGTGATCTGTGACGACGGCTTACAACACTATGCGCTGGCCCGCGACATCGAAATCTGCGCCCTGGACTCTCGGGGTCTGGGCAACGGCCGTTTGCTACCCGCCGGCCCCTTGCGCGAACCTTGGCCTCGTGAGGTGGATTTACTGATCAACACCGGCCAGCGGTCCATGGACATGGGCTACCGTTCCAGCCGTGTGATCGCAACCCACGCCATGAATGCCTCAGGTGCAATCACCCCGCTGCACGAACTCGGTTCGCAAACCGTCAACGCCGTGGCAGCCATTGCCCAGCCAAAGGCCTTCTTTGAAATGCTCCAAGCACAAGGACTTTCTCTCAATAAGACATTTGCTTTGACCGACCACGCCAGTTTTGACGACTGGACAGCGCCGAGCGGCCAAACGCCCTTGCTTTGCACCGAAAAAGACGCTGTCAAGCTTTGGGCCCGCTACCCTCAGACCTTGGCGGTGAAGCTTGAATTTATCCCTGAGCCGGCTTTTATGGCCGCACTGGATGCACTTATCTTGGCGCGGCTCAAACACTAAAACCTACCTGCTGATTTATCATCACCCCATGGACTCTAAATTACTAGAACTGCTCGTTTGCCCCGTCACCAAAGGCCATTTAGACTGGGATAGAGAACGCCAAGAACTGCTCTCGCGCAGCGCACGTCTGGCTTACCCGGTGCGCAATGGCATTCCGATCCTGCTTGAAAATGAAGCCCGCGTTTTGACAGACGTCGAGCTCGAAGCCCTACCGCCTCGAACCCCTTTGGTTTGAGGGTGCGCGCTCATGTCCCCCACGATTGATGCTGCACCGGTGTTCACCGTGGTCATTCCGGCGCGGCTGGCCTCGAGTCGCTTGCCAAACAAACCCCTTGCCGACATCGGCGGCGCACCCATGGTTGTGCGCGTAGCGCAGCGCGCGCTGCTGTCCGCGGCAAGCCAAGTCGTGGTGGCGGCTGATGACCCGAGCATCGTCCAAGCCTGCTTGTCCCATGGCGTGCAGGCCATTTTGACGCGCCAAGACCATCCCAGCGGCAGCGACCGTTTGGCACAGGCCTGCCAACTGCTGGGTTTGGAAGACGAGGCCTTGGTGGTAAATGTGCAAGGCGACGAGCCCCTGATGGACCCGGTTTTGATCAACGAAGTGGCACAGTTGCTTGCCGCTTGCCAAGAAGCCAGCATGAGCACCGCTGCGCATGCGATTGAGACGGTGACTGAATTTATCAACCCGAATGTGGTCAAAGTCGTTTTAGATGCTCGCCAGTTGGCAATGGTTTTCAGCCGGGCGCCGATTCCGTGGTGGCGCGACGGCAACGCGCAGGGCGTCACCGTTTTGCCCGAACCTCGCCCGCTGCGTCACATTGGTATTTACGCTTATCGGGCAGGCTTTTTGAAACTGTTCCCCACCCTGGCCGTGGCGCCGATTGAAACGGTGGAGGCTCTAGAGCAAATGCGCGCCATGTGGCATGGCTACAAAATTGCCGTGCACGTCACGCCCCAAGCCCCAGGCCCTGGCGTGGACACACCAGAAGATTTGCAGCGCGCGCGTGCGCTGTGGGCTCAAAGCATTGGTCACTGATACGGCCCAAGTTTCAGCTTTCCTCAACGTAAGTTCATTGAGAGAAACGCGTGATATTCTCAAAGGGTTGGATTGTGAGCTTAGCCATTTTGTTGGGCGCTCACAGGACATGGACTAATAACAATCCCCAAGGACCCTCATGAGACTGATCCTGTTGGGCGCACCCGGCGCCGGCAAAGGCACACAAGCCACTTTCATTTGCCAAAAATACGGTATTCCCCAAATTTCAACTGGCGACATGCTGCGCGCCGCCGTCAAAGCCGGAACGCCCCTGGGCCTGCAGGCCAAAGCGGTGATGGAATCGGGCGGTCTGGTCAGTGACGATCTGATCATCAATTTGGTAAAAGAACGTATTGCGCAGGCCGACTGTGCCAACGGTTTCTTGTTTGACGGTTTTCCTCGTACCATTCCCCAGGCCGATGCAATGAAAGCGGCAGGTGTCAAGCTGGACTATGTGCTTGAGATCGACGTGCCTTTTGACGCCATCATCGAGCGCATGAGTGGTCGCCGCTCGCACCCCGCGTCAGGGCGCACCTACCACGTCACCTTCAACCCACCGAAAGTGGCGGGCGTGGACGATGTGACTGGTGAGCCTTTGGTGCAACGTGCCGATGACCAAGAAGAAACTGTGAAAAAGCGTCTTGACGTCTACAGTGCTCAAACCCGCCCTTTGGTGAATTACTACTCTGAGTGGGCAAAAAACGAACCGGCCGCAGCGCCCAAATACCGCGCCATCAGCGGCACCGGCAGCGTGGAAGACATCACCGCACGCGCTATGGGCGCTCTAAACGGTTAAGAAGCTGGTTGAGTCGACAGAACTCGTTCAGCTCACAAACTCTGGCTCAAGAAGCACCTTCCCTGAAACCCCGCATGGCGGGGTTTTTTAATGGGCCGCGCACTGGTAGCTGATTGCAACTTCAGCCGCAGACAGCAGCTATTAAACCTGAGGCGGCAAACCCATCAAAGACAATTGCAGGGCCACACGAGCTTTGACGGGACTTAAGCCTTGCGCAACGGGGATGGTTTTATCGTGTGAAGAGTCGGGCGCCATTTGAGGTGCAGCAACCACCTGGCCCAGTGGACAACGGGTCGAGCGCAGCACCTGTACACCATGGACCATGGCTTGGAGCAATGCGTCAGTCAAAGGCTGGGACAAAGTGCCGTTGCCGGTGCCTGCCGTCACCAAGCCTTGAACACCCGCTTGCACCAAGGCCTGCACAACAGCTCCAGTGGCACCGGCATGGTTCATCACAATCTCGACCTGAGGCCACACGCCAGAAATAGGCAAAGCCGAAACGTCCCACAACGGCCGAGCGCTGGGCATAGAAAGACCTGACCATCGCACCCGCCCTTCTTCGACCCAGCCCAAAGGCCCCGCTTCGCCCGAACTAAAGGCGTCCACGCGATATGGATGGATTTTCTGCACCAGCGCGGCCGCATGCACCGCGCCGGCGCAAACCACGACAGCGCCCACGCCGTTCGCTTGCGGATCCATCACCACCGACAGCGCGTCCAGCATATTTTGCGGGCCATCCGAGTTCAAAGAGGTCGCTGGGCGCATGGCGCAGGTCAATACCACCGGTTTGGTGGCAGATATTACGGAATGCAAGAAATAGGCGGTTTCCTCAATCGTGTCAGTACCGTGCGTGATCACCACGCCTTGGACATCAGGTCGGGCCAAGGCGTGTGCCGTTCGATGCGCCAAGTCACACCATACAGCCTCGTTCATGTCTTTGCTATCCACCTGAGCCACTTGCTCAAAGACCAACTCATAACCCAACACATGGGCGGCCAATCCAGCAATATCCCCCGACAAGGTTTGAATACTGACTTGGGCTGCAACGTAGCCAATGTTGTCGTTGCGCAACGCCGATTGGCCTGCAATCGTGCCACCAGTGCCGAAAACCACAATTTTTTGCAATGAATTTGAATCAACCACTTGCACAACCTTAAAAACTGGTTAAAAATACAGTTACTGGATAAGAAAACAGTGCTTCAACCCTACCGCTGAGCGCCAGTGATGCAAAGAGGAACCCCAGATGACCGCAACACAGACAGACCATCCCAAGCTGACGGCGAGGCAACAGCAAATTCTGGAACTTATCCAGAGCAGCATAGCCGAAACTGGTGCGCCTCCAACGCGAGCTGAGATCGCTCGCACCCTGGGTTTCAAGTCCGCCAATGCCGCCGAAGAGCATCTGCAAGCACTGGCCCGCAAGGGCGTGATTGACTTGGTCAGCGGTACATCGCGTGGTATCCGTTTGAAGGGCGCATCCCGCATGCGCAGCGAGTCTGATTCGGGCAGTAGCCTTTTATCCAGCCTGACGCAATGGGCCCTGCCCTTGGTTGGTCGAGTGGCCGCGGGCTCGCCAATCTTGGCGCAAGAGCATGTGGACACAACCTACCACGTCGAAAACAACCTTTTTCAAGAACGTCCAGACTACTTACTTCGTGTTCGCGGCATGTCCATGCGCGATGCAGGAATCATGGACGGAGACTTGCTGGCCGTCAAAGCCACCAAAGAAGTTCGTAACGGCCAAATCGTAGTAGCCCGTTTGGGCGACGAAGTAACAGTGAAACGCTTGCGCCGCAGTGCCGGCATGATCGAGTTGCTCCCCGAAAACCCGGACTACAACATCATCGTCGTGCACCCCGAAGAGCCATTCGACATCGAAGGTCTCGCAGTCGGTCTGATCCGCAACACCTTGCTGATGTAAGTCAGCCTCCTTTTTTCACACGCGCTGCTCCGGGTGGCGGGCGCTGACAAGGCGGTGCTTTGTCGGCCCTGGATCAGTGCGTCCGTTTTTCAATCCTGCCTATGTACAACCTCCTGGTTTTTTGAAAGGTTTCACATGGGAATCGCACTCTTCTCTTTGTTGTCATCTCTGTTTGACATGATTGGCCGCTGGCTCAATCCGCCGCGCGCAACGGTTCACCGCACAGGCGCTGTACTGCGCTCGCAAACCCGTATCTCGCCTCAGCAATGGGCCATCAACACAGTCAATGGCAAATCAGCTGGTCTGCGTTTAAGCACCCCAACCGTCTCCGCCACCCCACTGCGGGTGGTTCGGCTCAGTGAGGCAGGTGCAACCCCTGAATGCGCGGGGCGGATGCGAATTTCAGGCCGCATGGCCGATGTGTGCGCTGAACTGGATCGCCTGGTTGCCAAAGAGGCACAAAACTTGGCCCATTAAAGATTGCCTGGACCGACCGGGGTCTGTCGTCAAGGCACAATGTGGGCTATGAACATTGTGATCCTTGATGACTACCAAGACGTGGTGAGAAAACTCGACTGCGCCAGCAAACTAGACGCTTTTCCGGCCAAGGTCTACACCAATACGGTTAAAGGCATAGGCCAACTGTCAGTGCGACTGAAAGACGCCGACGTGATCGTACTGATCCGTGAGCGCACGCCGTTAAACCGACAGTTGCTAGAAAAATTACCCCGTCTCAAACTAATTTCACAAACAGGCCACGCCGGCAGCCACATTGATTTGGCCGCCTGTACCGAGCGCGGCATCGCAGTTGCGCAAGGCACAGGCTCACCCTACGCCCCTGCCGAACTGACCTGGGCCCTAATCATGGCCGCAGTTAAGCGCTTGCCCCAGTACATCGGCAACCTCAAGCACGGAGCTTGGCAGCAGTCGGGGCTCAAGGCCTCCTCAATGCCAGTCAATTTCAGCTTGGGAACCGTGTTGCGCGGCAAGACCCTTGGCATTTGGGGTTACGGCAAGATCGGTCAACTGATTGCCGGCTACGGCAAAGCCTTTGGCATGCAGGTGCTGGTCTGGGGCAGCGAGGAGTCTCGCGCTCGCGCAGCCCAAGACGGCTTGATTCCGGCCGCCACTCGCCAAGCCTTTTTTGAAGAATGTGATGTTTTGTCACTGCATTTGCGCCTGAGCGATGCCACGCGCGGTATTGTCAAGTTGGAAGACCTCTCGCGCATGAAGCAGACCTCCTTGATCGTCAACACCTCGCGCTCCGAATTGATCGAACAAGATGCCTTGATAAGTGCGCTGAACCGGGGACGCCCGGGATTAGCCGCCATCGATGTGTTTGAAGTCGAGCCCATCTTGCAAGGCCATGCCCTGCTGCGCCTGGAAAACTGCATTTGCACTCCCCACATCGGCTATGTTGAAAAAGACAACTACGAGCTGTACTTCGGAGCCGCATTTGACAACGTGGTCAACTTCATTAAAGGCACGCCAACCAACATCGTCAATCCCGGCGCTTTACAAGTACGCCGCTGAGATCACGCCTCAGACATGAGCACTTGGGCCGGACGTTGAAAACCCCAATGCCTCGTGTGCTGTGGCCTTTGATGTTTGGCAATATCGTCATCGGCACCGGCGTCATGATGGCCGCCGGCATGTTGAACGAAATCAGCAGCGCACTGAACGTGTCGATCGCCACCGCGGGCCAATTGATTTCCACCTCTGCGCTTTGTACATGCATCTGCGCGCCCTTGTTTGCCGCGTGGGTCTCGGGCTGGGATCGTCAAAAACTGCTAACGGCCAGTCTGCTCTGGTATAGCGTATTGCACGCGCTGGCGGCGATGTCCGATCAATTTGCCACACTGCTCAGTTGGCGCGCTATGGCCATGGCTAGTGCAGCCATTTTTACGCCCCAAGCCGCATCCTGTATCGGTTTGCTGGTGCCTGCCGCCCAGCGGGGCCGTGCCATCACCTTCATTTTTTTGGGCTGGTCGGTAGCCTCGGTAATCGGCACGCCGCTGGGCGCCTGGCTAGGTGGTACTTTTGGCTGGCGTTACGCCTTTGGCCTTATCAGTGTGCTGTCGCTGGTGAGCGCCACATGGCTTTGGCGTAGTTTGCCGCGCGGCATAGTGCCCCCGGCTTTGTCGCGCACGGCCTGGGTTACTACGCTCAGCTCCCGCACCCTGATGCTAACTGTCAGCGTCACCATGGTCTCAGCCGCTGGCCAATTTGTGCTGTTCAGTTACATGGCGCCCTATTTGAAAAATCTCCTTGGCGCGACAACCACCACCCTGAGCTTGTTGCTCTTGATTTACGGCCTGTCGGGCTTTGTCGGCAACGCCTTCGTTGCGCGCAACATCGACCGCATTGGTCCCTCGCGCAGTGTGATGATTTCACTGGCCTGTATGGTCTGTGGCTTGATGCTGTGGCCGCTGGGCAATTCAATCGCCTGGCTGGCGCTGGCTTTTGTGCCGTGGGGCTTGGGCGTGTTCTCCACCAACTCCGCGCAACAAGCGCGCCTGGTGCATTTGGCCCCCAACTTGGCCTCGGCCTCCATTGCACTGAACTCCTCAGCGATTTATGCTGGTCAAGCCATCGGCGCAGGTTTGGGTGGCTGGTTGGTGCTGCGCCAGGGCCTACCAGCTTTGCCGGGCTATGCCTTGGGCGGGATGGTTTTGGCCATGGGGGTCAGTTGGCAAGCCAGCCGTTATGCCCAAAGTCACCCCTTGCCCCGACCCGCTGGCGTGCACTGATAATGTGCAGTGGATTTGTCTTTGTTTATTTTTTTCTATTGAACGACTATGAAACTTGCTTTTGAACAAGTGGCCATCATCGGCGCCGGCGCCATGGGCCGTGGCATTGCCCAGATTGCGGCCCAAGCAGGCAGCCAAGTCTGGCTGTATGACACCCAGCCCGAAGCGGTGCGCAAGGCTCGTGAAGCAGTCTTTGAGCAATGGGACAAATTGCAACAAAAAGGACGCCTGACCGCCGAGGCCGTGACGGGCCATAAAAGCCGCCTACTGGCCGCTAACAGCTTGCAAGATTTGGCCGCATGCAACCTAGTGATTGAAGCCATTGTCGAGCGCCTAGACATCAAACAGAAACTTTTCGCCGAACTCGAAGGCGTGGTTCAAGACGAGTGCGTGTTGGTCACCAACACCTCCTCGCTTTCCGTGACAGCCATTGCCGCCGCACTCAAGCGGCCAGCGCTATTTGCGGGCTACCACTTTTTCAACCCCGTCCCACTGATGAAGGTGGTGGAGGTGATTGCGGGCCTTAAAACCGACCCCGCGGTTTGTGTGCTGCTCACCGCCTTTGCAAAAGCCATGGGTCATACCCCCGTTCAGGCGCAAGACACGCCAGGCTTCATCGTCAACCACGCTGGCCGGGGTTATGGCACCGAGGCCCTGCGCATCGTGAACGAAGGCGTAGCCGATTTCGCCACGATTGACCGCATCTTGCGTGACCAAGCAGGCTTTAAGCTCGGGCCCTTTGAACTCTTTGATTTAACCGCCCTGGACGTTTCGCATCCGGTCATGGAGTCAATCTACAACCAGTATTACCAAGAACCGCGCTACCGCCCCAGCGTGATCACAGCGCAACGACTTGCCGGCGGCGTGGTGGGTAAAAAAGTGGGCGAAGGTTTTTACAAATATGTGGACGGCAAAGCCCAACTGCCGCCAGAGCCGCCCGTTCCTCAAGTCGACGAAATGCCCCCTGTATGGCTCTCCCCACGTGCCAGTCGCCGTATGGAATTACTGCAATTACTCAAGGACCTGGGCGCACAAATTGAAACCGGCGCATCGCCCTCCCCCATCGCCCTCACCCTAGTCGCCCCACTGGGCTTTGATGTGACCACCGTGGCTGTGGTGGAACGCCTGGACCCAGCGCGCACCGTGGGCATCGACATGCTGTTTGAAGACGCGGCCACCAAGCGGCGCGTACTGGCCACCAACCCTGCAACTCGCAGCGACATGCGCGATGCCGCGCACGCGCTGTTTGCGCGTGACGGCAAAGCCGTGAGCTTGATCCGCGACAGCGGCGGTTTTGTTACCCAGCGCGTGGTCGGCAACATAGTCAACATTGCGGCTGACATGTGCCAGCAAGGCGTGTGCAGCCCGCAAGACCTGGAAACAGCCGTGACACTGGGTCTGGGCTACCCGGTCGGCCCTTTGGCGCTTGGCGACAAACTGGGCCCCACCAATGTGCTGGAGGTGCTGTTCAATATGCAAACAGTTTATGGCGACACCCGCTACCGCCCTAGCCCTTGGCTGCGTCGACGCGGCGCGATTGGCTTGTCTTTGATGCACATGGAGGCCTGAGCCATGACGGCACAATTACTTGGTTCCTCCGAAGGCGCTACGCTGATTCTTACGCTGAGCAACCCTGAGTTTCGCAATGCCTTGGGTCCTGAAATGTATGCGGCAGGTGTCGAGGCCTTGAACGCCGCCGAGTCCAGCCCCGAGGTGCGCAGCGTCATCATCACCGGCGCGGGCGGGTTGTTCAGCGCTGGCGGCAACTTGCAGCGATTGCTAAGCAATCGGCATAAACCGCCTGAGCACCAAGCCCAAAGCATTGAGGGCTTGCACAACTGGATCGAAGCAATTCGTGCCTTTCCAAAACCCGTGATTGCGGCGGTAGAAGGCGCGGCGGCTGGCGCCGGTTTTTCTTTGGCCCTGGCCTGCGACCTGATCGTCGCCGCCCGTGACAGCCTGTTTGTCATGGCCTATAGCAACATCGCTTTGTCACCCGACGGCGGTGGCACCTGGAGCTTGTCGCGCAGTGTGCCGCGCCAATTGGCCAGCGAGTTGTTAATGTGCGGCGAGCGCATCGGCGCCGAGCGGTTGCATGCGCTTGGCGTGGTAAACCGCTTGAGCGAGTCTGGCCAAGCCATGACCGTGGCTTTGGCCATGGCTGATAACATCAACACCCGCGCACCGAACGCCGTCGCCAGCATCAAAGAGTTGCTCAGCGATGCCGATGGCAGCAACCTGAACCAACAACTCGCGCGCGAGCGCGATCACTTTGTGAAAAACCTGCACCACGCCAATGCGGGCATTGGCATTGGAGCATTTTTGAACAAGCAAAAACCAACTTACGAATAAGCTGCCTGGTCCCCCAGGCGACAAATTCCCCTTCGACAGTCACTCAAAAGACAGACCATGGACGA
>CANGEG010000106.1 GCA_947452725.1 Comamonadaceae bacterium | reverse complement strand
TTTCTTCCGTCACTTTGGGGCCAGGCAGCACGCCACCATGTCCCGGCTTAGCACCTTGGCTGAGCTTGATTTCAATCATCTTGACCTGAGGGTCGGTGGCGTTGATGACAAATTTTTCGTCGCTGAAATGCCCATCTTCGGTACGACAACCAAAGTACCCTGAGCCGATTTCCCAAATCAAATCACCGCCGTGGGCGCGGTGATGGCGAGAGATCGAACCCTCGCCCGTGTCGTGTGCAAAGCCGCCCATTTTGGCGCCCAAGTTCAGTGACATGATGGCGTTGGCACTCAGAGCGCCAAAGCTCATAGCAGAGACGTTAAAGAGGCTGATGTCGTAGGGCTGGGCGCCGTCAAAGCCACCCACGCGCACCCGAAAATCGTGGTTTTCAATGTGCGAAGGTGCAACCGAGTGGTTGATCCACTCGTAACCCGGCGCCCGCACGTCGAGCAAGGTGCCAAAGGGTCGTTTGTCAGATGCCCCCTTGGCACGAGCATAGACCAAAGAGCGCTGAGCACGAGAAAATGGTACGGCCTCTGCATCGCTTTCAAGAAAATATTGCCGAATTTCGGGTCGGATAAATTCAAGCAAAAAGCGCAAATGACCGATGATGGGGTAATTGCGTAAGATCGCGTGGTGCTTTTGCTGCACATCATGCAGACCAACCACAATCAGGCCGCCAAAGGCCCAAACGGCTAAGCCCCAATCGCCGCTGGCTATAAAGGTAAACGAAGAAATGATGAAACCCAGAATCGCCAGCACAAAAGCCGAGTAGCGGACTGGAAAGATTGAATTTATTAAATTCATTATTTGCCTCGTATTTTTGATGGATTGAATATTACTGAGTTGCCGGCAAAATAGCAAAGGACTCGTTCAACTATGCCACGCCACACTACTGCCCCCGCTAGTTATGAAGGCCCATTGCCAGTGAGAAGGCTTCTTTGCGTCGTTTTAGGCCTCTTCACTGTGTCTACAGCAGTCATGCTTACAGGTTGCAGCACGCCAGCGCACCGAAGCGCGGCCACGCAGGAGCAACCTTCACGACTGAGCGACGAAGATGCAAAAGGTGTGACCGTTTATGCCATCGGTCTGGTGGGCACACCCTACCGCTGGGGAGGAAACACGCCGGAATCAGGTTTTGACTGCAGCGGGCTGATTGCCTATGTGTACCAAAAAGGCGCACGTTTGCGATCCCCGCGAACCGTGGCTGAACTCAAATCTTGGGGCTACCCGACAACCGCTAGCGACCTGCGTACAGGCGATTTGGTGGTCTTCAGCAAGGGCGGAGAAGCCACCCACGCAGGCATCTACGTGGGTGAGGGACGCTTTGTGCATGCACCATCAACCGGCGGACGGGTGAGGTTAGATCGCATCAATACACCTTACTGGACAAGCTACCATGTGGCATTCAGCAGGCCTTGATGAGCGGTTTGTGACTGTCTGGAATATGAATACTCAAGGGTATTTTTGTTTTTTAATTCAACGCTCCGCTGGCCCGAGCGTTAAGTAACCAAGTGCGCATATTGCCTTTGCCTTTGCCTTTGATTGGGATCGTGCCCCGAGCTTCAGTCACAAAAAAGTCACTCAAAGTCAACCGAGTGGCTTCGCTAATTTGTATCCGGCCCGCAGCTGTCAGAACGAATTGCTTTGAATTCAAATTCACAACTCAACCGATTTAAGTCTTCTTCAGTCTTTAGGGGAAGTTATCTTGCTAAATGGCCCACCACACAGCGGGCCGCAGCCAAGTCCCAGCCAGCCCATCCACAACTTTTGAAAAAGACAGGCCCATCAAATTTGTTTGCGTCACGCCTTCGTTGCTGACCAGACCACAGCGGGCTGTTCTGCACAACATCCGCCAAATTTGGCAAAGCATTCACCGCCAAACCGGCTTGCAGCAAGTCGCCAGCCTCTTGGTCGGCATCTCGGGTGTCGACCACCAATGTACCTATTTTCGATAGGTGCTGGCAAACTTCGGCGCTCCACTCCAACATTCTCGGGGTAAACGCCCCCACGGCCGCAACAAACGCGTCAGCACGCGGGTGCGCGGTCAGCACCACCGATTGCGCTGGTGTTGCACTGACCACCAAGGGAAATTCACCCAAGACTGCGTTAGGGTCGTTCACACAGTAGGCCCTCATGCCGAGCGAATGTGCTCGCAGAACCAAGGCCTGTGCACTGGCCAGGCTGCGTGAAGAAATACCGACTTCTTGCACACCCAGACCTTCGTGAAACGCCTCAAGGTGCGCCCTACCCTGCACGCCGGCTCCCACGATCAGTAAGGGCCCCGGATTTTTCTCGTTTCGGTGTGGCGACAATTTTTGAGCAGCTAGCAATGACACGGCCGCTGTTCGGCGCGCGGTGACAGTGGGGCCATCCAGCAAAAAAAGGCGCTGCCCTGTGGCCACATCGAAGACAACAACGTCGCCCTGAATGGTCGGCAACCCACGCCCAGGGTTACTAGGAATAAAGCTGATCAGCTTGGTGATAGCCACCCGACTGTCGGCGGCCGGCATGACGAACAAACTGCCTCCGCCGTGCAGCGTGTGCACGTTACGCGGCGGCACCTGCACTGTGCGGTCTTTGAGCAAGGACTCAATTTCGCTGACCAAGCGCTCGTAAGGCAAGGCTGCCGCGGTTTGCGTGGGACTCAACAGTTGTGTGATCATCTACGGCGCCATCCTAACCACCCGGCTCAGGCCTTGCCGATCTGAATCTGGTTCAGCTTGGCTTGCGCTTTGACCAGCGAAGGCACCAACTCCGAACCGAAGCCCAGAGCGGCAGCCATGCTCAAGCTCTGGCTCACGCTACTGCCCAAGATGGAAGGCGCTTGCATGGCCTCGGTCAGGTGCAAGTAATAGCGCAAGTCTTTGGCTGCGTTATTTAACTCAAATTTAAGGCCGGTGTAATCACCATCCAGCGTTTTGCTCATGGCCTGAAAGAGACCCGAGTTGGCCCCGCCTGCAGAGACCACGTTGACCAATTGCCGCAAATCCACGCCCGCCTTGGTGCCAACCGCAAAGGCTTCGGCGGTGGCCGTGCAAATGGCTTGAGCTATGAAGTTGTTAAGCAGTTTGATCACATGACCAGCACCCATGGGCCCGGCATGAAAGATGTTTTCTGAATACGCCTGCAACACGGGCTTGATTTGGGCAAACACTTCGGGGGACGCGCCCACCATGGTGTTGAGCTTGCCGGCCTCAGCCTCCACGGGGGTACGGGTCAACGGTGCGTCCACGTAAATCACACCTTTTTCTGCGCACAGGGCGGCCAGGCGGCGGGTCGAATCAGGTTCACTAGTGGAGGTGTCGATCAGGATTAAGCCCGCTCTGGCATTGGACAAAATGCCGTTCGGCCCCGCCACCACCGCCTCAACTTGGGGCGAGCCGGTGACACAAATCAGCACGGCATCGCAAGACGCCAAGTCGGCGTAGCTGGCCACACGCTGGGCGCCTGCGGCAAGAAGGTCTTGCACTTGTTCGGTTCTCTGGTGCACCGAAATTGATAGGGCGAACCCCTTGGCCCGGATGTTTTTCGCCATGCCGTGGCCCATCAAACCCGAAGCGCCTACAAAGCCGATGTGTTGCATGATAATTCTCGCAAAATGAGTGAAGCACTCATTTTGCAAGAGGCCGCAAGCAGCCCATGTCACGCAAGTTCTGCGATAAATTAAGCCGCAGGCCCAACCTTCAAGCTGACGGTGCCCACACCTTCGATTTGCCCTTCAATCTGGTCACCAGCCACGACCGCACCCACACCTTCAGGCGTGCCGGTGTAAATCAAGTCGCCGGGCTGCAGGTGATAGAACAAGGACAGGTCGGCAACGATTTCGCGAATGTTCCAGATCAACTTGTCCACGTTGGAATGCTGTTTGACCTGACCGTTCACGCTGAGCGACAGATCGGCCTTATCGATCACCACACCAGGCATGGGCAAGATCTCGCTGCACACAGAAGAATTCTCCACGTCTTTGCCCAAGTCCCAAGGACGGCCCTTGTCCCGCGCAACCAATTGCAGGTCGCGCCGGGTCATGTCCAGACCGCAGGCGTAGCCGTAAATGTGCTTGTGAGCGTCAGCCTGGCTGATGCGAAAACCACCGGTGCCAATGGCCAGCACCAGCTCCATTTCAAAATGGTAATTGGCCGTTTCTGGAGGATACGCCACTGTGGTGCCAGATGGAGTCAGGGTCTGCGGGGCCTTGGTGAAATAGAAAGGCCGTTCCACCGATTTGTCTACCGGTTTGCCCATTTCCACGGCATGCGCGTGGTAGTTGCGGCCAACAAAAAACAGGCGGTTAATGGGCAAACGTTCATTTTTACCGCGTACTGCGACAGATTGAATGGCGGGAGGAGTCCAAAGGTAATTGGTAGTCATAATTTCTTTTAAAGATCAGTTGCGGACTTCGTACACACCGAGTTTGCGGTGCAAGGGGGATTCATCGGCGATAAAAATGAACGTGGGTTGTTCGGCATGGCGGTTCGTCAAAGTGACAGGGGTGTAGCCCGGGGCGCAACAGGTGTCGGCCTCGCCCAAGCTGAAGTGGTGAGTATCGATCTGCACATCGGCGCCGCCTTCGATCACGTGGAACACGCAGGCCGGTGAACGTGCAGGCAGCTGCAGGATTTGGCCGGGGCGCAGCATCAAGGCATAAAAGCCCAAGATGTTTTCGGCGTCTTCGCCGGTCTCAGGATTTACATAGGTGATCTGCACGCAAGCTTGATCAGGCTGGTCCGCCTCCAAGGTGATCAAAGCCGCGCGGGCCTCTGCCCAAGGGTAACGCAGCATGGGGTAGTGTTTTGCGCTGCGTTCAAACACCGATGTGGGCAGCATGCCCCCACGGGCGTAGGCGCGATCACCTCGCTCAGCCTTCACCGCTTGGCGCTCCCCGTTAATATGGTACGAAGCCTCCATGTAGTAGACCAAAGGCAAGTCCAGTACATCCAGCCAGACTACGGGCTCAGTGCCATCATGGCCGTGTTCGTGCCAAAGGCCGGTTGGCGTCAAGATCAAGTCGCCGCGACTCATGGGGCATTTTTCCCCGTCCACCGTGGTGTAAGCGCCCTCACCTTCAACGATCATGCGCACCGCGTTGGGCGTGTGCCTGTGCGAAGGCGCCCACTCGCCGGGCAACAGCAGTTGCATGCCCAGGTACATAGCGGCGCTGGCCTGCATTTTTTCCAGGCCATGGCCCGGATTGGCCAGCACCAGCACGCGGCGCTCGGCTTTTTCAATCGGCGTCAACTCACCGGCTTTGAGCAGCAAAGGCTTGATGTCAGCATAGGCCCACATGGTGGCTTGGGTGTTGGGGCGCGGCTTCAACGGTGGCAACACGCCGCGCAAGCTAGGCCAAAGCGGCACCAGATTGAGTTTGCGCATGTCGGCCACGTAGTCGGCGGGCAAGTCTTCAAGGCGTCCGAGTTCGTTCATTGCAGTCTCCAGTTGTTTTATGGGTTTCAGTGGGCGGCGGCAGAGAGGCAGTTGCTGACGTTCCAACCGTAGAGCCACTCCATGGCGTCGTAAAAACGCTCGGGCGTGCGGCCACGCCACAAGTCGTTGCGCACCAAGCGCTCCACACCTTTGGCGTGGTAAAGACGTCCCATTTCGCGGCCCGACAGCACGATGCGTGCGGTGCGTGAAACTCGGGCACGTTGATACAGCTCAAAGGCTTTGGCAAAGTCGTTGTTCACGGTTCGCAGCGCTTCGCCCAAAGTCACCGCGTCTTCAATTGCCATGCACGCGCCTTGCGCCATGTACTGGGTGGTCGGGTGAGCAGCGTCGCCCAGCAGTGTGACGCGGCCAAAGGACCATTGGCCAATCGGTTCGCGGTCAGCCGTGGCCCAGCGTTTCCAGGTTTTGGGCAGGTCAATCAGTTGGCGCGCCTTGGGGCATATGCCTTGGAAATAGCTTTGCACTTCTTCTTTGCTACCGTCGCGCACGCCCCACTCTTCTTGCTCGCGGCTATGAAAAGTCACCACCACGTTGTACTGCTCGCCACCGCGAAGGGGGTAATGAACCAAGTGGCAATTGGGGCCGACCCAAATGCTAGCCGCGTTCCATTGCAGGTCCACAGGAAAATCTTTTTTCTCTACCACGGCGCGGTAGACCACATGGCCTGTGACGCGCGCCGGGTCGTTGACAAACTGCGCACGCACCACCGACTTGACACCATCGGCGCCAATCAGCGCCTGACCCCGATGGGCTCGGCCATGTTGGTCAAACACTGTAACGCTGTCCGCGTCTTGCTCAATGCGTTCGACACGGCTGGAGGTGACGATCTCGACCCGGCCAGTTTCTTGCGCGCCTTCCAGCAAAGACTGGTGTACATCAACACGGTGAATCACTGCGTAGGGGTTACCAAAGCGTTCAATGAATTCGGGTCCAGTCGGAATCTTGCCAACCTGGTACTCGTCAATGGCGTCGTGCATCACCATGAAGTCGGTATAAACGGCGCGGCTGCGGGCTTTTTCACCCACGCCCAAGGCATCAAAGGCGTGAAACGCGTTGGGGCCGAGTTGAATGCCGGCGCCGATCTCGCCAATTTCTGGCGCCTGCTCCAGCACCTTGACGTGAAAGCCTTGGCGCGTCAGCGCCAAGGCTGCGGCTAAGCCGCCAATGCCGCCGCCTGCAATCAAGACGGGCAAATCGTTTTTTTCTGCTTGCATGTTGTCACCTCTAAGTGTGCCGCTTGTTTGTAAATAGGATCCAAATGATAAGTATACATACCAATTGGATGATCTGCACAAAAAAACAGGCGCCTTGCATTTGGATGCATGGCGCCTGAGTCTTAAGGCGCTAAATCACAAGCGCAGCAAAGAGATTGCTGAAAATTACTTCACTTCGGTGACAAAACTGCCGGTGCCACGGCGCACTTTTGGCAATTTTTCCAGCCAATCTTTACCTTCCTCACGGTAACCCAATGGCAAGAGCAAGACGCTGCGCAGGCCGTGCGCGGCAAGACCCAAGATTTCATCAACCTTCTCGGGCACAAAACCTTCCATGGGCGTGGCGTCCACATGCTCTTCGGCCGCAGCGATCAAAGCAGTTCCCAGGCCAATGTAGGCCTGGCGCGCAGCATGCTGAAAGTTGGCTTCTGCGCCACGGGCGGGATACTTGCTCAACAGCATGGCGCGGTACGCCTCCCAGCCATCGTTGGTAAAGCCACGCTCTTTGTTGGTCAAGTCAAACATCATGTTGATGCGCTCTGGGGTGTAGTCGTTCCACGCTGCAAAGACCAACAAGTGCGAACCCTCGGTGATTTGAGCCTGGTTATTGGCCACAGCCTGGATTTTTTGGCGAATTTCGGGACTCGTCACCACAAAGACTTCATACGGCTGCAAACCGCTGGACGTGGCGGTAAGACGAATCGCCTCAACAATACGGTCCAATTTGTCTTGCGGTACCGCTTGGGCAGGGTTCATTTTTTTGGCGGCATAGCGCCATTGGAGCTTTTGAATCAGAGTCGTCATAAGTGCTTTGAGGTGGATAAAGGAAAAAAAGTTCAGCACAGGAGTGCATGGTGCAGAATGGTAGCGGCTTTTACATTTCAGTGCTTCGCCCAGCGGGACACGCGGGTAATGTGCATGCTTCTTGCTGTAACAAGCTCCAGGCCCGCTGGGCTTGGTGCCTCTTCAACAATCAACTCTATTCAAGCATGAGCTCTCTTAACTTCATCGGTGGCGAAAAAGGCGGCGTTGGTAAATCCGTCGTCGCGCGCATCCTGGCCCAGTACTTCATTGACAACGAGCTTGCTTTCACGGGCTTTGACACAGATCGCTCCCATACCAGCTTCACCCGCTTTTACGCTGACTTCGCGTCGCCCATCATTGTGGACAGCTACGAAGGTTTGGATGCGATTGCCTCAGCCTTTGAAACGACCGACGCACAGCACCCACTGCGGGTAGTCGTGGATTTGGCCGCACAGACCGCGGCCCCGCTAACGCGGTGGATACAAGACTCTGACTTGCTGGAAGTCATGGCCGAGATGGGCGTCAAAATCAATTTTTGGCACGTAGCCGATGCCGGCCAGGATTCGGTGGACCAACTGGCCCGCTTAATTGACACTTGGGGCTCCAGCGTGCAGTACGTGATTGTGAAAAATCATGGACGCGGGACAGATTTTTCACAGCTTGATGCTTCGCCCGCCATGGCACAAGCGCTGACTTGGGGGGCGCATGTAGTGTCTCTGGCCCAATTGCATGAAGCCAGCATGCGCAAGATCGACCGGCAAAACGCCAGCTTCTGGGCAGCACTAAATCACAAGTCGGGCACAGACTCTTTAGGCTTGCTCGAGCGTCAGCGGGTCAAGCACTGGCTGCACAAAACCTATCTGGCTTTGGATCCCTTGCCACTGTGACCCTTTGAAGGGCTTTGAGGCAGATATCCAAAGCAATTGTCCTTTTCGCAAACCAAAATGGTGCACGCATGCACCATTTTGCGTTTCTACATTGAATAATTTACTCTTTGGCCTTTTCGCCAAACAAGACCAGCATCAGGGTGTTGCCAATCACATTCAACAATATTCCGAAAAGTACTAAACCCAGCAACATGGTGACGGCTGCCACTAAGCGGCCGCCCACCGTG
Source organism: Comamonadaceae bacterium (assembly GCA_947452725.1). Lineage (GTDB taxonomy): Bacteria > Pseudomonadota > Gammaproteobacteria > Burkholderiales > Burkholderiaceae_C > Limnohabitans_A. Next base: position 1,322 of record CANGEG010000106.1, on the reverse strand, counting down.
ACAGGGAACATGTCTCCATAACCAGTTGTGGTCAACGTCACGATACACCACCACATGGCGGTGGGAATAGAAGTGAAGAAGCGCTTGTCTTCAGGAATGGCGTTGCCTGTGATCGGATCAAGAGGCATGAATTTTTCTGGTTCAGCACCTGGCGTGGTCTTCACATCCAGCAAGTGTTGGCCCAATGCGATGGTCTCTGGCGAATACAACTCGCCTTCAACGTAAAACATGGCCGTACTGGAAATCATCAACACCGAAAAAAGCACGATGAAGTAAATTTTCAAATTGTCCAAGACGGGGTTGGTCGATTTACCCGAGCTGGTCATCATTCGCGCCAGCTTGAGCACCCTTAGCACCCGAGCCACGCGTAGCAAGCGGAGCACTTTACTGCCTTGCAAGGCAGTCAAATTCAACAGCATCAAATAGGAAGGCAAGATCGACAACAAATCAATGATGCCCCAGGCCGTGAAGGCGTACTTCCACTTCTTTTCAGAAAATGCCAAGTGTCCGATGTAGTCGACTGTGAATACAGCGACTGATAACCACTCGATGATGGCAAACGTATGCTCATAACCGGCAGCCACTTCAGGAATGGAGTCCAAAGCCAATACAACACAAGACACAAAGATCAAGACAGCAATCAGCTTGTTCCAAATTTGAAACGATGCGGAATGAGGGTCAGAAAAAGTCTTCTTCATCATAAAAAACCCGAATAAATTAAAAACAATAAAAATGCAAGTTAAATTATAAATCTATCAATGTCAATTAATTTGATACATTCACGGCATATTAATATTGAATAGTGGCCGCCTTATGAGTTCTGGTTCTTCTCACGTTGGCTCCTCGACCCCCATGCGGGTCATGATGCTAGGTGCATTGGGTGTGGTTTTTGGAGACATTGGCACATCTCCTTTGTATGCACTCAAAGTGTCGATTGAGGCTGCTGGCATGTCCCCGGCTGGCGACATTACCTCATCGGTCTATGGCATCTTGTCCTTGATCACCTGGGCGCTGATATTTGTAGTGACGATCAAATACGTTTTGATCATCATGCGCGCTGACAACCACGGGGAAGGCGGCGTGTTTGCCTTGACCGCCTTGGTCTCAAAAACGGCCAGTAAAACTCCGTTCAAGCGCTGGGTAGTTATCGTGGCCGGCGCTTTGGGTGCTTCGCTGTTTTTTGGCGACAGCATGATCACGCCCGCCATCTCGGTGCTCAGTGCCGTCGAGGGGCTGAAGGTCATCTCACCTGAGTTAGAGCCGTTCATCGTCGGCATTGCAATCGCCTTGATTACTGGCCTGTTTGCCATTGAACGTTTTGG
>CANGEG010000105.1 GCA_947452725.1 Comamonadaceae bacterium | reverse complement strand
GATCAAAAAAATGGGCCTGTACGATTGAACGTATTTGGCAGGGGAAGAAGGACTCGAACCTTCGCATGCTGGAATCAAAATCCAGTGCCTTAACCAACTTGGCGACTCCCCTACACAGGTAGGTTGCTGAAAGCAACTTACCGTTAATTGTCGCTGGTTGCCCAACCTGATAAAGGATGGACATCCAAATTGCTGCAAACTCGAACTTGACAATTAGCGAGATCAGGATCTTGCTGCCAAATTTGACCTTGCGGCAATAGCGCAAACACCGCACTGCCAGAGCCGGTCATTCTGCCTTTGAGTCCTTGTGCAGCAAGCCGTTCGATGGCGTGACTGACAGGGGGGCAAATTTGCTCGGCTACAGCTTGCAAATCGTTATGACCGAAGTCATAGGACGTTCTTGCTAAGCCATCGATTGTAGCAGCTTTTGTGTCCCGCCTTAGATCGGGGTGGGCAAAAATTTTTGAAGTTTCCAGTCCGGCGGCGGGTTTAATCACCACAAAGTGCGCTGGGGGCAGCTCAATGGGCGTGATCTTTTCGCCAATTCCTTCGACCCAGGCGTTGTGGCCATGCAAGAAAAAAGGCACGTCGGCACCCAGTTGCACACCGATGGCCGCAAGTTGCTGCACCGAAAGGTCCAGATCCCAAAGACGGTTCAAGGCCAATAGGCAACTGGCGGCGTCAGATGATCCGCCGCCCAAGCCCGCTTGTGCTGGAATGGCTTTGTGCACCGCGATGTGTGCCCCCCAGGTACAGCCCGTTTGTACTTGCAGTAAACGAGCAGCGCGCGTGATCAGATCGTCGTGGGGCAGGGCGACTGTGAGGTCTTCGCGCTCAATCTGCCTGCCAGGCCGGCGCTCAAAATGGAGGGTGTCTTGCCAGTCGATCAACATGAAGGCCGATTGCAGCAAGTGGTAACCGTCAGCCCGTCGCCCCACGATGTGCAGAAATAAATTCAGTTTGGCTGGGGCTGGCACGTCATACAGGGCATTCATGTCAGGGCTCCACAATCAGGAGCAGTGTTACTTGCGGTAAGGCGCCGGTGCTTGTAGTCGTGCTGGCGGGCAGACTGATAACCCGGAGCTTGCCGCTACTGATTTGACTCAGGTCCGCGCGCCAACCTTCCACTTGCGTGGGGCGCGCTTGCAACCAGTCGACCAACGCGGCGATGGGCAGGGCGGTGCCGGTCAGTCGAATCAGCAAGGTGTCCAGCGAGCTGTCTTGCCAAAGCTCACCACCTTGCTCCAAGCTGGCTTTCCCAGGCGTCCATTGCAGCTTGGCGAGGGTGCTGCCCAGGGGGCTGAACAGTTGCAGCTCACCGTTTTGTTGCTGGCTTTTCAACTCAAAGCCAGCGCTGATCGATTGCGCCGGCGTGCTGGCAATGTTCAAGGCCATGCGTCCAGACCAAAACAAGGCGTCTGGCGTTGTTGGGGGGGGCAGGCGTGTGGCACACGCGGTCAGGATCAGCGCCAAGATAACAGTGAGCCAGCGATGGGCCCAAAGGCGTGCGAGACTCATGGTTGGAAATTAAAGCGTTTCAAAGTGTCGCGCAAGGTCTCGTTGTCTGACTTGAGCAGCAAGCCTTCGCGCCAGACGGCGCTGGCCTGTTGGGTTTGACCCGCCGCCCACAGCACCTCACCCCAGTGGGCTGCAATTTCGGCATCTGGCTTGGTTTTATATGCCGACTCAAGCAAGCTCAGTGCTTGCGCGCGGTCCCCCAGTCGGTAGTTCACCCAGGCCAAGCTGTCGCGAATGAAGGGGTCGCTGGGCGCCAGCGCCACTGCTTGTTCAATCAACTGTAGTGCTTCTTTCAAGCGGATATTGCGGTCGGCCAAAGAAAAGCCTAAGGCATTCAACGGGTGCGCGTCTCCCGGTTTGGCGGCCATCATCTCGCGCAGCAAAGACTCCATCACGTCAAACTGGCCCATTTTTTCGGCCGTCATAGCCAGTTCAGACTGCAGTTCGTAATCTGCACCGTTTTTTAAGGCCTGGGTAAGCAACTCGTAGGCGGCAGAGTACTCTTTATGCTCACGCAAGAACATCGCCAATGCCAGCAACTTTTGATGGGCTTGCGCCGGAGTGGCGGTGGGAATGTTGGTCAGCAATTGGCGCGCTTGCTGGAGTTGGCCTTGTTCTGCCAACAAGTTGGCACGCCGCACCCCTAGTTTGACAGGGTCGGTTTGGGCTGGCATTTGAGACAGCCAGGTGTCCGCTTGTGCCAACTGACCTTGTTGCTGAGCAGTTTGGGCCAAAGAAAAATAGGCTTCTGCCAAGCCGCTTTGCAACTCCGGGTCTTCGCTGTTGACGGCCAGGCTCACGAAATGACGCAGTGCCTGAGTGGCCTGTGCGATCTGCCCCATATCGCTCTGCAGCAAACCACTGAACAACCAAGCTGGCACAAACTCAGGGTTTTCTTGGTTCAGCCTAACAAGCTGTGCCAGCGCTTGGGTATTTTGTTGTTGATTGATCAAAGCCCTGGCATAGCCCAGACGCAGTTCGGCTTGAACAGGGCCCGCCATGTAGCTCACAAGCAGGGGTTGCACCAGTTCGGGTTCTTTGTCCAGTAGCGACAGAGCCAACAAGATCGGGCCGGCAGCCTTGTTGTCTGCCGAATGGCCCTTTTGCGCGGCGACTGCCGCCGCATGGTTTTGACCCGCATCGCGGCGCATGCGTCCAATGGTGGTCCAGGCGCTGGCCTGGGTGCCTGGTTGGGTCAGAGCATGCGAAAGGGCTGATTCAACAGTACGCAAGGCCAGTAATTTGTCATTGACTCGCGCAAAAATACGCGGCACAGATGCAATGGCTGCCGATTGCTCCTCAACCGGCAAGCCGGTCAAGACCGATTTAAGCGCTTGTCCGGCTTCTTCCACCTTGTTCAAGGCCAGCAGGATTTGCAGAACATAGCGGTTCGCTTCAGCCGAATTTGGAAGGACTTGCTTCCAAGTGCGGGCGGCTTGCAAAGCCGCCTCGCCAGAGCGCGACTGCAGCGCCAACTCCACAGCCCGCTGAAACAGGGTCGGGTCTTTTGCTTTACGAGCAGCATCCAAGATCAAAGAAAAACCCGTGCTGGATTCGCCCCCTTGGGCGTACAGCTCGCCAAGAAGCAGTTGATAAAACATCACCGCATCCAGTGCCGACTGGGGCTCGGGGCTGGCCGATGTCGTGGCAGCCGCTGGTGCGGCTGGTGAAGTCGGGGTGGTGGTGGTGGCCGTGGGCGCGGCCACAGGTTGGGCCCATGCGCTCAGAGCGCATGTGGACAAGGCGAGACATCGAATCCAGAAATTCATCAAGCCATCATAATCGAGCGGCTATTTTCCCTTGGAGGCCCAGCCCTCTCATTTATGCCTGAATTGCCAGAAGTTGAAGTCACACGCCAAAGCTTTGCCGACCGGATTGCCGGGGCCAGGGTGCTTGCCGTGCACATGGGCAAGCCCTTGCGTTGGCCCCTCGGGCTGGAGCCAGAGGATTTGGTCGGGCGCTTAATTACTGCGGTGCGCCGGCGCGGCAAATACCTTCTCATCGATCTGGATGTTGGTGTGTTACTGCTGCACTTGGGCATGTCTGGCAGTTTAAATTTTGCGCAGACCCAAGGCCTGCGCGGTCCGCATGATCATATGGACTTGGAAACCACACAAGGGGTGCTTCGCTTGCACGACCCGCGCCGTTTTGGCGCGATGGTGTGGGCGCCATCTGAGCAGTCGCCCCAAGCGCAAAAGCTACTCGGCCATTTGGGTGTGGAGCCATTGGGTGAAGCATTTGATGTGAAGGTTTTTCGGGCGGAACTCAAACGCAAAAATGCCCCCATCAAGCAGGTGTTGCTGGCAGGCCAAGTCGTGGTTGGGGTGGGCAATATTTATGCTTCTGAAGCCTTGTTTTTGTCAGGCATTCGTCCGACGGTGAAAGCAGCTCAATTATCAGCGCCGCGTGTGGCTAAGTTGCACGCTGCTATTCGCGATGTGTTGGCTCGTGCGGTGGCCAAAGGCGGCAGCAGTCTGCGAGATTTTGTCAGTGCCGAAGGCAAGAACGGCTACTTTCAACTAGAGGCTTCAGTCTATGGCCGCACAGGCCAACCCTGCAGAGGCTGCGCCACGCCGATTAAACAGATCATGCAAGGTCAACGTTCCACTTTTTTCTGTCCTGTATGTCAAAAATATTGACTGGTGTTGCGCCCGAAGTGCTGGCGCGTTTTGCCACCGACATGGTGTCTTGGCAAAGCCGCCATGGCCGCCACAGTTTGCCTTGGCAAAATACCCGTGACCCTTACCGCGTGTGGTTGTCTGAGATCATGCTGCAGCAAACGCAAGTAAGCACCGTTTTGGATTACTTTCCCCGTTTCCTTGCCCAGTTTCCCAACGTGGTGGCCTTGGCCGGCGCTTCGCAAGACGAGGTCCTGGGTTTGTGGAGTGGGCTGGGTTATTACAGTCGAGCGCGCAATCTGCACCGCTGCGCGATCGAAGTGGTGGAGCGTTTTGGTGGCGTCTTTCCACAAGACCCGGTCGATTTGCAAAGTTTGCCTGGAATTGGCCGCTCCACTGCAGCGGCCATAGCTGCGTTTTGTTTTGGCAAGCGCGCCGCCATTTTGGATGGCAACGTCAAACGAGTCTTGACTCGCGTTTTGGGCTATGGAGCAGACTTGTCCATGGTTGCGCATGAGCGCGTGCTGTGGGATTTGGCCGAAGACTTACTGCCTACCCAGGCCTTGTCCACGAACATGCCCCGCTACACCCAAGCATTGATGGACTTGGGGGCCACGGTGTGCTTGCCGCGCAAGGCCGATTGCACCATGTGCCCGGTCCAGACGTTATGCGTGGCAAGCGAGCAAGGTGAGCCGATGCGCTACCCGGTCAAAACCCGCAAGCTCAAACGCAGCAGCGAGGCGCTGTGGATATTGTGGGCTCAAAACAAACAAGGCGATGTGTGGCTGGAAAAACGCCCGGCCCAGGGTGTTTGGGCCAGTCTGTACTGCATGCCGGTGTTTGATAGTGCAGAGGCCTTGGTTGGCACTTTGGCGCCAGGCCAAGAGGTCCGTCATGACGCTGCTTTTGTGCATGTGCTGACCCACAAAGACTTGCACATGCACCCGGTTCGTGCTCACTACGCACGAACTTTGTCCAAGCCCTTGCGCACCGGCGTTGAAGGAGCTTGGATGGCCCGGGCGCAATGGCAGTCTCTGGGGCTGCCTGCGCCGGTTCGAAAGTTATTGGAAGGTTGAATGAAAAAATGGGGCGTGTTGAGTTAGTAGGGCGTCAGCGAAGGGCGTCGAGCTCGCGATGCCTTTTGAGTGTGAGCCATTTTTCTGCAAATGCCTTGGCCAGTTGCTCCACCAAATACACCGAGCGGTGTTGCCCACCGGTGCAACCAATAGCCACAGTGATGTAGTTGCGGTGATCGCGCTCCAAGGCCACTAACCAGTGTGCGATGAAGTCTTGGATCTGCTGCTTCATCTGCGCCACTTCTTCAAATTTTTCCAGATAAGCTTGGATCGGCGCATCCCGTCCGGTCAATGGGCGCAGATCGTTTTCGTAATGCGGGTTGGGCAGCATGCGCACATCAAAGACATAGTCGGCATCCATGGGAATGCCGCGCTTGAAGCCAAAAGATTCAAAGACAAGTGTTAATTTAGCCGCAGGGGCGCTAACCATCGATTTCACGTAGCTTTGCAGCTGCGCCGAGCGCAACAGGCTGGTGTCGATCACATGCGCTTGCTCGCGCAGTTGCGACAATAAGTCACGCTCGAAATCAATCGTTTCAATCAACGCTCGTTCCCCTTCCATCTTAGAGTTTCCCGAGAGCGGGTGACGCCTGCGCGTTTCAGAATAGCGGCGCAACAAGACGTCAGTGGTGGCGTCGAGAAACAGCGATTTCACAGTCATGCCTCTTTCTCGCAAGATTGCCAACTGCTCAGGCATCATGTGTAACGATGCGGCGCTGCGAACGTCGATGGCGATGGCCAGCCTTTCTTCCTTTTGTCCGTTTTCTAGTTCAACAAAAGGAATCAACAACTCGGGTGGCAGGTTGTCGACGCAGTAAAACTGCGCATCCTCGAGTGCATGTAATGCTACCGATTTGCCTGAGCCGGACATGCCAGTGATGAGAATAATTTCCATGGATTGAATCAGGACACGTTACGAGGGGTTGGGGTCACGAGTTTGTGCGAAGGGTTGCCCAGCATTTCGCGTGCATGGGCCAGGGTGGTCTCTGACAGTTTTTCACCGCTCAGCATGCGGGCGATTTCACTCACCCTGAGCTCGCTGGTAATGGCTTTTACTTGGCTGGCCACGCCGTCGTTTAGCGTGGCTTTGGCTACCAGCAGGTGGTGGTCGGCGCAGGCGGCAACTTGTGGCAAGTGGGTCACGGCCAATACCTGTCGGTGCTGGCCCAGCTTTTTCATCAAGCGCCCAACCGTCTCCGCCACGGCCCCTCCCACGCCAGAATCCACTTCGTCAAAAATCAAAGTGCCGGCTTCGCCCAGCTCGCTGGTCGTCACCGCAATGGCCAGCGCGATGCGCGAGAGCTCTCCGCCAGAAGCCACTTTCCCCACTGGCTTAGGGGTGCTGCCAGCGTGGCCTGCGACCAGAAAACTCACATCCTCCAGACCATACACGGCCGGTTGACCATGGCTTTCCAACGCCACTTCGAGCCGTCCGCCTTTCATGCCCAGCAGCTGAAGGGCCTGAGTTACGGCCAGCGATAATTTCGGCGCAGCTTGGTTGCGTTGAAGTGAAATTTGTCGCGCCAGTTTCATGCAGACCTGCAAAGCATTTTTTTCTGTTGCCTCTAACCGCTCCAAGTCACTGGCTGCTTCCAAGGCAGTCAGCTCCTCGCGCCAGCCCGCTAGCACGGCGGCCAGCTCTTCAGGAGGGCGTTTGTAACGCCGCGACAGCGAGATCCACAAGCCCATGCGCTCGTCCAGTTGTGCAAGGCGGTGCGGGTCCAAATCGGTTTTGCGCAAATAAGCGTGCAAAGAATGAGCGGCGTCTTCGGCCTGCGCCAAGCTGGAAGCCAGTATGTCGGCCAGACTCTGAAATTCTGGCTCGACATGAGTTTGAGCGATTAAGGCTTGCATGGAACGCGACAGCAAGCGAAGCGCGCCGCCTGAATCTTCGGATTCCAGCTCGTTCAGGGCCAGTTGCGCGCCGTCTTTTAGGGCTTGAGCGTTAGACAGGCGGTTGTGATCGGCATTGAGCTCATGCCATTCGTCGGGGCCAGGGGACAATTTTTCAAGCTCGCCAATTTGCCAACTCAAGCGTTCTCGTTCACGCGTCAAATTGTCTTGGGCGCCTCGCGCTTGGGTCACCGCCTGTTGGGCGGCTCGCCACTGTAGCCACAGCGACTTGAGTTCGCGCGTGTCAATGCCGGCATAGGCGTCGAGCAGACCGCGCACTGCATCCGAGCGTGTCAGGCTTTGCCAAGCATGCTGCCCGTGAATGTCCAGCAGTAACTCGCCCAGCTCGCGCAGTTGTGTCGCAGTGGCCGGGCTGCCGTTGATCCAGGCGCGGCTTTTGCCTTGGGCGTCCACAGTGCGTTTGAGCAGCAGAGCGTCAGTGTCGTCAAAGCCGGCTTGCTCCAACCAGCTCCGAGCTGCTGGGGTGGCGTCAAACTCGGCGCAGACCTCGCAGCGTTGGGCTTTCTCGCGCACCACGCCTACATCGGCGCGAGAGCCGAGCACAAGTTGCAGAGCGTCAATCAAAATCGATTTGCCCGCGCCGGTTTCGCCAGTGAGCACAGTGAAGCCGCCTGAAAAATTCAGGTCCAGTTCGTGCACGATCACAAAGTCGCGCAAGCTGATATTTCTCAAAGCCACGGTTCAGGATCCTCCCTCGTTCCAGTGCATTTTCTTTCGCAAGGTGTCGAAATAGTTCCAGCCTTCGGGGTGTAAAAATCGCACATGATGCTCTGAGCGGCGAACGATGATACGGTCGCCAATCAACAGCGAGGCCAGCGATTGCATGTCAAAGTTGGCGCTGGCGTTGCGACCTGACACCACTTCGATGGTGATTTCAGAGCTGTCTGACACCACTAGCGGGCGGTTGGATAGGGTGTGCGGCGCAATCGGAGCAACCACCCAGCCGCTGATCGATGGGTGCATCAGCGGCCCGCCAACCGACAAAGAGTAGGCGGTGGAGCCGGTGGGGGTGGCAATGATCAAGCCGTCGGCGCGCTGATTCGCCACAAAGCGGCCGTCCACCGACACGCGCAACTCGACCATGCCAGATGTCCCACCGCGGTACACCACCACGTCGTTCATTGCTAGCGCGTCAAAGACGCAGTCGTTGTCGCGCACCACCTTGGCATGCAAAACGCATCGGTCGTCGGCTTCATAGCGCCCATTCAATATGGGTTGCAAGGTATCTTGGTATTTGTCCAGCGGAATGTCGGTGACGAATCCGAGGCGACCCTGGTTGATGCCAATTAGCGGCAAACCGTAGCGGGCAATTTGCCGCCCGATGCCCAGCATGGTGCCGTCGCCACCAACCACCAAACCCACATCACATTGGGCGCCAATTTCGGCCATGCTCAGCACCGGGTACTGGCTCAACCCTGCGTACATGGCTGTCTCAGGATCGAGCACCACATCGCAACCTTGGCGGCTTATAAAATGCGCGATATCGTCCAGCACCCGGCGCGAACTCTCCAGCGCGGCGCCAGAAATTGTGGTGTGGTGCTTGCCAAATAGCGCGACATGACGGAATTTGGGTTTCATAAGCAAATTACATCATTAAAATGACCTGATGCTGGATGAACGTGCCAAGTTATTACTCAAAGCGCTGGTCGAGCGCTATATTGCCGACGGGCAGCCCGTGGGCTCGCGCACGCTGTCCAAAGCCTCGGGTTTGGATCTGTCACCGGCCACCATCCGTAACGTCATGTCTGACCTGGAAGAGTTGGGACTGATTGCCAGTCCGCACACCTCTGCCGGGCGCATTCCAACAACGTTGGGCTATCGATTGTTCGTTGACACTATGCTGACCGCCAAGCGCGAATCGCTGCACGCCCCCAGCCTAGCCCCCGATCAGCCGCAAAAAGTCATTGCCAATGCTGCGCATTTGCTTTCAGATCTGTCCCACTTTGTCGGTGTGGTTATGGCGCCGCGTCGGTCTTCGGTGTTTAGGCACATTGAATTTCTGCGCCTGTCTGAAAAACGTATTTTGGTGATCATCGTCTCGCCAGAAGGCGACGTGCAAAACCGCGTGATCTTTACCGAGAATGATTTTGCCCAGAATCAATTGATAGAGGCTTCTAATTTTTTGAACTCGCACTACGCGGGCATGGCCATTGAAGAAGTGCGCAGCCGCGTGAAACAAGAACTGGTCAGTCTGCAAAGCGAAATCGCCACTTTGATGCAGGCCGCTGTGAAGCTCAGCTCCGAGGCCCTGGCACAAGACCGCGATGAAGTGGTGATTGCGGGTGAGCGAAATCTACTCTCGGTCAGCGACTTTTCAAGCGACATGGGGCATTTGCGCCGCACATTTGATATGTTTGAGCAAAAAACACAAATCATGCGCTTGCTCGACGTATCCAGCCAAGCCCAAGGCGTGCGCATTTATATTGGCGGCGAAAGCCAGATCGTGCCTATGCAAGAGCTGTCCGTGGTTAGCGCGCCTTACAAAGTCGATGGTCAAGTGGTCGGCACTTTGGGCGTCATTGGCCCGACTCGCATGCCATATGACCGGATGATTCAGATCGTTGATATTACCTCGCGCCTGATTGGTCATGCGCTGAGTCAATCGAAGTAGCGACAAGCACTGTTTAAGCTTGCGCGCGCTCCAGACTACAATGACCCCGCTTTTACATTTTATGCTTTTGCCCGCAATGCGGGAAGCTGCAGAAATTGGAGAAGATGAATGGGGCGTTAGCTCAGTTGGTTAGAGCAGAGGACTCATAATCCTTTGGTCCACGGTTCAAGTCCGTGACGCCCTACCATTTAATACCTGGCGGAT
>CANGEG010000104.1 GCA_947452725.1 Comamonadaceae bacterium | reverse complement strand
GTCACCTGTCATCCTGCCGTCAACTTCTTTAAAGTTGAAATTTTCCGAGTCAAGAGTCACCTCTTTTCAAAGGTTTTGATCACCATTGCAATGGGGCCGATTGCATTTGAAACGCGCGCGCCACTCAGTTAATGCAACTGAGCGAATGTGAATTGGTTGGTATGCGTTTCCTCAATTGCAAACTAACTGGAAGTGTCCGCTTTTGTGAAAACAACCTCTTTTCCAATGTGCCGTGAACGTCGCCTTGCGCGACGCAACGGATGTCTGCAGTCGAAAAAATTTAAAAATTCAAGCCAGCAGGCGATTCCAGGCCCAAAGTCGGTGGCTAAATTTCCCGGTAACGGTCGCTCAAAGTCGGGTTATCGGTCTACTGCTTGCCACTCAGATCAGGTGGATTTTTTTTGCACGGGTAGAAGCCGTTAACTCCTCAATTATGTTTCACCTGCCGACAGGTCATATCTTGAAAGGAGCTCTGTAAAAGTGCAAGCTCCACCCACCACTCTCCCTTCATAATCTGGGCAGGTAGTGGCCAATACGGCACCGAACGCCTCAGTCTGGATCCAAGGCGAATAGCCCAAGCCACAGCTCAAACGGCCCATGCCGATCTGACAGACTCGGCGAAGGAAGGAATGCCGCTACGCATCTTGATTCACCGCCCCCTTCAAAAGTCAGTCGCCCCAGGATGGCTTCGAGAAGGTGCGTTTCAAACGTGTGGGCCGGGTCAACACTTTAGCGATCAAACCATCAGCCGGGACGAACGCGGCACATGGGCCATCAAAAACTCCATCTGGTCGGCCAAGATCCTGCGATTGCGCAAAATAAAGTCCTCCCACAAACTGGGCACATATGGCGTGTAAAGCAAGGGCATGCCGGCCTGCTCTGGCGTGCGGTGGCTTTTGCGGTGATTACAGCTGCGGCAGGACGTGACCACGTTCATCCAGGTGTCCACGCCCTTTTGTGCAAAGGGCACGATGTGCTCTCGCGTGAGTTCGGACTCATGAAACGGCGCGCCGCAGTAGGCGCAGACATTGCGGTCGCGCGCAAACAATTTGTCATTGGTGAGGCCTGGGCGCATGTCAAAGGGATTGATCTTAGGCACGCCTCTCGTGCCAATGATGCTGTTGACGCGGATAACGGACTGCATTCCTGTGAGCGCGTTGTGACCGCCGTGAAAGACTGCAATTTCACGCCCAGCCTCCCAACGCACCTCTTCGGCAGCGTAATACATGACCGCTTGCTCCAGACTGATCCACGACTGGGGCAGTCCTTGGGCTGACAACTTCAAGACCTTCACGCGCGCCTCCATTCAACAGTTCAAAACCACTGACTCGAAACAGGATCGGCCCTGGCGCACCGTCGCTGTACCGTGCGGTACTTCAGGCGGGCGTTGGGTAAGTCACAATATACGCTGTAATCACGACAACTTGGTGACCACGCTGAAGCTCATTTCAGCGAATCGCCCAGCAACCAGACCCCTGCATGAAGGTATTTCGCGGCTTCAACCATCCCGGCATTGCCCCGGCCTGTGCCCTGACGATTGGCAACTTTGACGGCGTCCACCGTGGCCACCAGGCCATGCTGGCATTGCTAAAAAACGAAGCTGCGCACCGCGGCGTGGCCAGCTGCGTGATGACCTTTGAGCCGCACCCACGCGACTATTTCGCAGCCCTTTTGCAAAAACCCGAGCTGGCACCGGCCCGCATCGCCGCCCTGCGCGACAAGCTGACCGAGTTGGAACGCTGCGGAATTGACCAAGTCGTCGTCCTGCCCTTTGACGCCAAACTGGCGCAACAGCAACCCCAGGCTTTCATTGACGAAGTGCTGATGCGCGGCCTGGGCGCTCGATACGTGCTGGTGGGCGACGACTTTCGCTTTGGCGCGCAGCGCGCGGGCGACTACGCCCTGCTGGATGCGACCGGCCAACAACGCGGCTTTGATGTGGCGCGCATGAACAGTTATGAGGTTCATGGTCTGCGGGTGTCCAGCTCGGCGGTGCGCGCCGCCCTGAAAACCGGCGACATGATGGAGGTGGCCCGGCTGCTGGGCCGCCCCTACAGCATCAGCGGCCATGTGGTGCATGGGCGCAAGCTCGGGCGCGAGCTGGGAGCCAGCCAATCTGGTGCGGCCGATGGCTTTCGCACCCTGAACCTGCGCTTTGCGCACTGGAAGCCTGCCGCCAGCGGTATCTTCGTGGTGCAGGTACATGGCCTGGCGCCCACCCCCTTGACGGGTGTTGCCAACCTGGGCGTTCGCCCCTCGCTGGACCCCAGCGACGTCAACGGCGGCCGCGTGCTGCTGGAGACGCATTGCTTTGACTGGCCTGCCCCACTGGGGGCCGAGGAGGGGTACGGTAAAATCATCAGCGTGGACCTGCTGCACAAATTACACGACGAACTGAAGTACGACAGCTTTAGCGACCTGACACGGGGCATCGCTAAAGACTGTGACGATGCACGTGCGTACTTTGCGTCTTTGCATGGGCAAACCCACCGTCAAAACTCCCGCGACCGAATTTGACCCCGGCCCGCTCTCGGGCATGGTGCCTTATTGGCACCCTGTTCCACCTCGAAATTTCTGGGCTGCCCGCTTTGCAGTCCTGCCCTTGTGAATGGATATTCCATGTCTGAAGCCAAAACGAATTACCGCGCAACCCTGAACATGCCCGACACCCCGTTTCCGATGCGGGGCGATTTACCCAAACGCGAACCGGGCTGGGTCAAAAGCTGGAACAGCGAAGGCTTGTACAAACGACTACGCGTGGCCCGACAAGACGCGCCCCTGTTCGTGCTACACGACGGTCCGCCTTACGCCAACGGTCAGCTGCACATCGGCCATGCGCTGAACAAAGTGCTAAAAGACATGATCGTTAAGTCCAAGCAATTGGCCGGCTTTGACGCGCAATACATCCCCGGCTGGGACTGCCACGGCTTACCGATCGAAAACGCGATTGAAAAACTGCACGGGCGCAAACTGAGCCGCGACGATATGCAGGCCAAGAGCCGAGCCTTTGCCACTGAACAGATCAACCAGCAACGCGAAGACTTCAAGCGCTTGGGCGTTTTGGGCGACTGGGAGCGGCCTTACCGCACCATGGACCCAGCCAACGAAGCCGGCGAGATCCGCGCCTTTAAGCGCGTGATCGAACGCGGCTTTGTCTACCGTGGCCTCAAGCCCGTGTACTGGTGCTTTGACTGCGGCTCGTCTTTGGCCGAGTTCGAAATCGAATACGCCGACAAGAAAAGTGACACCCTTGACGTAGCCTTTGAAACCGACGACGCGGCGAAACTGGCCGCAGCCTTTGGCCTGAGCCAACTTCCGAGCGAAGGTGGCAAAAAAGCCTTTGCCGTGATCTGGACCACCACCGCCTGGACCATCCCAGCCAACCAGGCACTGAACGCGCACCCCGAGCTTGAATACGCGCTGGTGGACACGCCCCGTGGCGTGCTCTTGCTGGCCGCCAGCCTAGTCGATAAATGCCTGGAGCGCTACAAACTGCAAGGCCAGGTAATCGCCACCGCACCGGGCGAAGCCCTGCGCGGCCTGGTGTTCCGTCACCCGCTTCACGACACTGTGGCCGAGGGCGAGGGTGGCTCCTACAGCTACCGCCGCACATCGCCGCTTTACCTGGCCGACTACGTGACTGCAACTGACGGCACCGGCATCGTGCATTCAGCGCCGGCCTATGGTGTAGACGACTTCAACTCCTGTGTGGCCCATGGCCTAAAGTACGATGACATCCTGAACCCGGTCCAGGGCAATGGTGTGTATGCCGAAGAACTGCCCTTCTTTGGTGGCCAACACATCTGGAAGGCCTGCGCCCGCGTAATCGAAGTGCTTGGCCAAAGCGACCGCCTGATGGCCACAGTGGAAATTACCCACAGCTATCCGCACTGCTGGCGCCACAAGACGCCGGTGATCTATCGCGCGGCTGCTCAATGGTTTATTCGCATGGACGAAGGCCCTGGCGTTTTCACCACAGACAAAGCACCCAAGACCTTGCGCCAACTGGCTTTGGACGCGATCGAGCAAACCCAGTTCTATCCCGAGAATGGCAAAACCCGTTTGCGCGACATGATCGCTAACCGACCCGACTGGTGCATCTCGCGCCAACGCTCTTGGGGCGTGCCGGTGCCCTTCTTCTTGCATAAAGACTCGGGCGAATTGCACCCACGCACAATGGCCATCTTGGATCAAGCGGCTGACATCGTGGAGAAAGGTGGTATTGAGGCCTGGAGCCGCGTGACCACCGAAGAGATCCTAAACCAGCCCGGTGACGAAGCTGCCAACTACAGCAAGAGCACCGACATTTTGGAAGTCTGGTTCGACTCAGGCTCGACCTTCCAACACGTGCTGCGCGGCAGCCACAAAGACGCTTACGCTCGCGCGCCCTTTCATGCAGCGGGGCCAGAAGCCGACTTGTATTTGGAAGGCCACGACCAACACCGCGGCTGGTTCCACAGCTCATTGCTCTTGGGCTGCGCCTTGTACGACCGTGCACCCTACAAAGGCCTGCTGACCCACGGGTTTGCCACCGACGGCCAAGGCCGCAAGATGAGCAAGAGCCTGGGCAACACGGTGGCACCGCAAGCCGTGACAGATAAAATGGGCGCCGAAATTGTGCGCTTGTGGGTCGCCTCCACAGACTACTCAGGCGACCTGAACATCGACGACAAAATCCTGGCCCGTGTGGTCGACGCCTACCGCCGCATCCGCAACACCTTGCGTTTCTTGATGGCCAACGTCAGCGACTTTGACCCGGCGACTGACACCGTGGCTTTCAATGACCTGCTAGAGATTGACCAATACGCCTTGTCACGCGCCGCACAATTGCAAGCAGACATCCGCGCCCACTTTGATGCCTACGAGTTCCACCCCGTAGTCTCTAAACTGCAGTTGTATTGTTCGGAAGACCTGGGCGCGTTCTATTTGGACGTGCTCAAAGACCGCCTGTACACCACCTCACCCAAGTCCCTGGCCCGCCGAAGCGCGCAAACGGCGTTGCATCAGATCACACAAGCGATGCTTCGCTGGATGGCGCCGTTCTTGAGCTTCACAGCAGAGGAAGCCTGGGGCGTGATCGGCAGCTCGGAGTCCATTTTCTTGGAAACCTTTACCGAGCTGGGCGCCGTCAACACCGAGCAACTGGCTAAGTGGGGCCGTATCCGCGAGATCCGCGACCTGGTCAACAAAGACATTGAAACCGTGCGCGCAGAAGGCCAAGTTGGTTCCTCCTTGCAAGCCAACGTCACTGTGCACGCTAACGCGCAAGACTTGGCCTTGCTGCAAAGCCTGGGCCAAGACGCCAAGTTTGTGTTCATCACCTCGGTCCTGGCTTTGGCCGCGGGGGACACCTTGTCAGCCACGGTGACCGTGAGCACGGATGCCAAGTGCGAGCGCTGCTGGCATTACTGCGCGGATGTGGGCGTGGACTCCGCCAACCCCACACTATGTGGACGTTGCAGCAGTAATCTGTTTGGTGATGGTGAAATCCGTCACGTCGCTTAAACTAAAACTCAGACGCGCATGGCCAAAAAATCAAAAACCTCTTTCGCACATACCAGCAACAGCCTGTGGCTCTGGCTGGGCTTGGCGCTGCTGGTCTTGCTGGGCGATCAGTTCACAAAGATTTTGATCATTGGCAGCTTTGCATTGGGCGACAGCTCGCCGCTGACCTCGTTTTTCAATCTGGTGCGTGTGCACAACAACGGCGCGGCTTTTTCCTTCCTGGCGCAAGCCGGCGGTTGGCAGCGTTGGTTCTTCACCGGCTTGGGCAGCGCAGCCGCTTTGCTTATGGTGTGGTTGCTGAAAAAACACGCTGGACAAAAGCTGTTTGGCTTTGCCATCGCCTGCGTACTGGGCGGCGCTGTGGGCAATGTAGTTGACCGTGTGTTGTACGGTTACGTGGTGGACTTCTTAGACTTTCACTACGCGGGGATTCATTTCCCGGCGTTCAATCTGGCCGACAGCGCCATCACTCTGGGCGCTGCCTGCCTGATCCTTGACGAACTGCTGCGCGTTCGCCGAGGTTAAACCGCGTCGATTGAAGCGGTTCCTGTGAGGTGCTTTCGCTTTACAGGGTGATGATGGTGCAACCCGTGGTTTTACGGGCCTCCAAATCGCGGTGCGCTTGGGCAATGTCGGCCAGCTTGTAGGTCTGATCGATACGAATGTGCACCTTACCGCTGACCACCACATCAAACAACTCGTCCGCCATTTCTTGCGTACTTTCGCGCGTGGCAATGTGCGTAAACAGCGTTTGACGCGTCACATAAAGCGAGCCTTTGCCGCCCAAAATGCCGGGCGCAAACGGTGCCACAGGGCCTGAGGCATTACCGAAACTGGCCATCAAACCAAACGGCATCAGGCAGTCCAAGGACTTGTCCCATGTGTCTTTGCCCACCGAGTCATACACGACCTTCACGCCCTTGCCGCCGGTGATTTCTTTCACGCGCGCCGCAAAATCTTCGGTGTTGTAATTGATCACATAAGCTGCACCATGGTCTTTGGCAAGCTGGCATTTGGCATCACTGCCAGCAGTACCAATCAGTTGATAACCCAAGGCCTTGGCCCATTGGCAGGCGATCAGACCCACGCCACCGGCGGCGGCATGAAACAAAACAAAGTCGCCGGCTTTCAAGCCCCCTTGAGGCAAGGTGCGCTTGAGCAGGTACTGAGCGGTCAAGCCCTTGAGCATCATGGCCGCGCCGGTTTCAAAGCTGATCGCGTCGGGCAGTTTGCACACGCTTTGCGCAGGCATCACGCGCGCTTCGCTGTAGCTGCCGGGCGGGTTGCTGGCGTAGGCTGCGCGGTCGCCGGCTTTCAAATGCGTCACGCCCTCGCCCACGGCCTCCACAATGCCGGAGGCTTCCATGCCCAAGTTCAAAGGCATGGGCAAGGCATACAAGCCCGCGCGTTGGTACACGTCAATGAAGTTCAGGCCAATGGCTTTGTGGCGAATGCGGATTTGCCCTGGGCCGGGTTCGCCCACTGGCACATCGACCAATTTCATTTCTTCAGGGCCGCCATTTTTGGCAATCTGTACTGTCAAGCTCATGTGAATCTCCAACACATCGGGGTTTAAAAAAGACGCTTGTGTGACTGTGCCACGAAAAAGCGATTCGCGTGCGACAGCGCCTAGCCCGCCTGCGCGTTACAGTCCCCGGCATGACACAGAAACTGGCGCTGCGCACCGCACTCATGCTCACGATTCCACCGCTTTTATGGGCTGGCAATGCGGTGGTGGGCCGCATGGTGAGCCCTTTGGTGCCGCCCATCACCTTGAACTTTCTGCGCTGGTTGATTTCGTTCTTTATTTTGTTGCCACTGGCCTACCCGGTGTTTCGCAACGGCAGCGGCTTGTGGTCGCACTGGCGCCGCTTTGCATCACTGAGCTTACTGGGCGTGGGCTGCTATAACGCGCTGCAGTACTTGGCGCTGCAAACCTCTACGCCTTTGAACGTGACCCTGGTGGCCGCCAGCACGCCGGTGTTCATGTTGGTTTTGGGCGCGCTTTTTTTCAAAGCGCCTGTGCTACTGCCTCAACTGCTGGGCGCCTTGTTGTCGATGGCTGGCGTAGCCGTGGTGATGAGTCGGGGCGAATGGACCCAGTTGATGCAGGTCGAGTTCGTAGTGGGTGATATCTATATTTTGCTGGCCACAGGATGCTGGGCTTTGTACAGCTGGCTTCTCAGTCAGCGCGCTGAACCCGATGCCTTGCGCCAGAACTGGGCCCAGTTTTTGATGGCACAGGTGGTCTTTGGCTTGGGCTGGTCGGGCGCGTTCACCGCCGCCGAATGGAGCTTCAGCAATGCCCATATCAGCTGGGGCTGGCCGCTGGCTGGCGCCTTGGCTTTTGTGGCCATAGGCCCCGCTGTGCTGGCTTACCGCTGCTGGGGAGAAGGCGTGCAACGGGCCGGGCCAGCGGTGGCCGGATTTTTTGCCAACCTCACGCCCCTGTTTGCGGCCTTGATGTCAGCCGCATTTTTGGGCGAGTTACCGCACCTTTATCATGCGCTGGCTTTTGCGCTGATCCTGGGCGGCATTTTCATATCGTCTCGCCGATAAGTGGTGCGACTGAATCCTGGCGCTGATCGTTAGCATTTCGGCCACGCCAGAATTTCTAACTGCTTAAAACGTACCGGGGTAGGAGCCGCCATCGGCCAACACGTTTTGGCCTGTCATGTAGCTGGCTTGCAGGCTGCACAAGAAAGCGCAAATCGAACCGAACTCTTCCGGATTGCCGTAGCGACCTGCAGGAATTTGTGCCTGCTGAATCGCGCGCATTTCCTCAATGCTCTTACCTGCTTTTTCGGCCATGGCCGGCAAAGTGGCGCGGATGCGGTCGGTGTCAAACTTACCAGGCAACAGGTTGTTGATGGTGACGCCTTGAGCGGCAATGCGGCTGCGCGAAGCGCCCGCCACAAAGCCGGTCAAACCACTGCGTGCGCCGTTGGACAGGCCTAGCACATCGATCGGCGCCTTGACGGAGCTGGACGTGATGTTGACGATACGGCCAAAACCGCGCGCCGCCATTCCGTCCACAGTGGCTTTGATCAGCTCGATTGGCGTCAGCATATTGGCGTCAATTGCTTTGATCCATGCGTCGCGGTCCCAGTTGCGGAAATCGCCAGGCGGTGGACCGCCGGCGTTGGTCACTACGATGTCGAAGTTTTTACCGGGGCCACCGGCAACGGTGAACAACGCCTCACGACCGGTTTCAGTAGTGATGTCTGCCGCCACCGCAATCAGCTTCACGCCAGGTCCGACTTCGGCCTGCAGCTTGGCCACCGTGGCGTTCAGCACCTCGGCGCCACGCGCAACCATGACCACATTCACACCTTCGTGAGCCAATGCGCGGGCGCAGCCCCAGCCGAGCCCTTTGCTTGCGCCGCCAACCAATGCCCATTTGCCTGCAATACCAAAGTCCATATCCGTCTCCTTAAATAAAAAAATCACACACGCGCTGGGCGCGTGACCAAAAAAACACCGCTCACCACCAAGACCGTGCCCGCCACGATCCATGCGGTGAAGGGCTCGTCTAACAACAGCACGCCCATGGTGATAGTGGACATCGGGCCAATCATGCCGGTTTGCGCCGTCAGCCCTGAGCCAATCCGTTCTATCGCCATCATGACCAAGACCACCGGCAGCACCGTGCAGGCCGTGGCATTGAGCAGCGACAGCCACAGCACTTGTGTTGGTACGGCCTCCAACGACAGCGGCCGCAGCATCACAAACTGGCCAATGCAAAACAAGCATGCCACCGACGTGGCCCAACCGGCCAGGCGCAAAGAGCCCAGTCGTTGTACCAATTGCCCGCTGTAGGTGAGATACACCGCGTAAGTCAAAGCACTGCCCAGCACCAAAGCGGCGCCCAGGAGCACGTTGGCACCAGTCAAACTCAACTCATGGCCAAACACCAAGAGCACACCGCTATAACTCACCGCCATGGCCACCGCCTGCCGGTGGGCAATACGTCGTTTGTAGACCACCCAGCCCAACAACAAAACCAGGGTTGGGTTCAAATACAAAATCAAACGCTCAAACGAGGCGCTGATGAATTCCAGCCCCAAAAAATCCAAAAAACTCGACAGGTAATAACCGACAAAACCCAAGCCCAAAATACCCAACGCATCCTTGCGCGTCAGTGCTGCCTTGCCGCGCCCCGCCCACCAAGCCATCAACACAAACAGGGGCAAGGCAAATAACATACGCAGCATCACCAAGGTCACCGCGTCCACGCCGTGGCGATAAGCGAGTTTGACGATAATGGCCTTGCCGCTGAAGGCAATCGAGCCCGCGGCGGCCAACATCAAGCCCGTCGTGAGATTGGCCTTTTGCGCAGGTGAATTCAAAATCCGACCGCCTGCCCGTCGCGCCGCGCATCGCTGGCGGCCACATAGCCTTGCACCTTGGGCTCACCCATGCGCCAAATGAACTGGCCAGCACCAAAGTCTTGGTAGGAGTCGTTGATCACGTCCATCTGGTGGCCGCGGCTGG
>CANGEG010000103.1 GCA_947452725.1 Comamonadaceae bacterium | reverse complement strand
TCGGCAAAGACGGCCGCGTGATCAAACGCTACGCACCGCAGGACGCGCCCAAAAAGATCGCCCAGGACATTGAGACGGCACTAGCGGCATAGCAGGCAGCGGCTCGCGTTGGCCCATATGACCACCGAAGCGCACCTTGAGGCTCAGTGGCCAAAATGGACAGGCGAGCAAATTTGGTCTGCCCCAACCGTGCAACGCATTCATCAAGAATTGTTTTCACGACTGCCCGAAGAAGACCGTACATTGACCCTTGCCAACGAACCACTCAACCTGATACCCGGTGCTTGGCGCATCAGGAAAGTCAGCGTCAGTCGACAGCCGCGCCAGCGATTGGCATGGATTCACCCCTTTCTGGATGGCAATGGCCGCGTGGCCCGCTTTCACAGCCCTTTGGTGCTGGGGCACATGGGACTGACCAACGGGCTGTGGTCCCCCCTTCGGGGCTTTGCCCGTACACAAGACACTTATTACCAACGGCTGTCCGCAGCAGATGAGCCCCGCGCAGGCGATCTGGACGGCCGGGGCAACCTGACTGAAGACGGGCTGATCCGCTGGATCGACTATGTGCTGGGCCTGTGCTCGGATCAGGTGGACTTCATGGCCGGCTTGCTGTCGCTCGATGCCATGAAAGACCGCATGGCCCCTTGCCTGACCTATGAACAGGAAGTGATCCGGCAAGGGGTTCGCACCGAAGCCCTGCGTCCACTGCATTACCTGTTTGCATCACAAGCAACGCTGGAGCGCGCCGACTTCAATGCCATGCTCGGCCTGGGCGACCGACTCGCCTCTGCACAAATTACCGCCCTGCTCAAGCGGGGGCTACTGGAAACCGGCTCGCCTTACGGCAAACTGTGCCTGGGCGTGCCGCAACACGCGCTGCGTTTTTACTTTCCCAACTTGTGGCCAGAGGCTGAGTCGCCGTCCTGAAGGACGTCAAAACAGTGCAGATTGCACGAGGCTGTGTCCGTCAGCATTTTGATTGCCCAGTTGATCGGTCTTTTGCTCGGCACACCCTTCAAGCCCTATCGCTGATGCAATCCGCCGTAAGTCAATTTCGCCGATCCTGACCTACCCGAATCGGAAAGCTGCGCCCCAGTGGGTTTTGTCGGTGATGAAATTCAGTTGCGCAATCAGCGGCTTGATGAGTGCGCTCTGCGCGGGCAAGTAATCCACATCGATGCGCCATGGCACAAAACCCGGCACATCATCAGCCGTCATGTCGTGGGCATAGACCTCGCCGCTGCTGATGAAGCGGATGGCTGTGAGTACCCCAGCTACGTCCTCATTGTGATTTGTGAATCATGACGCTCTTTCGATCCCCCATGATTAGAAATCGGAGCTTGAACGTGCCATGACCGGCGACGTGTACTTTGTTGAAGTTTCCGCTTGCCCATCGAGTGTCGCCCGTGCCCTGGCAAAGCACTCAACCCCCTCGGGTAGGGCCGTTCCCGTCTGGGCCGACTTAGTCCAAATGTGACTTGTCACCTCGACGGCATTGGGATCATCGTAACAACCACGGGAGATGGCGCGCATGTCCGGCCAGCGTTCAAAAGTGAGCGACACGGTGGTGCCGCATTGGGTGCAGAAGTGAACGAAGACCTTCTTCTGGCTGCCATCTGAGATGTGCGCGTAGCAACTCATCTGTCCGTCATTGAACACGACGGCGTCCTTGTGGAACAGGGACTCTGCGTAATAGGCAGAGCCTGTCATGCGCTGGCAAAACGTGCAGTGGCACACCAGCGTGCGCAAAGGCGCTTGGTTTGCGTGGAACCTCACCTTGCCACAGAGGCAACCTCCTTCAAGCGCGTGGGTCATGGTCAGCTTGCTAACGGGCTTTCAAAGCCTCATCCAGCACCTCCACCCAATGCCGCACCGGCAGGGCGCTGCCGCTTTGCAAATGGGTGATGCAACCGATGTTGGCGCTGAGCACGCCTTGCGGGGCGAGCGCCGTCAGGTGGCCGAGTTTGCGGTCACGCAGTTGTTTGGACAGCGTGGGGTTCAGCACGCTGTAGGTGCCGGCCGAGCCGCAGCACAGGTGGGATTCGCTGGCGGCGACTTCAATTTGAAAGCCCAGCTCGATCAGGTGTTTTTCCACGCCGCCTTTGAGTTGCTGGCCGTGTTGCAATGTGCAGGGCGGGTGGTAGGCCTGCAGGCCGGCGGCCTGCAGGGCTTCAGGGGTCAGTTTCGGTTGCAGCAGCGGCACCAGGTCAGGCAGCAACTCGCTCAGGTCTTTGGTGAGCGCGCCAATGCGCTGGGCTTTTTCCGCATATACCGGGTCGTCTTTCAGCACATGGCCGTAGTCTTTGACCATCACGCCGCAGCCTGAGGCGTTCATGACGATGGCCTCGACTTCGCCACTTTCCACCAGTGGCCACCAAGCATCGATGTTGATGCGCATGTGGTCTTTGCCGCCTTCGTGATCATTCAGGTGAAATTTGAGCGCGCCGCAACAGCCGGCCTCTGGCGCGATCACGGTCTGGATGCCGCAGGCGTCCAGCACGCGGGCAGTGGCGGTGTTGATGTTGGGGCTCATGCTGGGCTGCACGCAACCGGCCAGCATCAGCACCTTGCGGGCATGGGTTTGAGTCGGCCAAGCCCCCGCCTCTTGCGGGGCAGGCACTTTGGCTTTCAGGCTGGCGGGCAGCAGGCCGCGCACCATCTGGCCCATCTTCATGGCGGGCGCAAACAGGGGTGAGGGCAGACCTTCTTTGAGCGCCCAGCGCACCAGCTTTTCGCCCATGGGGCGCTCGACCTTGGCGTCCACCAACTTGCGACCAATGTCCACCAAATGGCCGTATTGCACGCCGCTGGGGCAGGTGCTTTCGCAGCTGCGGCAGGTCAGGCATCGGTCAAGGTGCATCTGAGTTTTACGCGTGGGCTCAGTGCCTTCTAGCACCTGCTTCATCAGGTAGATGCGGCCGCGCGGGCCGTCAAGCTCATCGCCCAACAATTGGTAAGTGGGACAGGTGGCGGTGCAAAAGCCGCAGTGCACGCACTTGCGCAAAATGGCTTCGGCTTCTAGGCCCTCAGGGGTGTTTTGATATTCGGGGGCGAGATGGGTTTGCATAGAGTGATCGTCCCAAAATCAGAACGCGTACAGGCGGCCCGTGGCGAACACGCCCTTGGGGTCAAACTGTTGCTGAAGTTGCTTTTGAATGCGTTGCTGCACCGCCTCCAGCGGGGTGTTCACGCCGGCGGCTTTATCCACCTTGGCATGGGCAGTGCTGGCGCGAAACAAGGTGGCGTGGCCGCCGACCGAATGCGCCAATTCACGCAGCGCCACGGCAGCAGATGCCGGCGCCCACAGCCAGCGCTGCGCGCCTTGCCACTCGATGTATTGCGCCTGCGCCAAGTCCAGCACCGGCGCGGTTTGCGGCAGCGACAAGCGCCACAGGCAAGTTTCCGCGCTGGGCGGGGTGAAAAACTGCAAAGCCTGCTCACCACTGGCGCGCCAGTCTTGCGCAGCTTCAGCGTTGTCCATTTGCTGCACTTGCGCGCCAAGGGCCAACGCATCTGCACTCATGGTCTCGAGCGCCGACTGCACCGCCGCCACCGCGCCGCGCAGGCGCACAAACAAATAGTCAGCCACGGGCTGGGCGGCGGCGTCGCGCACCCAGGCGCTGGCGTTCAAGGGCAGCGGCTGGCCGCCCCAACGGTGCAGCAATTCCAGCGCCGTGCCTTGTGCCAGGCCGGCACACATGATTGTGGCCTCGGCGGGGGCTACGGGCAAAACTTTCAAGCTCACCTCGGTGATCAAGCCCAGGGTGCCCCAGCTGCCCGCCATCAGGCGGCTGACGTCGTAGCCGGCCACGTTTTTCATCACCTGGCCACCAAAGGTGAGGTGCTCTCCCAAGCCATTGATAAAGCGTGCGCCCAAAATGAAATCGCGCACCGCACCGGCCGTAGCGCGGGCCGGGCCGCTCAGGCCTGCGGCCACCATGCCGCCCACTGTCGCGGCTTTGGTGGCCCCCTCGCCAAAATGAGGTGGCTCAAACGCCAGGCACTGGCCCTGATCGGCCAATGCCGCTTCCAGCTCGGCCAGCGGGGTGCCGCAGCGCACCGTCACCACCAACTCGCTGGGCTCGTAGCTGACGATACCGCGGTAGGCCCGGGTGTCGAGCACCTGCCCGTTGAGGCTTTGGCCCCAAAAATCTTTGGTGCCACCGCCGCGCAAGCGCAAAGTGCCACCTTGGTCTGCGGCGTTGCGCACGGCGTCGATGAGGGAGTTGAGTTCAGCGTCCATGACCAACATGGTAACGCCCACGCCCAGGCCGGTGCGTGAATTTTTTGAACGGAGGGCCTGTGAGAAATTCGGCCAAGTGTGAGGGCAGCGATCAGGGCCGGTAGAAATTCACTGGCAAGCCCGGTACGTCCACCCGCAGGGCAAAGAGGCAACCCGACAATGGCATGGCGGTCAACTCGGCCTCGCTGCGGCCGTGGCGTGAGCTGGTAATGAACAGAGTTTTCAAGTCCTCACCGCCAAAGCAAGGCATGGTGGGGCATTGCACTGGGGTTTCGATCACGGCCAAGACATCCCCCTGCGGCGAGAACTTGACCAGGCGATGGCCTTCGTACATAGCGCTGTAATAATTGCCTTGAGCGTCTACCGTAGCGCCATCGGGCCGACCGCCATACACCAGGCCAGAGGTGTTGTCCCAGGTCCAACCGAGCGGTTTGTTGGCCGCTTGGTGCATAACGCGTTCGCCCGACAAGGTGCTGCTGGCAGCGTCCCAGTCAAAAGCACGAATGCGGTGAGTGCCAGTGTCGGACCAGTACAGGGTTTTGCCGTCGGGCGACCAGGCCAGGCCATTGGCCACCGTGGCCTGATCGGCCATGGCTTGCAAGGCCTTTCCTTGCAATCGGTACAGCACCCCTGCGGCTTGGTCGCGAGGCTCGTACATGGTGCCGGCCCAAAAATTTCCCTGCGCATCGCATTTACCGTCGTTGAAACGCAAGCGTGCAGTGTCGTAAGGGGCTGCAGCCAGCAACTCCAACTTGCCACCCCAAGTGGCGCCTAAATAAATTCCGTCACGCAAAGCCACGATCACACCGCCGCCGGCCACGGGCGCCATGCACCCGGGCTCCTCGGGCACAGACCAATACTCCACTGCGCCTTGCGCTTGGACTTGCGCTGACATACGGTCGCTCACCTTAAGCCGAGCCAGCCTGCGGCCCGGAATGTCCACCCAATACAGACGCTGCTCTTGCGGGTGCCAAAACGGCGACTCGCTCAAGCCATCGGCTTGGGTGGTCAGGGCTTGCCAGGCTGTAAAGGTCACAGTAGGTGTGTTCATGCCGAAGATTGTGCACGAAACAGCGCGTTTAGAGCGGGCTAAAACGGGAGGGTTTGCGTGTCGCCGAAAAAAGAAAGC
Source organism: Comamonadaceae bacterium (assembly GCA_947452725.1). GTDB lineage: Bacteria > Pseudomonadota > Gammaproteobacteria > Burkholderiales > Burkholderiaceae_C > Limnohabitans_A. The sequence goes on along the minus strand of CANGEG010000103.1, from coordinate 4,731 downwards.
CCGCAACACAAGTTGCGGGCTGGGATTTTTATGAAGCAACATCTGGCATAGCAACGCGCCAAAAGCAGATTACTTCTTGCGCGACGCCACAGCGTCTTCCGCTTCTTTCACCAAAGCGGGGCCGACCGTGTTTTTCCATTTTTCGTAGACCGGACGGGTCACTTTGACAAAGGCTTCGCGTTCTTCGGCGCTCAGTGTAGTCACCGTCACGCCCATGGCGGCGATGTCTTTGAACACCGGCTTGTCGGCTTCGATCAAGCCTTTGCGTGCAATCACAATCTCGGCTTTGCCGGCGTCTATCGCCGCTTGCTTGACAAGGGCTTGGTCGGCTGGCGTCCATGAGGCCCAAATGTCTTTGTTCACCACAAAGATCAAGGGATCGGCCACATAGCCCCAGCTAGTCAAGAACTTCTGGCCCACGTTTTGCATCTTCAGCACCGTGAACAAAAACAAGGGATTTTCTTGACCGTCTACCGCGCCGCTGGACAGCGCGGGCTGAGCGTCAGCCCAGCTCATTTGCGTGGGGTTGGCACCCATGGCGCTGAACATGTCAGAGTAAATGGGCGAACCCACGACACGAATTTTCATGCCCTTCAAATCAGCCGGTGACTTAATTGAACGTTTGGAGTTGGTGACCTCGCGAAAACCGTTTTCACCCCAAGCCAAGGGCACAACGCCCGCTTTATCAAGGGTGGTGAAGATTTTTTTACCCACACCGCCTTGCGTCAGCGCGTCGATGGCGGCGTAGTCCGGCATCAAAAAAGGCAAAGAGAACAAGTTCAATTCTTTGACCTGAGGCGACCAGTTGATGGTCGAACCCACGGCCATGTCAATCACGCCTTGGCGCAAGGCGCTGAACTCGCGGGTTTGGTCGCCCTGAATCAGCGACACACCGGGGTACAGCTTGATGTTGATGCGTCCTTGCGTACGCTCTTTAACCATCTCGGCCCACAGCTTACCGGCCTGCCCCCAAGGTGTGGGCGGCCCCAAGACGAGCGACATGCGGTACTCGGCTTTGTACTCGGCGGCCACAGCCGGGGCAGTAAAAGCGCTCACGCTGGCGGCCAAGGCCAACAGGCTGATCAAATGACGACGAAGTTTCATAAGTGTCTCCTTTTAGAAAAAATTAATAACCCAAATAACGCGGCAACCACAAGGCCAGCTCGGGCCACGCGATGACAGCGAGCATGACCAAGAACATCGAGAACAGCATCCAGCCGACCCAACGCACAGTCTCTTCCATGCGCACACCGGCAATGCGGCAAGACACCATCAGGTTCACCGCTAGCGGTGGAGTGAATTGACCCAGGGCCACCTTGAGTGTCAAGATGACGCCAAACCACACCGGGTCCCATTTGTAGAACTGCACGATGGGCCATAAGAGCGGCACAAAAATCAAAAAAATCGACACGCCATCAAGGAACATGCCCACTGTGATCAGCAGCAAAATCAACAGCGCCAGCACACCGTATTCACCCAGACCTGAATTGACAATGGCATTGGTAACCGGATCGATCACGCCCAAGGTGGACAGCGAAAAAGCAAAAATACCGGCTAACGACACCACCAGCAAAATCACCGCTGACAGCTCGCCCGACTCGCGCAAGATCACAAACAAATCAGGCAGCTGAATGGTGCGGTAAATCACCATGCCAACAAACAAGCCATAAAAAACGGCCACCACAGCGGCCTCGGTGGGTGTGAACCAACCGGCCCGCATACCGCCCAAAATCAGGATCGGCGCGGCCAGACCCCAGGTAGCTTCTTTGAAGCTTTTCCAAAACTCAGGACGGGGCAGGCTGGCTTCGTACGCGCCCATCTTGTGCTTTCGCGCCATCCACACGGTCGGCACGATGAGCGCCACACCGGCCAAGATGCCAGGAATCATGCCGGCCGCAAACAGGGCGGGCACCGAAGCGCCGGGCACCAAGACCGAATACACGATGAAGGCCACCGAGGGCGGTATCAAGATATCGGTGGCTGCCGCAGCGCCGACCACGCTGGCCGAGAACGCCGCCGGGTAGCCCGCTCGCGACATGGCCGTGATCATCACCGCGCCCACGGCTGCGGCGTTGGCGGGGCCGGAGCCGGAAATACCGCCCAAAAACATGGCCACCACAATCGCCACCAGGGGCAACATGCCTGGGCCTCGACCGACGATAGCGACAGCGAAATTGACCAGTCTCAGCGCCACGCCCGAGCGGTCAAAGATGGAGCCCACCAGCACAAACATCGGGATCGCCAGAAGTGGGTATTTGCCCAATCCAGCGTAAAAGTTTTGCGGCACGGCCAACAGGCCAAACCACTGCGCATCCGAGTTGGCCAAGGCAATGCAGGCGGCACCGGCTAAGCCCAGAGCGGCGCCAATGGGCACGCCCAAAAGCATCATGACAACGAAGGTCACAAATAGAAGGGTGGGAATCATGCTTGACGACCTCGGCGAATAAACAAGCCCAATGCGCGACCGGCAATGGCCACCGACATCACCGGCAACCACACCGTGTACCACCACTGGGGCACGCCAATGCCCGGCGAGGTCTCGCCAAAACGGAAGTCGTCCCAAACCACGCGGGCGCTAAGCACCGCGATCAAGGCGAACAACACAAACACCATCAAGGCGCCAAAACGGGCCAATACGCGCTGGCGCTTTTCTGAGCCGCTGTCTGCAAAATACTCAATACGGATTTGTCGGTTACGCGCCACCGAGGCGGAGCCAGCAACCAAGGACAAGACGATCATCAGGAACACCGAGAACTCTTCTGTCCAGGCAAACGATTGGTCGGTGAAATAACGCACCAACACGTTGGCAAAGGTAATCAGTGAGAGCAAGCCCATGACCACGACGGTCAGCCAGTCTTCAATTTTCAGGGGAATGCGAGTGGGTTCATCGTCTTCACTGACGGGGGACTCTGCATTTGAGGCGGGATCTTTGGGTTGTGACATGGGCTATCGAAGCAATCTGGAACGATTCACTTTACCATGCGCTCCCTGAATGGCCCTCACTGACGCGCCTATGAAAAAAGCCCGCTGCACTTGCGTGCGGCGGGCTGTAAGGAGTGGTGGCATTCAAGCCACCTTTGCAATGAAAGAGAGATTAACCGTGGTAAGCGGTCTCACCGTGTGAGGAGATGTCCAAGCCTTCGCGCTCTTCTTCTTCCGTCACGCGCAGACCAATGGTCAAGTCCACCAGTTTGAAGGCAACCAAAGAAACCACACCCGACCAGACAATGGTGACCATCACAGCTTTGGCTTGGATCCACACTTGCGAAGCGATGGAGAAGTCAGCCGAAGTGATCATGGTCGCTGTGACCCAGTCACCCATGGCGCTAGGGCCGCCCAGGCTAGGAGAGCTGAACACACCGGTGAGCAATGCACCGATGATGCCGCCCACGCCGTGCACGCCGAACACGTCCAAGGTGTCATCTGCGCCCAAAATTTTCTTCAGGCCGTTCACACCCCACAAGCAAGCGAAGCCAGCGATCAAACCGATGACCAAACCACCACCGATGCCCACGTTGCCCGCTGCTGGCGTGATCGCCACCAGACCGGCCACAGCACCCGAAGCAGCGCCCAACATCGAAGCCTTGCCACGCATCAGCGCTTCACCCACACACCAGGCCAACACAGCCGCCGCCGTAGCGAGCAAAGTGTTCACGAATGCCAGTGCTGCAAAACCGTTGGCTTCCAGCGCAGAGCCTGCGTTGAAACCGAACCAGCCCACCCACAACAGGGAAGCACCAACCATGGTCAATGTCAGGCTGTGCGGTGCCATGGCTTCACGGCCATAACCCACGCGCTTGCCAACCATGAAAGCACCCACCAAGCCAGCCACAGCGGCGTTGATGTGCACCACGGTACCGCCAGCGAAGTCGAGCGCGCCCCACTGCCAGATCAGACCGGCTTTGCTGTTCATTTCATCGACCACTTCTTTGGTGGCGTAGGCGTCAGGGCCCATCCAGAACCAAACCATGTGGGAGATTGGCAAGTAGCTGAACGTGAACCACAAAACCATGAACATCAACACGGCGGAGAACTTGATGCGCTCAGCAAAGGCACCCACGATCAAGGCGCAAGTGATGCCGGCAAAGGTGGCTTGGAAGCCCGCGAAGGTGATTTCAGGAATCACAACGCCTTTGCTGAAGGTGGCTGCGTTGGCAAAAGTGCCTGCTGCGTTATCCCAGATGCCGTTCATGAAAAGGCGATCCAGACCACCGAAATAGGCATTGCCTTCGGTAAATGCCAGGCTGTAGCCGTAGATGAACCACAAGACCGTGATCAACGAGAAGGTGACCATGACTTGCATCAGCACCGACAGCATGTTCTTGCTACGGACCAAGCCGCCGTAGAACAAGGCCAGGCCAGGAACGACCATCAAAATCACCAAGATGGTGGAGACCATCATCCAAGCGGTGTCGCCCTTGTTAGGCACCAACACAGGTGCGGCTTCAGCCGGTGCAGCGGCAGCGGCAGCGGGAGCTGCGGCGGCGGCAGGCGCTGCAGCGGCAGGCGCTGCGTCAGCTTTGGCTTCGGTCGCAGCCGGTGCTGCGGTAGGTGCGTCAGCACTGAAGGCCGGTGCTGCAGCCAAAAGGCTGAAGCCCAGCGCCAAGGAGGCAAGTAGCTTTTTCATTTAATACTCTCTTTCGGGTATGTGGTTACAGGGCTTCAGTGCCGGTCTCGCCGGTACGGATGCGAACCACTTGTTCCAAGTCGTACACAAAGATCTTGCCGTCG
>CANGEG010000102.1 GCA_947452725.1 Comamonadaceae bacterium | reverse complement strand
ATCAAGGGTTTTCGCGAAAAGTACCTGGATGGTCCGGCGTGGCTCTCGCAACTGAAAAGGAAATAGAAATGAAAGACGGCATTCACCCCAACTACCGCGACGTGTGCTTCCAAGACATGTCTAACGGCTTCAAATTCGTGACACGTTCATGCGCCAACACCAAAGAAATGATCACTTTGGAAGACGGCCGTGAGTTGCCTTGGTACAAACTGGACACGACCAGCGAGTCGCACCCCTTCTATACCGGCACACAAAAATCTGTGGACACCTTGGGTGGCCGCGTTGAGCGCTTCCGCAACCGCTTTGGCAAAACAACAGTGGCCAAGTAAGCAATCTCGCTTCACGCCAAAGGCAGTTCGGGTAACCGGGCTGCCTTTTTCTTTGGTTACGGCGTTTTGCACTCCTCTTTTTCGCATGCTATCTTCTTTACTGTGAACCATCCCAGCCCAGCCATCGTTGCTCAACACGCCGTTCGCCGTTTGCCGCGACTGGCTTTATGGTTGTTTTGCCTGGCTTATGTGCTGCCCGGCTTTATCGGGCGTGACCCTTGGAAGCGCGAAGACATTGTGTCCTTCGGCTTCATGTCCTCGCTGGCCGAGCTGTTCAGCGGACATACATCAAGTTGGCTCAAACCCATGCTGATGGGCCAAGCCGATCCCGGCGCGGCACTCCTGCCTTACTGGCTAGGCGCTTGGGCGATTCAATGCGCTCCAACTTGGTTGCCCGCCGATGCGGCGGTGCGCATCCCTTTTGCAGCCTTGCTGATCGCCACCATGGCCGCGACCTGGTATGGCGTATACGCCTTGGCACGAAACCCCAGCGCGCAGCCCATTGCCTTTGCTTTTGGCGGTGAAGCCAAGCCGCAGGATTACGCCCGCGCCGTCGCCGACGGTGGCCTGCTGGCCTTGATCGCCAGCCTTGGTCTGGCCCGTTTGGCGCACGAGACCACGCCTGCGTTGGCCCAGCTGAGCTTCACAGCCGCCCTCTTTTTTGCTCTAGCCAACCTGGCCGCTTACCGGCGCTCGGCGCTTTTTGTCATTGCTATCGCCTTGCCCAGCTTGGTGTTGTCGGGCGCGCCCTCCACGGCGCTTCTTCTCGGCTCGGGCGGCGCACTGGTCATGGCGTTTCAAAATCGCAGTGCCCTGCGAGTGCGCATGCTGGACGTAGGTTTGATATTGCTGATATGTCTGTCCAGCGCCCTGCTCGCCAACAAGCTAGGCCTTTGGCGATGGCGACTTCACCCGCAGGGGCTGCATGATGTTCGCCAAATGGCCCGTTTGTTCATTTGGTTTTTGTGGCCCGCATGGCCTTTGGCGATTTGGACACTTTGGCGTTGGCGCCTACAGTTGGCGCAAGTGTGGCAACACCCCCATCTGGCCTTGCCGCTGTGGTTTTTGGCTGTCACCTTAATCAGCACCGCTTTGACCGGCTTGAGCGACCGTGCGCTGCTGCTGGCCCTGCCCGCCTTGGCCACTCTGGCCGCTTTTGCCCTGCCCACCCTAGAGCGCAGCGTGAGCGCCCTGGTGGACTGGTTCACCCTTGTTTTCTTCAGCCTGTGTGCCTTGACGATTTGGGTGGTGTGGCTGTCCATGCAAACTGGCTGGCCGGCGCAACCTGCGGCCAACGTGGCGCGCTTGGCACCGGGTTTCCATTTCAGCTTTTCTGCCCCGGCCTTTGCCGTGGCCGCCTTGGCGAGCCTGGCGTGGATGGGCCTGGTGCGTTGGCGCGCCGGAAGGCACCGAGCCGCATTATGGAAAAGTCTGGTTCTGCCCGCGGGCGGCGCAGCCCTGTGCTGGTTGTTGCTGATGACCTTGTGGCTGCCCTTGCTTAACTTTGGCCGTGGCTATGCCCCCTTGGTCAGCCAGGTCAGCGGCTTGATCGGTCCGGCAGCCTGCGTGAATACACATGCACTGACCTTGTCGCAGGGGGCGGCCTTTGGCTTTCATGGCCCCTACCGTTTGATTCCATTGGGAACACCCAACACCGCCGCTTGTCCTTGGTTGATTGCAGATCACCTGGCCGTCGCACAGCAAGCACCACCCACATCTCAGTGGCGCGAACGCGAGACCATCTTTCGACCCACCGATGACGGCGAAGCGATTGTGGTGTACGAGCGCGCGACCCCTTGAGCAGCGCCCAGCGATCAACGGAGCGCTCCGAGACGCGCGTCATCATGGCGCACGCAGGCACGGTACTGGCCGGGCAACTGGCCATCATGGCCTTTAGCGTGGCCGACACCTTGATTGCGGGGCGCTACTCGCAGGCCTCTTTGGCCGCGTTGTCCATTGGCTCGTCCATCTACATCAGCATTTACGTGGCCTTGAACGGCATGATGCAAGCCATGCTGCCGGTGTGGGCGCAACTGCGCGGCGCAGAACAATTTACGCAGGTCGGCCGATCCGTCCGCCAAGCCATGTACCTGTGTGGTGCTGCAATTGGGCTGGGCGTGCTGGCCCTGCTCTACCCTGACCCATGGTTGCAATGGACCGAAGTGCCTGCCGCCTTGCAGGCCGAGGTACGCAGTTACTTGCAAGTCCTGGCCTGGGCCGTGGCTCCTTCGCTGCTGTTTCGCATGTACAGCACGCTCAACCAGAGCTTGGGTATGCCGCGTCTGGTCACCTGGCTGCAGGTGGCGGGCCTGTGCCTCAAGGTGCCTCTGTCGATTGCCTTCACCTTCGGCATCGCGGGTCTTCCCGCTCAAGGCGCCGTGGGTTGCGCATGGGCCACACTGGTGGTGAATATCTCCATGCTGTGCATGGGTCTGTATTTGCTGCGCACGCAAGAAGTTTACCGGATCTACCACTTATGGCGTCCCCTGGAACGGCCCGATCTCAAAGCGATCCAACATTTTTTGCGATTGGGCGTGCCTGCCGGTCTATCCATCATGGTCGAAATCACCTCGTTTACCTTGATGGCCTTGTTTATCGCCCGCATGGGCGTGGAGGCCACGGCCGGTCACCAAATTGCGGCTACCTGGGCAGGGGTGCTCTACATGATCCCGTTGGCCTTGGGCATTGCCAGCAGTTCACGCGTGGGATTTTGGTTGGGTGCCAACAACCCGCGCCAAGTACGCCGAGCCATGAAAACAGGCCTGAGGCTGAGCGCGGCCATGGCCGCCACTTGCTGCTTGGCCTTGTGGCTGGGTAAAGCCACCGTGGCCCATGCCTTCACCGCCGACCCTGAAGTGGCGACCATTGCAGTGGGCCTGCTGGGCTGGGTGGTTGTGTATCACTTTGTCGATGCTATCCAAACCGTGTGCGCTTTTTTGCTGCGCTGCTTTCAGATCACGATGCTGCCCTTGGCGATCTATTGCGCCCTACTATGGGGCTTGGGCTTGGGCGGCGGGTATATCTGGGCCTATCACGGCATGGGTGGGCAAGCAGCAAGCCCCCAGCCCAACAGCTTTTGGCTCACGTCCACCGCAGCCTTGGCGGTGGTGATGATGCTGTTCTTGGGCTTAACTTACCGCGCCGCCAGAAAGAACTCCTAGGGCGCAGGTTCAGATCAGCCCTTGGTCAAACGCATTTGGTTGGGGCTTGCGGTCAGGTAGCCCACCGCGGCACCAAATTTGTCTTTGTAATTGGCCTTGATTAGCGGATCCAAAGTGGCTTTCACGTTACCGTGAATACCCGTCCAATCGCCCGCGTGTTGGAAGTTGCTCATGATGTAAGTCCAGCCATTGAGCTCGTCGACCGCATGTAAACCCGTGGACTCACCGCCGGCAGGAATCGACATGATGCGCGAGAGCTTTTTTGTGTCAATGTTGTAGGCCCACAAAAAGTTGTTCACGTGTTGGTTGCTGTCTTCACCGATGAATAGGGTGCGCATTTTTTCGGAGAACTTCAGGTTGTCTGGATTGGCAATCTTGTCCGGGTTTGCTGTATTACCTAGGGCATCGGCTTTCATGTCTTCGCCGGTGATCAGTGCTTTCGTGTCGACTGGCATCCAATCGCTTTGAATGGCTTTGCCTGCAGTGTCTTTCAAGCCGCCCTTAAGGTTCAAGGTCATGACGGCGCCGGCATTCAGCGCAGCTGAAATCTGCACGCCGTTACCCGGCACGTTGGCAGCGTTACCGGCCACCATGGAGGCGATGCAGTTTTGCAAAGCTGAATAGGCCACTTTGTCTTTGATGTTAACGGTGGTGCCCTCCATTTTGGAAAACCCCATGGACGCGCCGACCAGAGCCGCGTAACGGTGCGTCTCCAAAAAGGCCGCCGCTTTCTCCATGCCCGGCATTAGCTTGACCCACTCCGCCCGCCCGTTGGCAACCACCTTGGTGTAGCTGGCGTCCACAGGGTCCGCCGTTTTCACGTCCATGATGTCGGTGGGTTTCAGCGTGTTAGCCATCTGCTCAATCTCAGCACTGCGCGCTGAGCCGAGTGCAATCCAGCTCAAGGGCGCAGCAGGGGCTGCCGGATCAAGGCTGAAACCTGCGCCCACTTGGGCCACATACAAAGTGCCTGCCGACAGGTCTTTGGCCTTGTCTGCCACAAACACAAAATAGCCGCTGTTGGTGGCGTCATCGCCCATGAACAGGGTGCGCTGGTCGGGCATCACTTGCACCAATTCATGTGAAATTCGGCCAAGGCAATAATGTTTTTTAATCGAGCCGCTACCATCAGGATGCACCGTGACCTCAGGCAAATGACCGTAGTGATAGGGGTTGGCTGCGGTTTCTGAGCCGTACAGGTTCTTGCTGAAAGCTTTGAACTGCGCATCTGTTGCCGCCGTAAAGGCATTAGGTTCGTACTCTTCACTTGACAAATGGGTGCCCCAGGGCGACAGGCTGGCACCGCAAGTGATCCACAACCCGTGCACTGAAGACGTGTCCACGTTGTGGTATTTGACCAAACTCAATTGCCCGGTGGTGGGATTTTGATCCAGGGTCAACACCGCGATGGGCGAAGGCAGGCGGCCATACATGGCGCTCACACCATCTTGCGCCCAGGTGGTGTATTCGAATTGCACCACGGCAAATACGGTGTGGCCTTTGACCCCGGCGACCTTGGCTTTGGGCACAGCCAGCAAAGAAGTGCCGTCCGGCGAGTCCGAAAAGAATTGCCGCACCTTGCCAGGTACAGAGTTGTCCATGATGGGCTGGTTGTGAATGTCGAAATAACCACCGGCCAAAATTTGCCCGCCTGCCAGATGAGGCACCTGATCGCCCGTAACAAAGAAGGCCTGATAGGCCAATTGGAATTCTTGTTCAGTACCGTTGCTGAAAGCCACCGACATGCTCGAGGCCACCGAGGTGGTGGCCATGACTGCAGGCGTTGCCAAACTGGGCGCCGCCATGCCGTTGAAAGTGACGCGGCTAACCTTGGCGGCTTGGGCCAGCGCTGGCATTGATAAGAACGCACTGGTTGCAGCAAGGGTGGAAGCAAAAGGCAACAAAGGCATACCGCTCGCAATTTTCAGTAAATGACGGCGCGAAGGAAATTGAGATGAGGTCATAAGGGTTCAAGCTAAAGAATAAGCTTTAGTTTCATTCAACGATATGACAGTTTCATGTCAATCGAAGGGCTCCGCGTCACGCAAATTTAATTTTTCTTTCATCGTTTAGACACGGGCTATTTTCAGAATCAGTCAACTCCAAAGGCGACTTATGAAAATCACGGTGATCGGTGCAGGGTATGTGGGTTTGGTAACTGGCGCATGCTTGGCGGAATTAGGACATCAAGTCTTGTGCGTTGACAACAATCCTGAAAAAATTGCATTGCTCAATGCGGCTGGTGTGCCCATTTACGAGCCCGGATTGCAAGAACTGCTGAGTCGCAATCGCGCAGAAGGCCGCATTCACTTCACCACCGAAATGACCGACGCCGTAGACCACGGCGAAGTGATCTTCATTGCCGTAGGCACGCCCTCGCAAGAAGATGGCTCGGCCGATTTACAGCATGTGTTGGCCGTGGCCGGTCAAGTGGGCCGGCATTTGAAAAACTTCAAAGTGGTCGTAAACAAATCCACCGTCCCCGTGGGCACAGCCTACCGAGTGCACGACGCCATCGCCGCCGAGTTGCGTAAGCGCGGCATCAAAGAAGACCTGTTTGAAGTCGTCTCCAACCCTGAGTTCTTGAAGGAAGGCGCGGCCATTGACGACTTCATGCGCCCCGACCGAATTGTGATCGGACTGGACAAAGGCACCCATTACGAAGTCGTCCAACAAAAAATGAACCAGCTGTACGCCAGTTTCAACCGGCACCACGCGCGCACCTTGTGGATGGATGTACGCAGCGCCGAACTTACCAAATACGCGGCCAACGCCATGCTGGCCACGCGAATCTCGTTTATGAATGAAATCGCCAATCTGGCCGATTTGATGGGGGCAGATGTGGACTGTGTTCGCCGAGGCATTGGCGCCGACGCGCGCATTGGCCATGGATTTTTGTACGCAGGCACCGGCTATGGCGGCAGCTGCTTTCCAAAAGACACGCGCGCCTTGGTGCAAACAGCGCTAGATTGTGGAAGTACCATGAAAGTGGTTTCTGCAGTCGAGCATGTGAACGATTCACAAAAAACCGTGTTACTGCACCGCACTTTGCAGTACTTTGGCAATGACCTAAGTGGCTTGAAGTTTGCAGTGTGGGGTCTGGCCTTCAAACCCAACACTGACGACATGCGTGAAGCACCCAGCCGGGTCGTGATTAAAAACCTGCTATTGCGAGGCGCGCAGGTAAGTGCATTTGATCCCGTCGCAGCCAAAGAGGCGCTGCACGCAATTACGCTGGACATGGAAGAGCATCCCCAAGCTCTTGAGCGTTTCAAAATCACCGAAGGCGCTTACGAAGCTACCGAGCAAGCGGATGCTTTGTTGGTGCTGACCGAATGGAAAACCTTTCACCATCCCGACTTCGACCTCTTAAAGTCGCAGATGAGCCGCCCTTTGATTATGGATGGCCGCAACTTATACGATCCGGCGTGGCTGCAGCAAATGGGCATTGCTTACCAAGGCATTGGACGGCGCAATGAACTGGCCCTCGCCATCAGACCATCGGTCGATGCACAGCCTCAGATGCCCTTGATGGCGCTCAGCTGAGCGCATGCCTAAAGGTTTTTTCTATCTTATCAGTGCACAATTTGCTTCAGGCTTGGCAGACCATGCGCTATTGATATTGGGCATTGCGTTTTTGAGCGAGCAAGGCTACCCGGGTTGGTGGGCGCCATTGCTCAAATTTTCATTCACCCTGTCGTATGTGCTGCTGGCGCCAGCCTTGGGGCCTTTGTCGGATGCGGTTTCCAAGCCGCGCCTGATGGCAGCCATGAATGGCCTCAAACTCGTGGGCGTGGCGTTTTTCTTTTCCGGCATCCACCCGGTGCTGGCGTTTGCATTGGTGGGCTTGGCTGCTTCGGCCTACGCGCCGGCAAAATACGGCTTGATCACCGAAACTGTCAACACACAACAACTGGTGCGCGCCAACGGCTGGCTCGAAGTATCGGTCGTGATGGCGGTCATCTTGGGCACAGCCTGTGGTGGATTGCTGATCAGCGCTCGCCACTGGCAAGTCATGATGATGCTCAACGATGGTTTGTGCTCCGTTTTGCATCTTCCAGTCAAAACTCAATTGGCGAGCCCTTTGCTTTGGGTCATTTTGATTTACGCCTTGGCTGCGGCATTAAATTGGTGCATACCGCACAGCCATGCGCTTTACGCCCAGCGCAGCATCCATCCCGTGGCTCTGTGTCGGGACTTTTGGCACAGCAACTTACTGCTGTGGCGCGATCCTATCGGTCGCACCTCCTTGTCGGTCACCACTTTATTTTGGGGCGTAGGCGCCGTGATTCAGTTTGCGGTCTTAGCCTGGGCGCAGCAGATCATGCAAATCCCACTTGAAAAAGGGGCTTTTTTGCAAGCCATTGTGGCGGTGGGCGTCATCGCTGGTGCTGGATGGGCGGGCTACAAAATACGGATCGAAGCCGCGCCTAAAGTGCTGCCCTTGGGCGTTTTGTTAGGCTTATTGTTGCCTGCAATTGCGTTCACGCACAGCCTGTACTGGGCAGTTCCGCTGATGATTCTTGTCGGCGTGGTGGGCGGTATATTGATGGTGCCCATGAACGCCATGTTGCAACACCGAGGGTTTGAGTTGTTGACCGCAGGCCGCTCGATTGCGGTGCAAGGCTTCAATGAAAATGCCAGTGTGTTGCTGCTACTGGGCCTCTACAGCGCCATGCTGGCGATAAACATCCCTCTAGTCTGGGTCATGACACTTTTGGGCGTATCTATGGCGCTTGGCATGGCGGTGCTGAGCTGGTCAGCGCACAATGCGGGCTTGGGCGACACAGGGCTCAACCACTGAGGTGGTGCACCCAATCGCGCAGCACCGAGCGTTTGTCGGGTGCGCCGTCAATCGCTTTTAAGAATACATCCTCCACTTGCTCGGCAATTTCTTGCCAATCCAACTGCCCAACTTGCGCTCTCGTACTGGCGGCCACTTGCCCGAGTAAAGCATCTGATTGCACCACACGCACTGCCGTAGTGACATACATTTCGGGCTGCGCTTCAGGTATTAACCAGCCATTCACGCCCGGCTTGACCCAATCGGTAGCCGCGGCGCAGTCAAACGCCAACACAGGTAAACCACTGGCCAAGGCTTCGACCGTGACATTACCAAAGGTTTCTGATTGACTGGGGAACAAGAACAGATCGGCACTGGCGTAATACTCAGCCAATCGATCATGGGACAACATGCCTGAGAACAAGGCATCAGGGCATCGTTGATGAATTTGCTCGCGCAGCGGGCCATCGCCCACCAGTACCAGCTTCACATCTGCACCTACACTTTGTAAAGCTTCATAAGTGGCCATGACTTGCCCCAAATTTTTCTCAACGGCCAAACGCCCCACAGAGATCAAAACCACCGTGGCAGGTCCGGCCTGCCACGACTGGCGCAAGGTCTCACTTCGCCGCCTGGGATTAAAGAGTTGGGTGTCAACGCCCCGCGCCACGACTTTGAGGTTTATAAAACCATGCCCAGACAACTCGCCATGCAGGGCTTGCGTGGGCACCATGGTGCACGCCGTTGCATTGTGGAACTTACGCAAATATGCCACGATCGGTTTGCGCAACCAACCCACGCCGTAGTGCTTGCTGTAACTGTGAAAATTGGTGCGAAAGTCTGAAGTCACTGGCAGCTTCAAGACCTTGGCCGCTTGCAGGGCCGACCAGCCCAGCGGACCTTCGGTGGCAATGTGCACCACATCAGGCCGACGCAATGTCCAGGCTTTGATCAAATTCTTTTTGCTGGGCAAGCCCAATTTCAATTCGGGGTAACGTGGAATCGGCATGCCGCGCATCAAGACCTCTTCAAAGCCAGGATCATGTGAAGCTAGATCTTTGGCCGTTTGGCGAGGTCGAATCAGCTGTACATCGTGATTACGCAGGCAAAGCCCTTGAACCAATTTGGCTAAAGTCACTGCAACACCGTTGACTTCTGGCGGCCAGGTTTCGGTCACGACCGCGATGCGCAGTGAAGGCCGGAAAGCGGGATAGTCTTCCAGAACGATGGGGGTGCCAGCTGTTTGATCCATGCCTCTATGGTCAATAAATTTGATAACAATTTTGTGACAAATAAATCCGCAAATATAAAACCTCATGAAGATTGCATGACACACCCACCTTGTCATGGAAATTTCATCAAGTCCCAGCACCATCATCCACATGCAAACGTCTTTGCATTCATTTTCCAGATGCCCATTGACCACAGAGGAGCACCCGTGAGTAATTTTTTAGATGCCTTGAGAACCCAGCGCTTTGATGACCATCGCTACTATCATCACAGCCGAATCAACCAAACGCTGCATCTGATCAGCGCCATCAGTTTTCTAGTGGCTTATGCAATGCTCTTCGTGGACCCGGTGATGTCGGCCTTAATCGCCTGGTTGGTTTCTATGACCACCCGCCAGTCAGGTCATTTCTTTTTTGAACCTTTGGGCTATGACGAAGTCAACCAAGCCTCACAGGAGTTTAAAGAAGAAATCAAAGTCGGCTACAACTTAAATCGAAAAATTGTGCTGCTCAGCATCTGGGCTCTCTTGCCCTTGGCCCTTTATGTGCAACCAGGCCTCTTCGGCATGGTCGACACCTGGACCACATCGTCCGAGTTGATACGGCAAATTGGCGCGTCT
>CANGEG010000101.1 GCA_947452725.1 Comamonadaceae bacterium | reverse complement strand
CGTCGGCGGCGGCCGGGTTCATCAAGTCGCCGCTGCAGTCAAACACCATCAAGGGCGCGCCTTGGTTTTGCAGTGCTTGCAATTGCGAGACAGAAATGAGGGTGGTGTACATGGTGAGTCTCCAAACAGGTTTTAATGCTCTTCAGCCGGTGCATTGGGCAACGAGCGATTGCGCAAGGCCGTCGCGGCAATGCCGCTGGCAATGATCATGGCCATGCCTATCCAGCCCATGACAGTGATTTCGTCACCGAACAAAAACAAGCCGTACAGTGCTGAAAACACAATGCCCGAGTACTGCAAATTGGCCACCACCAAAGTCGCGCCGCTGGTGTAGGCACGGGTCATGCAAAGTTGACCCAAAGCTGCTAACACGCCAATCGGCAACAACCAAAGCGCTTGAGGCCAGGTCCAGGCGTTCACGCCGGTGAACAGCATGCACACAGCGCCGGTGACACAAGCGCCCAGTGAAAAGTAAAACACGGTGCGGGTTTCGGGCTCGCCCATGCGGCCCAAGGCGGCTACCTGCATATAGGCCAGTGACGAGACCAGACCCGATAACAAGCCGATCAAGCCTGCAAACAATTGGTTTTGCTCAATGGTCGGGCGCAAAATCATGATCACACCGGCAAAACCGGCCAGCAGCGTGAGCACTATAGGCCCTTGTTTGCTGGCGTCTTGCAGCTTACCCATGACCAAGGTGCCGCCAATCAAGAACACGGCCACCCAAATGCCACTCATATAGTTCAGCGTCATGGCGGTGGCCAAAGGTAACTGGGCAATTGCATAAAACCAGGCCGACAGGGCTGTGACGCCGACAACCGTTCGCCATACATGCATCATAGGCACGGGCGTGACCAGTGAGACGCCTTGGCTGCGGCACATTACGCCCATGATCAGCATGCCGATCGCTCCGCGATAGCACACCAGTTCAAAGGTATTGAAGTGGACTGCGGCGAATTTGATGCACACGCTCATCGTCGCAAAAAACAGCGACGCCAGAATCATCCAAGATGCTTGCATGGCGCTTTGCCGTTAAAGATTTAAAGCGGGCCCATGGCCCGTCGATACCACTCATGAAAATGCTGCATGCCATCTTCCATCGGGCTTTGGTACGGCCCAACTTCGTTGTCGCCGCGCGCAAGCAGGGCCTTGCGCCCAGCGTCCATGCGTTCGCCGATCTCGTCGTCTTCGATGCAGGTTTCCATGTAAGCCGCTTGCTGCGCCTCAATGAATTCGCGCTCAAACGCCACGATGTCCTCGGGGTAATAAAACTCCACCATGTTCATGGTTTTGTTTGGCCCCATGGGGTGCAAAGTGGACACAGTGAGCACATGCGGGTACCACTCGACCATGATATGAGGGTAGTAGGTGAGCCAAATTGCACCGCGCTCAGGCATGGCGCCGCTGCGGTAGTTCAGCAACACCTCATGCCATTTTTTGTAGATGTCCGAGCCCGGTTGGCCAAAGCCGGTGGAGATACCCACGGTTTGCACCGAGTAGTGTTCTTTGAACTCCCAGCTCAAATCGTCGCAGGTGACAAAGGAGCCCAGGCCGGGATGGAAGGGGCCTACGTGGTAGTCCTCTAAGTACACCTCGATGAAAGTTTTCCAGTTGTAGTTGCACTCATGCATCTCGACTCGGTCCAGGGCGTAGCCCGTGAAGTCGAGTTGAGTACGCGGTCCCATGCCTGCCAAGTCGGCTGCAATATCGCGGCCATTGTCTTCAAAGAGCAAGCCATTCCATTCCTGCAACTTATAGTTGTTCAGGTTCAGGCAGGGATCGCTTGAAAAATGGGGGGCGCCTAGAAGCTGACCGTTGGGCGCGTAAGTCCAGCGGTGCAAGGGGCAAACGATGTTGCCACCCGCGCTGCCTTTGTGCTGCTGCGCGAGGTTGCCACGCCCTTGCAGCATGACCGCTTGGCGATGTCGACACACATTGGACACTAACTCAATGCCATTGGCAGAGCGCACCAGTGCGCGGCCTTGCCCCTCTTGAGGCAATGCAAAATAATCGCCCGCGTTGGGCACAGCAAGCTGGTGCCCCACATAGCGGGGCCCTTGCTGAAAGATGGACCTGAGTTCGCGCTGGTACAGCGCTTCGTCGAAATAGCTGGAAACTGGTAGTTGGCTTGCGGCCTGCTGCAGTTGAAGACTTAAATCAGACATGGGTGACCTGACCTAGAGACTCCCCCTATTAAGGGGCAGGGACAGCGCTTAGCGTCTGAGACATTGGCGCGAAAATAGCGGGGAAAACCCCACCGGACAGCTTAAGATTCTAACCGCTGGGGCAGCTCGATGGCCCATTGTTCATCGCTAAGGCGCGTTTTGCCATGGACAAAGCGCCTAAAATCAAGCCTTTTCTCGGGTTCCCCTGATGCCAAAAGCCCCTTCTAAAGAGATTCCCGCCTTGCCCGTCAGCTACGAAGCCGCGTTACAAGAGCTGGAGCAACTGGTTGCCCAATTGGAGTCAGGTCAATTGCCGCTGGACCAGCTGCTCACGGGCTATCAACGCGGCGCGGTACTGCTGGGTTTTTGCCAGCAACGCCTGCAAGCCGTGGAAGACCAAATTCAGGTTCTGGATGAGGGCGTGCTCAAGCCATGGTCGGGCAACGCTGCGTGAAAACCAACACAACTTTTGTGCTGGCCGATTGGATCAAGCCGAACTTGCTCAATGTGGAGCAGGCCTTGACGCAGTGGATCGACCCCGAGGCCCCTGCCGCATTGGGTCAGGCTATGCGCTACGCAGTGCTGGACGGCGGCAAGCGCCTTCGCCCCTTGTTGGTACTGGCTGCGGCCCAGGCCGTGGAGGGCGCCAACGCGGGTTCGTGCCCAGCGGCTTTGCGCGCGGCTTGCGCCATCGAACTGATCCATGCCTACTCTTTGGTGCACGACGACATGCCTTGCATGGACAACGATGTGCTGCGCCGAGGCAAACCCACGGTGCATGTCCAGTTTGGCGAAGCCCAGGCCTTGTTGGCAGGCGATGCCTTGCAGGCTTTAGCGTTTGAGCTGGTCACACCGCAAGATGGCAGCGTACCGGTCCAAGTGCAAGCCGCATTGGCTGGCCTGCTGGCGCGGGCTTCGGGCTACCAAGGCATGGCTGGCGGTCAGGCGATTGATCTGGCCAGCGTGGGCTTGGCTTTGAGTGAAGCGCAGTTGCGCCAAATGCACCGACTCAAGACCGGCGCCTTGTTGTTGTGCAGTGTTCAAATGGGGGCTGTTTGCGCAGGCCAGCCCCAGGCAAAGGTGATGACTGCATTGAGCCACTTTGGCGAAGCCCTAGGCCTGGCTTTCCAGGTGGTCGACGATATTTTGGATGTCATCTCCGATTCAGCCACTTTAGGTAAAACAGCGGGCAAAGATGTGGCCGCAGACAAACCCACTTATGTGGCCTTGATGGGGCTGGCGCCGGCACAGGCCTATGCGGCGCAGTTGCACCTGCAGGCTTTGGCTGCATTGGACGCGAGTGGTTTGCCTGTTGGGCAAACCCTGGTGCTGCGTGCTTTGGCCGATATGGTGATTCACCGAAATAATTGAATTCAGATGCGCTCTTTTCTTAATAACATTGACAGTCCTGCGGATTTGCGCCGCATGGCGCGGGCTGACTTGCCTCGCTTGGCCCAAGAGCTGCGCGAATGCGTGATCGACAACGTATCGAAAACCGGCGGGCATCTGAGCTCCAACTTGGGCACGGTTGAGCTCACAGTGGCATTGCATTACGTGTTCGATACGCCCAACGACCGCATCGTTTGGGATGTGGGTCATCAAACCTATCCGCACAAAATTTTGACCGGACGTCGTGAGCGAATGCCCACCTTGCGTCAGTTGGGCGGTTTGTCGGGCTTTCCCAAGCGCGACGAAAGCCCTTACGACGCTTTTGGAACGGCGCATTCGTCCACCAGTATCTCTGCGGCTTTGGGCATGGCGCTGGCCGCGCGGCAAAAGGGCGAGTCTCGACACGCCGTGGCGGTGATTGGCGACGGCGCCATGACTGCAGGCATGGCCTTTGAAGCCTTGAACAACGCTGGCGTGGAGGACTGTAAACTGCTGGTGATTTTGAACGACAACGACATGTCGATCAGCCCGCCTGTGGGCGCGCTGAACCGCTATTTGGCGCAACTGATGAGTGGACGTTTTTATGCGGCGGCCAAGACCGTAGGCAAAAACGTATTGAAAAACGCGCCTCCCTTATTTGAGTTGGCCAAGCGTTTTGAAGAGCATGCCAAAGGGATGGTTGTGCCCGCCACCTTGTTTGAGAAATTTGGTTTCAATTACATCGGTCCGATCGATGGCCACGATCTGGAGTCATTGATTCCGACGCTGGAAAACATCAAACATTTGCAGGGGCCGCAGTTTTTACATGTGGTCACTAAAAAGGGTCAGGGATATGACTTGGCCGAAGCCGACCCGGTGGCTTATCACGGCCCTGGCAAGTTCGATCCCGCTGTGGGCTTGGTGGCACCTGCAGTGCAACCCAAAACCACTTTCACCCAGGTGTTTGGCCAGTGGTTGTGCGACATGGCTGCGCAAGACGACCGATTGGTGGGCATTACCCCGGCCATGCGTGAAGGCTCGGGCATGCTGGAGTTTCACAAACGCTTTCCAACTCGTTATTACGACGTTGGTATTGCCGAACAACATGCGGTCACTTTTGCCGCAGGCCTGGCGTGTGAGGGCTTGAAACCGGTAGTTGCTATTTACTCCACATTTTTGCAGCGTGGTTACGACCAACTCATTCATGATGTGGCATTGCAAAACCTGCCGGTGGTGTTTGCACTGGACCGCGCCGGTTTGGTGGGCGCCGACGGCGCGACCCATGCGGGCGCTTATGACATTGCCTTTATCCGCTGTATACCGAATATGGCGCTGGCTTGCCCAGCCGATGAGCGCGAATGTCGCCAGTTGCTCAGCACGGCTTATGCTCAAAGCCATCCGGTGGCCGTGCGTTACCCGCGGGGAGCGGGCGCTGGCACCCAGCCGCTGACCGATTTGCAAGGCTTGCCTTACGGCCAAGCAGAGATTCGCCGCCTAGGTGAAGGCATCGCCATTTTGGCCTTTGGCACCTTGCTCTACCCTGCGCTGCAAGCGGCTGAAAAGCTCAATGCCACGGTGGTTAATATGCGCTGGGTCAAACCGCTGGATTTGGCCACCCTATTACAAGTGGCCCGCACGCATACGCACTTGGTCACGCTGGAGGAGGGCTGCATCATGGGCGGCGCCGGCAGCGCGGTAGCCGAGGCCTTGAATGGCGCAGGCTTGGCTCTTGCATTGCTGCAACTGGGTCTGCCCGACCGCTTTATTGACCACGGCGATCACGCTCAGTTGCTCGCTCTGCAGGGTTTGGATGCTTCAGGCATTGAGGCTTCGATCCGACAGCGCTGGCCCGAATAGCCTTGAAATTGAAGCGTTTAAAAAGGGTAAACCCCGCCCGAAATAGCATTCGGAATTTTTTACAATAGGGCTTGACCCGAATGTCTACCCTCAGAGCTCTGAGCGTATTTCAAACCCTAACAGGAGTCCTTTCATGGATCGTCGTTCCATTCTCAAAAATGCAGGTATTGCCGGCATTTTGGCTGCAGGTGCAGCACCCGCAGTGCATGCACAGTCCGCAATTCGCTGGCGCCTGGCGTCCAGCTTCCCTAAATCCTTAGACACTTTGTTTGGCGGCTCCGAAGTCTTTGCCAAGAAAGTCAAGGAAATGAGCGGCGGTAAGTTCGAGATCACCACCCATGCGGCCGGTGAACTGATGCCTGCGTTTGGCGTGCTCGATGGCGTGCAAAACGGCACCGTGGAGTGTGCACACACCGCGCCCTACTATTTCTTTGGTAAGGACGAAACTTTTGCGCTGGACTGCTCCATTCCGTTTGGCCTGAACAGCCGCCAAATGACGGCCTGGATGTTTGAAGGCAACGGCATGAAGTTGATGCGCGAACATTACGCCAAATACAACATCGTGAACTTTGTCATGGGCAACACGGGCACTCAAATGGGTGGCTGGTTCCGCAAAGAAATCAAGTCAGCCGCTGACCTTAAAGGCCTGAAGTTCCGCGTTGGTGGTTTCGCTGGCAAGGTGCTCGAGCGCATGGGCGTTGTGGCACAAAACATTCCCGCTGGCGAAATTTACCAGTCGCTGGAAAAAGGCACTATCGACGCTGCCGAGTGGATTGGCCCTTACGATGACCTGAAGCTGGGTTTGAACAAAGTGGCACCTTACTACTACTATCCAGGCTGGTGGGAAGGTGGCCCTCAACTGACGCTGATGGTCAACCAAAAAGCATATGACGCACTGACGCCTGAGAACAAAGCCATTGTCGAAGCCGCATCGGCCTTGGCGCACATCGAGATTCAGTCCCGTTATGATGCGCACAACCCTGGCGCGCTCAAACAGCTGGCCGCACAAAAGACCAAGGTCTTGCCTTTCCCTAAAGACATGATGGACGTGGCCTTCAAGCATTCGCAAGATGTGTACGCTGAGTTGAGCGCCAAGAACCCGAACTGGAAAAAAGTCTATGAAGACTATTCCAAGTTCCGTGCAGAACAAAACTGGTGGTTCCGTTTTGGTGAAGCCCGTTTTGACAGCTTCATGCAAGCGCAAAAACTTTAATCTTCAGAGTCCCCGAAAACCCCGCTGCGCGCAAGCCCAGCGGGGTTTTTTGGTCTTGTGTTTAGACCCGTTGCTCGTGCTGGTGCAGGGCCTGGGCCAAGCGCGTGAATTCCTCTAACAAGGCCCGGTCCTGGCAGTAGAAGAAAACAAAAGCACCGCTCAAAGTGCGGGCATACAGGCGAGGCGCAACGAGATGCTCTAGGCCACGAATGCGCATCACTTTAAGGTAAGCCAATTCATGTAGGGCCACGCGTCTGCGCCACATCCAGCTTTGTTCGATGGCGAATTGGTCCAACGTAATGCGGCTGCGCTGGATGTGCCACACGATGAAAGCCAGCATGACCCAGACCACGGCAAACCAGCCCGCCTGGGGTGATGGCCACGCGATGCCCAGACGCCAGAACCAGGCAAGCAAGGCGAGCAAGATGAACCCGGCCAAGGCCTTGAACATGGGCCCAAATGCTGCGGCGCTTCGTGCCTGGGTGGGTGGCAGGTAGGGGTAAGGTAGCGAGTTGGCCAGCGCTTGTGGGTCGGTCGGATGCATAAAAAGGGCGGCCTTGGAAAATAAAAAAGCACCTCGCCAAAACAACAGTGCGCTGCTGACGAGGTGCTCGGGAGTGCTGAGAAATGCTGCGCAATGGCCTGGTTTATTTCTTGTCGTTGGCGTTGCCCCCAGGCATGTCTTTCATTGGATCGTCAGAGGCTGGTGGATTTACATTGGGGTTCGCATTCGCATCCGGCGCCGCCGCCTCATCGGGCGCCGGTGCGGCCTCCAGCACCACCGAGTTGAGGTCAACCACCTCGTCCTTGTCCAGGAACGCGGTCACCGACTGGGGCACGAAGATCACGATCACCACCAGCATGATCTGCATGATCACCCAGGGAATGGAGCCCATGTAGATGTCGTTGGTCTTGATCGGCTGGGCGATGCGCTTTTCCTTGAACATTGTGTCGGCAATGCCGCGCAAATAAAACAGGGCAAAACCAAACGGGGGGTGCATGAAGCTGGTTTGCAAATTCACGCACAGCAGCACGCCGAACCAGATCAGGTCGATGCCCATTTTGTCGGCCACGGGGGCCAGCATGGGAACGATGATGAAGGCAATCTCGAAGAAGTCCAGAAAAAAGGCCAAGAAGAACACAAACAAGTTCACCACGATCAGAAAGCCCACCTGTCCGCCGGGCAGGCCGGACAGCAGATGCTCCACCCACTTGGCTCCGTCCACGCCCTGGAACACCAAACTGAACACGCGTGAGCCGATCAAGATAAAAACTACCATGG
This sequence comes from Comamonadaceae bacterium, assembly GCA_947452725.1. Classification (GTDB taxonomy): domain Bacteria; phylum Pseudomonadota; class Gammaproteobacteria; order Burkholderiales; family Burkholderiaceae_C; genus Limnohabitans_A. Next base: position 2,272 of record CANGEG010000101.1, on the reverse strand, counting down.
CCGTCAATCGCATGGTGCCGTTCATGGCATCCCACAGCAAGTTTTTGGTGAGGCGTTTGTGCAAGGCCGCCAAAACCAAGGCGCCAACAACGCCCATGGCCCCGGCTTCAGTGGGGGTGGCAATGGCGCGATCTTGGAAAGGCAAGCCGCCCATGGAGCCGAGCACCGTGAAGATCAGCACAGCAGAAGGAATGATGCCCTTGAGGCACTTGCGCCACAGAGGCCAGCCGTCGAGCGTTCGTGCTTCTTTGGGTATGCCCGGCACGTAATGCGGTTTGAACACGCCCAAGGCATAGGTGTAGATCGCAAACATGGCGATCTGCATGAGCGAGGGCCCCCAGGCGCCCTTGTACATATCGCCCACTGGGCGGCCCAATTGGTCGGCCAACACTACGAGCACCAGCGAAGGCGGCACCAGCTGAGTGATGGTGCCTGAGGCGGCCAGCACGCCGGTGGCGTAACGGGTGTTGTAGCCGTAGCGCAGCATCACGGGCAGCGAAATCAACGCCATGGCAATGACTTGACCGGCCACAGTGCCGGTGATGGCGCCCAAAATAAAGCCAACGATGATGACCGAATAACCCAAGCCGCCTTTGACGGGACCAAACAGTTGGCCCATGGAGTCGAGCATGTCTTCGGCCAGACCGCACTTTTCCAAAATGGTGCCCATGAAAGTGAAGAAAGGAATGGCCAGCAGCAGGTCGTTGTTCAGGATTGAGAAGATGGAGATGGGCAAATTGCCCAAAAAGGCCTGCGGAAACCAACCCATTTCAATGGCAAAAAAGCCGCTGGCCAGACCCAATGCAGCCAGGGAGAAGGCGACCGGAAAGCCGATCAGCATCACAAACACCAAGCCCACAAACATGATGGGCGCAAAATTTTCCATTTGCATTTTTATTTCCTTGCAGCGAGACGGAGAGCAGTAGTGGCGTTACCGCTCACTGCAGTGGTTTTTCGTAATGCATGTCCATGGCGTATTCGCCTCTCAGAAAGGCCACGCGTTTGATCACTTCGGCCAGCCCTTGCAGCCAAAGCATGGCAAAGCCCAGCGGCATAGCCAAGGTGGCGGGCCATCGGATCAGGCCACCGGCATTGCTGCTGACCTCACCCGAAACGAAGGTGTTCCAAAAATAGGGGAAAGACAGCCACGCCAAAAATCCCATCACTGGCATCAAAAAGCACACCAAGCCAAACAGGTCGACATAGACGGGGCCGTTCTTTTTCAGCTTGCCGTAGAACAGGTCGACTCGCACGTGCTCATTGGCCTTGAGCACAAAGGGGGCACCGACCATCACCATCCAGGCAAACAGGTACCACTGAATTTCAAGCAGGCCGTTGGAGCTCCAGTCGATGCCGTAGCGCACAAAGGCGTTACCGGCGCTGATCAGCGCGGCCAGCAACACCGTCCAAGTGGCCAGCTTACCCAAGCGGTCGTTGAGCCAGTCAATGACAAAGGCAAATTTAAGCAGTCCAGACAAAATCATCTCTCCTAAAGGGGAGACCAATTGTAAGTGTTGGCGTGCGTGCGCCGATAAGGCCAAAGAGGCATCCGATTACGTGGTGCTGCGTCGGCGCAGTCGCATTCTCCGTTAGCATGCAGCCTATTCACAATGACATCATTCACCGACAGCCTGCTTTCGGCACTCACCCTCATCTTGGCGGCTAACCCTTCGCTGTGGTCCATCGTGCTGCGTTCGTTGGCCGTGAGTGGCTTCGCCTGCATTACGGCCTGTCTGCTGGGTATTGCGCTGGGCGCTTTTGTGGGCGTGGCGCGTTTCCCCGGCCGGGGAGGGGTGTTGTGGTGCTTGAATACCCTGCTTGCCCTGCCTTCGGTGGTGGTGGGTTTGGGGGTGTATTTGCTGCTTTCGCGCAGCGGCCCTTTGGGTTTTATGGGGTGGCTGTTCAGCTTCAAGGCCATGGTGCTGGCCCAAACGCTGTTGCTGCTGCCGGTGGTGATGGCCTTGACGCGACAAATTGTGCAGGACGCTGAAGACGCACATGGCGAGCAATGGATTTCTTTGGGCGCCGGCCCCTGGCTGCGCTCCGCGCTGCTGGCCTGGGATGAACGTTTGGCTCTGCTTACTGTGGTGGTCACGGCCTTTGGCCGTGCTATTTCGGAGGTGGGCGCAGTGATGATGGTGGGCGGCAATATCGAGGGCTTTACCCGCGTCATGACCACGGCCATTGCGATGGAAACCAGCAAGGGGGATCTGCCTTTGGCGCTCGGCCTGGGTTTGGTGCTCTTGGGCGTCGTGGGCTTGCTGCACGCGGG
>CANGEG010000100.1 GCA_947452725.1 Comamonadaceae bacterium | reverse complement strand
GACTTCACCTTGATCAGGCTTTTCAGCAGCGGAATCGGGGATCACGATGCCCGAAGCAGTTTTGGTTTCGCTTTCGATACGCTTGACGATCACGCGATCGCCCAAAGGACGCAGTTTCATGGAATCTCCTTGAATATGAAACAAAGGTTGAAAAGCAAGGCGCTGACTTGAAAAATCAAGGGAGCGCAAATTTTGCAACGAGGCGAAAGGGCTTGTTAGCACTCTCTGCCTACGAGTGCTAATGATAAGGGCATTTGATCGGGTTTCAAGACCTCGGTCGTAATTTGCGGCTCAGGGGCCGTGATTCTCTAGGGGAAAGTCATGAATGATTGAAAGTTGAATGCACTACAAAATAACGCATTTTCCAGGATCACTTAATGTCATTAACTTTATCCGCCACCGAAATAAATCAATACCAGAAACAGGGCTACGTCGTTCCTGGTTATCGGTTGGACCCGCAAATTCTGTCTAGGACCCAAGAGGCGCTGGAGGCGTTGATTCGCAACAACCCGGGTGTACGTCCAGAAAAATTGGTCAGTGCGCACATTGAAGGGCCAAACAAGGAGGGGGTGATAGGCAGTCGCGCCTTTTTGGACTTGGCGATGCACAAGCCCATCGTGGACTTGGTTGAGCAGTTGATAGGCCAAGACATCGTGCTTTGGGGCTGTCATGTATTTTGCAAACCCGCCAAAGAGGGCTTTGAAACGCCGTGGCACCAAGATGGGCATTACTGGCCGATTCGTCCCTTGGCCACCTGCACTGTCTGGGTAGCGCTGGAACCCAGTACCCCTGAAAACGGCTGTTTGAGGGTGATTCCCGGTTCGCAGTTAGGTCAACATTTGTATCCGCATTTGCACGAAGACCGCAATGACTTGACCTTGAATCAGCGCATGGCCGATGGCGCATTCAATGAGGACGAGGCGGTAGATCTGCAGTTGCAGCCTGGCCAGATGTCGATGCACGATGTTTATATGATCCATGGCGCCAAGGCCAATACCTCGGGTCAGCAGCGCACGGGAGTTGCGCTGCGCTATATGCCTGCCAGCTCGGTGTTTGACCGCAGTTTGAAACCCATGGACGGCCAAACTGGCGTGCCAGTGAGCTTTGCTACGCGACCTCTGTGGTTGCTGCGCGGGCGTGATGTTTCAGGTCAAAACGATTTCATAACTGGCCATGCCTGAAACACCCGCACCAAGGGAATACCTGATCTGGACAGGGCTAGGGGAGCCACCCACAATCAACTTTTCATTATCACAGGAGTTGGCATGTCGATTTCGCGTCGTGAGGTCTTGCAGATGGCCGGTGTTACCGGTTTATTGAGTGCGGTGGGCCAGCAGGCCTGGGCGCAAGCCCAATTGGAAAGTCTGAAAATCATCACTGGATTTCCACCCGGCGGCACATCGGATGCGATTTGCCGACGCGTGTCTGAAAAAATTGCCCCCACCACTTATGCCAAGGCGGCTTTTGTGGAAAACAAAACCGGCGCTGGCGGCCAGATCGCGGTGCAGTTTGTGCGCAATGCCCCGGCCGACGGCGCCACGGTGCTGCAAACGCCCATGTCCATGCTGGGCATTTACCCGCACATTTACAAAAAACTGCCCTACGACCCGGTGGCCGACTTGGCCCCTGTGAGTTTGGGATGCGTTTTTGACTTTGGCTTTGCGGTCGGCCCCATGGTGCCCGCCGCGGTGAAGAGCATCCCTGATTTCCTGGCCTGGTGCAAAGCCAATCCGATGCTGGCCAATTTTGGCTCGCCTGCGGCAGGCTCGACACCGCATTTCATTGGTGCCTTGCTGGGTAAATACGCCAATATCGATTTGAAACATGTGGCTTTCAGGGGCACGCAGCCAGCAATTTTGGACATGATCGGCGGACAGATTGCCGCGGTATCTGGGCCGATTGGTGAGTTCACCCAGCATGTGGCGGCCGGTAAGTGCAGGCTGCTGGCCTCGTCGGGTGCGAAGCGCAGCCAGTTTGCACCGACCACGCCCACGCTGATCGAACAGGGCTTGAAAGGCTTTGTTTATGACGAGTGGTTTGGGTTTTATGTGCCGGCCAAAACGCCCGTGGACGTGATCACGCGCTTGAACGCCGCCATGCGCGTTGCCTTGGCCGCGCCTGAAACCGTCAATGGCCTGGCCATGATGGGCTTGGTCGCACAGTCGTCGACCCCTGCCGAGTTGGCGACACGACTCAAATCAGATACCGAGCTGTGGGGCCCTTTGGTCAAGACCATTGGTTTCACGGCTGACGCCTGAGTCCACGCTTTGATGCGCTTTACGCTCAACGGTCAAAGCCAAGCATTCCCAGCTCAGGGACTGAAGGGGCCGGCGATTTTGTTGGATGTGTTGCGCAATCACCTGGGTTTACGTGCCACCCGGCTGGGCTGCGGCCAAGAACAATGCGGGGCCTGTCATGTGCTTGTCGATGGACGCTCAGTTCCTTCGTGCACCTTGCCGCTGTGGGCGGTTGAGGGCCGCAAACTGGTGACCTTGGAGGGGGCTGCTGAAATTCAAGGAGAAGGTTCGCGTGAGTCTGCCGTGCTGCAAATTTTGCAAGCCGCATTTGTGGCCGAGCAAGCCGCGCAATGCGGTTTTTGCACCAGCGGCATGCTGATCAGTGCGGCGGCATTGCTCTTGCAAACTCCAAAGCCTTCCGATACTCAGGTGCGCGTGGCCTTGGACCGGCATTTGTGCCGCTGCGGCGCGCACAACCGCATCTTGCGGGCCGTACACCAAGCCGCTGCGACCTGGGATTTGGCCGTTGAAACGCAAAGACAGGCGCAGCATGGCTGAGGCTGCAACCGCGTTGAGTTCGCAAGAGCTGCCGTGCCCTGTCAGCCTTAAAAGCCACCCTCGCTTGTCATCGTGGTTGCGCTTCACCGCTGATGGCCGTGTAGGCGTGTTTACTGGGAAGGTGGAGTTGGGGCAGGGCATTTTGCATGCGTTGCAGTTGATCGCAGCGCAAGCACTCGTGCTGGATACGCAACACTTGGATATGCTGACGACCACTACGGCGCACAGCCCGGACGAAGGCATGACCTCTGGCAGTTTGTCGGTGCAAGACTCGGGTGCGGCGATTCGCCATGCTTGCATCCACGCCCGCGCTTTGCTAATGCAAACCGGCGCAACGTCGTATGCCGATTTACCGGGTTTGATCGATATGAACCAACCGGTGAATTGGGCCTTGAGTTTGTCCTTGTCCGCATTACCCATTGATACAGCAAAGGACGTCGGACGCGAAGATTTGCGACGACTGATTCATGGTCATGCCGACTTTATTCACGACCTGCAACCCGAAGGCTTGCTGCATGGGCGTATGCTACGGCCGCGCGAACTGCGTGCGCAGTTAGATGAGGCGGTATGGGCGCAAGTGGCTGCGCAGTTTGCGGCGCGCCAAGTGGGGCCGGATGCCGCCTGGCCCGCATCGCTGCAACTGGTGCGCGACGGCCAATTGATTGGCGTGATCGCACCCACCGAAGCCTGGGCGCAAGCTGTTGCCCAGGTCTTGCACCGTGATTTGAAATGGCAGGCACAGCCCCATGGACTGGGCATGTCGGCTCAGGGCACCGCAGGGATCGACCAGCCTGCTGAAACGCAAGTGTTTTTCGAAAGCGGAGCGGCTGATGAACCCGGTATCTCCGACGAACATTTCAGCGCCGATTACTTTCGCCCCTACCTACACCACGCCTCAATGGGGTCAAGCTGCGCCTTGGCGCTTTGGACTCTTGAGGGCTTAAAGGTGTGGAGCCACAGCCAAGGTGTTTTTGCTTTGCGGCGCGATCTGGCGCTGGCGCTTAGTTTGCCACCTGACCAAGTTGAGGTTGCCCATGTGCGCGGTGCTGGCTGCTATGGCCATAACGGTGCGGACGATGTGGCCTTTGATGCAGCCTGGCTGGCGCGTCGTTGCCCAGGCAAGACCCTGCGCATGCTGTGGAGCCGGGCTGATGAAATGGTGTGGTCTCCGCTGTCGCCGGCCATGCGCATGCGCGTGTCGGCCCAACTCAATACCTATAACGAATTAACCGATTGGTGCCATGAGGTTTGGAGCCAGGGCCACAGCTCCCGGCCCGGTCGCGCCGCCACGCCAGCGTTGCTGGGCAGTTGGCAAACGGCCCAGCCCTTTCCGGTGCTGGAGCCGATCAACGTGGCCGCAGCGGCCGGCGCAGGCGCTGAGCGCAACGCGGTGCCGCCTTACCGCAGCGTGCATGTGAAAGTGGTGGCGCACCGATTGATGGGCTTGCCGCTGCGCAGCTCGGCCATGCGCGCCTTGGGGGCTCACGGCAATGTGTTCGCAGCTGAGAGCTTCATGGACGAAATCGCCCATGCACGTGGCTTGGACCCGCTGGCATTTCGCTTGGGGCTGCTGGACGACCCGCGCGCGCAAGCAGTGCTGAGCAGGCTGGCAGAAAAAATAAATTGGTCCGCTCGTCGCAGCGAACTTGCAGCTCAAGAAGGCAGGGGTCTGGGCTTGGCGTTTGCTCGCTATAAAGGCAAAGGCGCTTATTGCGCTGTGGCCGCCGAAGTGGAGGTGACAGACCAAGTGCGCGTGCGCCGATTGACAGTGGTGGCAGACATTGGCCAGGTGGTGCACACCAATGGCGCAGTCTCGCAACTGGAAGGCGGATCTATCCAGTCCACCAGCTGGGCCTTGAAAGAAGCTGCGCGCTGGGACACCGAAAAAATCCTGACGCAGGACTGGGAGGCTTACCCCATCTTGCGCTTCAGCGAAGTGCCCGCCGTGGACGTACACCTGATGCCCGGCGCCGCAAACCCCAGTCTGGGTGCCGGCGAGGCCACTCAAGGCCCGACAACGGCGGCCATTGCCAACGCCGTGTTTCACGCGCTGGGTGTCAGGGTGCGTGAGTTGCCGTTAACGGCTGAAGCCATTCAGCGGGCCATGGACTGATGCATTCTCTGACGGATATTCCGTCAGCCAGTGCAGTCAAAAAATGATTGCATTCGTGAGCATGCTTCGAGTCCTCAGTGGTCGGCTTGGGCGGCGAAGTGCACAGTGCCGCCCTGATCGCCCCCAAGCCAGCAGCACAAGCCGCAATCAGTGGGCAGCAGGCGTGCTACAGGCTGCAGCAGATAGTTGGTGAGTGCGGCACAAGGCCGTCACCGCGACGATGAAGCTCTAAGTCGCAGGCAAAAAACCGCCTTGCTGGCGAAGTCCGGCTTGATCAGGGCTGCTCAACAGTTCAATCAATTGTGCCGCGGCTTGAGGATGGTGACTGGCGGTGCATAATGCCGCGGTATAGACCGTGGCCAATTCAAACACAGTGGGTAAATCGGCCACCAGGGCGATGCCTTCGGTGATTAAAATCTCCGTCACCTGGGTGCAACCGACCACCTGCGGGTCATCGCAATCGGCCATGGCCTTCATGGCGGTGGCGCCATTGGGAAAGGGGCGCAGCCGCTCAGCGACATCGCTGGCAATGCCCAACTCGTTTAGCACCTTCATGAAATGAATACCGGCTGTGGCCAACTGCGGGTCTGGAAAGTAAATGCCCGTGGCGTTAAGAAGCGTTTGGCGCAAGCTGTCTGCCGTGTCGACCTTGGGCCAAGGCGTTGCAGCCTTGACTGCGACGCCGGTTTTAACGATGCCCAGCTTACGGTCCGAGCCTGCGCGAACCTGGCCAGAAGTCACCAAGCCGTCAATCAAGGCTTGGGTCAAGATCAGTACGTCGCAGGACGTGCCGTCCAGCAAGCGCTGTTTCATTGCTCCGACCGCGCCAAAGGTGGCGTTCAGCGGCAAACCGCTGCTCGCTTCGAAAGCGGCTTTAAGTTGCCGCACCAGGCCTTGGGCGGCGCCGCCGCTGAGTAAATGCAAAGTGGTCATAGGTTTAGTCAAGTTTGATGCCGGCTGTCTTGATGACATGCGTCCATTTGGCGATGTCCTCGTTCAGGTATTTTTCAAATTGCGGCGGGCTCATTAGCAAGGGTACAGCGCCTTGCTTGCTCCAGGTCTGTTTCACTTCGGCCTGGCTTGCAATTTTGGAGATTGTCTCGTTGAGTTTGTCCACAATCGCTTTGGGCGTACCTTTGGGGGCCATTACGCCGAGCCAGATGGTGGCCTCGTAACCCGGTACTCCCGCTTCGCTCACAGTGGGCACATCGGGCAGCACCTCCGAGCGCTGTTTGCCGGTGGTGGCAATCGCTTTGACTTTGCCTGCCTTGACTTGTTCGGTCATGGTGGTGACCGCATCAAACATCATGTCGACCTGGCCACCGATCACATCGGTGCGAGCGCCCGAGCTGCCTTTGTAGGGGATGTGCACCATCGAGATCTTGCCCATGCTTTTGAACAATTCTCCAGCCATGTGATAGGGCGTGCCCGGGCCTGAGGAGGCGTAGTTGAGCTTGCCCGGCTCGGCCTTGGCGCGTTTGAGTACATCGCCTAAAGTGTTGAGCCCCGCGCCTGGATTGGCCACCAGCACCAGGTCGGAGTAGTTGATGGGCGCGACGCCGACAAAGTCACGCATCAAGGCGTAGGGCTTGTTGGGGATCAGCGATTCGTTCACAGTTTGGGTGTTCGACATTAAGAGCAGGGTATAGCCATCGGGCGTGGCTTTGGATGCCAAATCGGTGCCAATCACCGAGCCTGCACCGGGTTTGTTGTCGACCACAAACGACTGACCCAAACTGTCTTGCAAGCGCTGCGCAATGAAGCGCGCATAGTTGTCGGCAGGGCCCCCGGTGGCGAAGGGCACGATGATTTTGACTGGGCGGTTCGGGTAGGTGGCAGTTTGGGCCAGTGCGGATGTGCCCAACACACAGGCCAACATTGCCCCAGTGAGTGTGGCGATATAACGGCTTTGCATTGTGTAGTCTCCTTGGGGTCGTGTTAGTTATTCGACTTTGCCGATCTTGCGCACCACATCGGTCATGCGGCGCGCGTCGGCTTGCACGTATTTTTCAAAGTCTGGACTGTCCAGATACACCACGGGGCTTCCGGTGTTTTGAATCACTTCGCGCACCTTGGGATCTTGCGCTGCAATGCGGGCGGCGGCGCGCACGCGTTGCGCAATCGCCTCGGGCGTGGCGCTGGGGATGAACAGGCCTGACCACTGCGCATATTCGGCGTTGTAGCCCAGGTCCTTCAAGCTGGAAACTTCGGGCAGGGCGGCCAAGGCCGCGTGACCCCAATGCGCCAGCACACGGATCTTGCCGGCTTTGACCTGCTGCAGCACGGTGGCCGGGCCGGTGGACACGGCGTCAATTTGCCCGCCCAGCAAGGCCAGAACGGCCGGGCCAGCGCCTGTGAAAGGTACGTGTGTGATTTTCACGCCCGCTGTTTGGGCCAAAATTTCCATAGGCACATGCATCGTGCCGTAGTTGCCTGACGAGCCGTAGTTCAAGACGCCTGGACGCTTGCGCGCATCGTCAAGAAATTCTTTAGCGGTCTTCCAAGGGGCATCGGCTCGCACCGCCAGCACTGTGGGGTCGGCGGTGTAGCGGGCAATCGGGCGCAAGTCGTTTAAGCCGAACATGGGGCTGCGCCCCAACAAGGCGTCGGCTTCTGGCAACACGGTCAGCGACGACAGCGCCATCAGCAAAGTGTAGCCATCAGGCTTGGCTCGGGCCACCATGCCCATGCCAATACCGCCTCCGGCGCCGCCTTTGTTTTCAATCACCACAGGCTGACCCAACTCTCGGCTCAGGGCTTCGGCCACTGGTCTGGCCACAATGTCGGCTAGGCCGCCGGGAGGAAAGGGCACGACCAGTGTGATGGCGCGCGTGGGGTAGGCGGGGGATTGGGCCACAGCGGGAGAGGTCAGCCCTGACAGCGTTGCCAGCAGGGCCAGCCCTGCAAAGGCGAGGGTGGAAAAGCGGTTGTTGAAAGGTCGGCGCATGCCATGCTCCATGGTTGTCCCTGCAGAGATAGGTCTCTAATTGCCAAAAACGCTGCTTTTGCAGTCTTGGCACACTCTAACACCGGGTATTTAAATTCCTGTTTTGTTGCTTGTATAACTGGCGTCACAATGTGGGCTCATTTTTCAACTTTGGGAATTCCCATGCGCATTGCTGCTTTTTTCCACCAAGGTCACCCGCAAGTCGGTTTGGTGTCAGACGACTTGCAAACCGTCAGCCTTTTAGACATGCCCTTGGCCGACCGCGAATTGGGCGCGCTGACGCTGGTTGACCGGCTTTCGCGTGGTGAGGCTTTGCCAGCGCAAGGCGAGACCGTGCCCTTGGCCCAAGTGCAACTGCGCGCCCCGCTGCCGCATCCTCGGCGCAATATTTTTTGCGTTGGAAAAAACTACCACGCTCACGCCAAAGAGTTTGCGCGCAGCGGGTTTGATAGCAGTGCCCAAGCCGGTGGGGAAATACCGGCCGAGCCGATCATCTTTTCAAAGGTGCCTGAATGCGTGATTGCCACTGGCGAGGCCATTGAGATGCCTTTGGTCTCTACCGCCATCGACTACGAAGCCGAGTTGGCCGTGGTGATTGGCAAGGGGGGCAAAGGTATCAGCAAAGCCGAGGCGATGAAGCATGTTTGGGGCTACACCATCGTGAACGACGTCACGGCCCGTGACTGGCAAAACCGCCATATGCAGTGGCATATGGGCAAGTCGTTTGACACCTTTTGCCCTATGGGCCCTTGGCTGGTGAGCGCCGATGCCTTAGATGGCACGAACACCCGTGTGCGTTGCTGGGTGAATGGTCAAGAGCGCCAAAACGCGTCAACCACCGATCTGATTTTTGACATTCCCACCTTGATCGAGACCTTGAGCGCCGGTATCACGCTCTACCCCGGGGACGTGATCGCCACCGGCACCCCCGTGGGCGTGGGCATTGGCTTTAAGCCTCCGCAGTACCTGAAGGCGGGCGATGTGGTGCGCGTGGAAATTGACGGCATTGGCGTCTTGGAAAATCCAGTGAAGTAAGCGCCGTACTCAGCCACCATGCAAAAAGGGCGGTCACCGTGAGGTGATCGCCCTTTGCCGTTGATGGGGTTGGTTTAGTTCAAACCGGCCTGCGCACGCAGTGTGGCAGCCAAGTTGGTGCGCTCCCACGTGAACTCGGGCTCATCGCGGCCAAAGTGGCCATAAGCGGCGGTCTTTGTGTAAATCGGGCGCAGCAGGTCCAGCATTTGGATGATGCCTTTGGGTCGCAGGTCAAAGTGCTCGTTCACCAGAGCGGCAATTTGCTCTTCAGGGATCACATTGGTACCCATCGTATTTACAGTGATGTTCATGGGGCGAGCTACGCCAATAGCGTAAGCGACCTGGATCTGACACTGCGTCGCCAAACCAGCGGCCACAATGTTTTTTGCCACATAACGGGCCGCGTAAGCGGCCGAGCGGTCCACCTTGGAGGGGTCTTTGCCCGAGAACGCGCCGCCGCCGTGGGGGCATGCGCCGCCGTAGGTGTCGACAATGATCTTACGACCAGTCAAGCCGCAGTCGCCTTGGGGGCCGCCGATGACAAACCGGCCAGTGGGGTTGATCAGGTACTTGGTGTCTTGCAGCCACTCTTTGGGCAGCACCGGCTTGATGATTTCTTCAATAATGGCTTCGATGAAGCTGGCCTTCATTTGAGTGGCCGACTCGGACTGGTCCGGGCTGTGCTGGGTGGACAGCACCACGGTGTCAATGCTGTGCGGTTTGCCGTCCACATAACGCATGGTCACTTGGCTCTTGGCGTCGGGGCGCAAGAAAGGCAGGCGACCGTCTTTGCGCAATTGGGCTTGACGCTCGACCAGACGGTGAGCGTAGTAAATCGGGGCAGGCATCAGGTCAGGTGTTTCGCTGCAGGCATAGCCAAACATCAGGCCTTGGTCGCCTGCGCCGATGTTCAGGTGGTCGTCGGACGCATGGTCCACGCCTTGGGCGATGTCGTTGCTCTGCTTGTCGTAGCAGACCATGACGGCGCAGCCTTTGTAGTCGATGCCGTACTCGGTGTTGTCGTAACCGATGCGCTTGATGGTGTCGCGCGCAACCTGAATGTAGTCGACATGCGCATTGGTGGTGATCTCACCGGCCAAGACCACCAGACCCGTGTTGGTCAGGGTTTCGGCTGCAACGCGGCTGCGTGGGTCTTGGGTAAAGATGGCATCAAGGATCGCGTCAGAAATTTGGTCAGCGACTTTGTCGGGATGACCTTCGGAGACGGATTCGGAAGTGAATAGATAGTCGTTCGCCATGGAAAAGTCCTTCAGTAGTAGGCATGCGGTTTAAATCGCGTTGCCTTGTGCCGGGGTGCTCAGGCGAACGCTTTAGCAGTTTTGTCTTTTCAGACAAGGCACAATGACGGGCAGTCCCCTCTTGTGTGTCGCCCTGCAAGTTG
>CANGEG010000099.1 GCA_947452725.1 Comamonadaceae bacterium | reverse complement strand
TTGGCATAGGCCAACAACTCGGCGGGCGTGTTGGCCGGCACCTTGCTGCTCACAGCCAGCAAATGAGGCGAGTAAGCCACCATGGCCACAGGGGCAAAGTCGTTCAACACATTGAAGGGCAATTTAAACAAGGCTGGGCTAATGACCAAATTGCCCACGTCCATCAACAACAAAGTGTGGCCATCGGGCGCGGCCTTGGCCACCCAATCAGCGCCCAGATTGCCGCTGGAGCCGGGCTTGTTGTCAATCAACACTGGCTGGCCCCAAGCCTCGGTCATTTTTTGCCCGATCAAGCGAGCTAACACATCGGAAGTTCCGCCGGCAGGAAATGGCACGACAATCTTGATCGGCTTAGACGGAAAGGCCACCGCAGTTTGGGCTGGAGCCGTCAAGCTCAGCATCGAAGCGGCTAAGACGCCGAGAACCATAAGGAGTCTCATCTTCAGTCCTCAGTCAAGTTTGATGTTGGCGGCCTTGATCACCTGGGCCCATTTGTCTATTTCAGCTTTCTGGAAACTCAACACCTGCTCGGGCGTCAGGACCGAAGGCTGCATGCCCAGGCCTTTGATGCGCTCCTGCATTTCAGGTGTTTGCATGATCTTCAAAATCTCGGCGTGCAACCTGTCCACGATGGGCTTGGGCGTGCCCGCAGGTGCAAACAAGGCTTGCCAAGACACCACCTCAAAACCCTGCAAACCGGGCCATCCCGACTCGGCCACGGTGGGCACATCGGGCATGGAGTCGGTCAGGCGCTTGGCCGAAGTCACGGCCAATGCACGCAGCTTGCCGCTTTGGATGTGCGCGCCCGCCACCACGGTGGTGTCGAACATGAAGTCCACCTGGCCGCTCATCACGTCTTGAATTGCAGGTGCACTGCCTTTGTAAGGCACATGGGTGAATTTCACGCCGCCTTTGTAGGCCAACAACTCCTGCGCCAAATGCTGCGAAGTGCCGTTGCCCGCCGAGGCGCCCGAGAGCTTTTCCGGCTTGGCCTTGGCCGCTGTCAGCAAGTCCTTCAAGGTTTTGTAAGGGCTGTTGGCCGCCACCACCAAGACCACAGGGTTGGTGCCGTACAAGAACACGGGCGTAAATGATTTGATCGGGTCATAACCGAGCTTGGGGTACAGACTCACATTGATCGCATGCGAGCTGATGGTGCCGCCCAGCAGGTTGTAGCCATCGGCCGGAGCGCGGGCCGCGATCTCGGAGCCCACGCTGCCACCAGCGCCGCCCCGGTTTTCAATGACCAAGGTGGTGCCCAAGGCCAGGCCCAATTTCTGGGACACCACGCGGGCCAAAATATCGGTGGTGCCACCCGCAGGAAAAGCGACGAGGTAGTTGATCGGTTTGGATGGCCAAGCCGCGCTCTGGCTGAAGGCGGGTTGCAAGGCCAAACCAGCGGCGCTGGCCAGTAAGGTGTAAATGAAGTGGCGGCGTGCGCTCATGGTCGTCTCCTGTCGATTTATAAGTTGGCTGAGTCGCTCAACGCACCAAGCAAGGCTGCTTGGGGTTGAACTGCCAACCGGGAATCAAAAACTGCATCGCTTGTGCATCGTTGCGTGCACCCAAGCCGTGCTGTAAATACAACTGATGAGCAGCCTCGACCTTGACCATGTCCAGCTCAATGCCCAGACCGCCGCGCGTGGGCACGTCAATAAAGCCATTGCGAATGTGCAGCGGCTCTTGGGTCAGGCGTTGGCCGTCTTGCCAGATCCAATGCGTGTCCATGGCTGTCACCCGGCCCGGCGCGGCCGCGCCCACATGGGTGAACATGGCCAGCGAAATGTCAAAGTGATTGTTGGAGTGCGAGCCCCAGGTCAGCCCCCAGGTCTGGCAGGCTTGGGCCACGCGCACCGAGCCCTGCATGGTCCAGAAATGCGGATCGGCCAATGGGATGTCCACCGACTGCAGCTGAATCGCGTGGGCCATTTGTCGCCAATCGGTGGCGACCATGTTGGTGGCGGTGCGCAGACCGGTTTCTCGCCGAAACTCGGCCATCACCTCACGACCGCTGAAGCCCTGCTCCGCGCCACACGGGTCTTCGGCATAAGCCAAAACGCCGTGCATGTCGCGCATCAAGCGCACCGCATCTTTGAGCAACCAGCCTCCATTGGGGTCGAGCGTGATGCGGGCCTGCGGAAAGCGCTCGTGCAACGCCTGCACAGCCTCCACTTCGGCTTCGCCACTCAACACACCGCCCTTGAGTTTGAAGTCGTTGAAGCCGTAGCGCGCATAAGCGGCCTCGGCCAGTTTCACAATCGCCTCGGGCGTCATGGCCTCTTCGTGGCGCAGGCGGCACCAGTCGTTAGCCGCATCGGGCTCGCTGGCGTAAGCCAAATCTGTTTTTTTGCGATCACCCACATAAAACAAATAGCCCAGCATCTCGACTTTGTCGCGCTGCTGCCCCTCGCCCAACAAGGCGGCGACGGGCACACCCAAGAACTGGCCTAGCAAATCCAGCAAGGCCGACTCCACGGCGGTGACCGCATGCACGGTGGTGCGCAGGTCAAACGTTTGCAGCCCGCGCCCGCCCGCATCGCGGTTGGCGAACGCGGTTTGCATGTTTTGCAACACCGTCAAGTATTTACCCAGGGGTTGACCAATCACCATCTCGCACGCGTCTTCCAGCGTTTGGCGAATGGCTTCGCCGCCCGGCACTTCGCCCACACCAGTGTGGCCCAGGCTGTCGGTCAACACCAGAATGTTGCGGGTGAAAAAAGGCGCGTGGGCACCGCTCAAATTGAGCAGCATGCCGTCACGCCCCGCCACGGGGATGACGCGCATGGCGGTGACAACTGGAGAAGATGAGGTCATGGTTGGATCGTTTTAAAGCCGCGTAGAAAGAGTGCGTCGAAAAGGGTTCAGCAAGGCTGACCTTGACGGCCAGCCAGCCAGGCGGGCATATCTTGCAGCGACACCGGACGCAAAAAGCGGTCCAGCGCCGCATCCCCCACGGAGGTGGACATGGGTTCGGTCGACGAGGGCCATGGACCCCCGTGCTGTTGCGCTGCAGTTACGGCCACGCCTGTGGGCACGCCTTCAAACAACAAGCGACCAGCGATGGCACTGGCGCTGCGCACCAAAGCGCGGTGGTCGGGCGTGTCGTCATTCAAGCCCCACAAAGTCACGGTCAGACTACCGCCCACGGCCTGCAAGACCTGCAGCGTTTGCACGACCGAGTCGGTCCAGACAATCAGACTGGCAGGGCCAAACACTTCTTCGTGCAACTGCGCTTGCGCAATGAAGGTGGCGGCGTCAACCTCGGCCAAGAAAGGGCGCGGCTGCAGGCCTTGCACCGGCTCATAGACCAAAGCTTTAGCGCCAGCGGCCAGCTGCGCTTGCGTACCAGCATCCAACGCTTGGCGCATACCTTGGGTCAGCATGACGTGGGGTTGCAGGATTTTGAGCGCGCTGACCAGTTGGGCCACAAAGGCGCTGCTGGCTTCGCCGTGCTGGAACACCAAGAGGCCAGGATTGGTACAGAACTGACCACAACCCAAGGTGATGGAACCGGCCAAGGTCTGGGCCAAGGCTTCGCCACCGGCGGCCAAGGCTTGGGGGGTGGCAACGACGGGGTTGATGGAACCCAACTCGCCATAAAACGGAATCGGCCGTGCGCGCCGCCGCTTGCAAGGCCGCGCCGCCGCGTGTGGAGCCCGTAAAAGCACCTGCAGCGATCAACGGATGCTGGATCAAGGTTACGCCCACATCGTGGCCAGCGCCCTGCACCATGCCCACCAAACCGGCGGACAAGTTCAAAGACTTCAACGCGGCTTGCACCAGACCGTGCACGTGCAACGAAGTTTGTGGGTGACCGGGGTGCGCCTTGACGACCACGGAACAGCCTGCGGCCAGGGCCGAAGCGGTGTCACCGCCCAGCACCGAAAACGCAAACGGGAAATTGCTGGCCGAGAACATGGCGACTGGGCCCAAGGGCACGCGCACGCGCAGCATCGCGGGGTGACCGGCAGGCGGGCCACCGGCAACAGCGGGGTCATCAGTGAAGGCAAAGGCTGCGCCGTTTTGCGCCAGCGTCGCAAAGCGGCGTAACTGAAAGGCGGTGCGGTCCAACTCGCCATTGAGACGCGGCAAGCCCAGGCCGGACTCTTGGTCGGCCAAGGCCACTAAAGCTTCGCGGTCGGACTCGATGGCGGCGGCCAGGGCATTGAGCAAAGCGGCGCGGGTTGCGCCTTCACTGCTTTGCCAATCGGCAAACGCGGCGTGTGCAGCGTGCACGGCGGCATCAATGTCGGCGGGGGAAGAGGCGGTCAAGGCCGCGCCCAAAGGTTGGCCTGTACGGGCGTCAAAAGATTGCAAAGTCGTCATGGGGTTTCTTTAAAAAATCAGGGTTTATCAATAAGGTGAACTCAAGTGAGCCCAGGCATACTCAAATCAATCTAGGTGATGGGTGCGGGGTTGAACAAGACCAAGGCATTATGAAGTTTCCAATGCTCAGCCCAGGTTTTTTGCCCACTGGCCACTTGAAGCAGCATGCGAAACAGCTCCCAACCGCCCTCTTCGATGGTGATTTCACCATCGGCAATGCGGCCCGCGTTCATGTCCATCAGGTCGTGCCAGCGCCGCGCCAAGTCGGTGCGGGTGGCGACTTTGATCACCGGGCAAGCTTGCAATCCGTAAGGCGTGCCGCGACCGGTGGTGAACACATGCAGGTTCATGCCGGCGGCCAGTTGCAGCGTGCCGCAAATGAAGTCACTGGCTGGCGTGGCCGCAAAGACCAAGCCTTTTTGATCGGCCTTCAATTTTTCGCCAGGCGGCAACACGCTGGCAATCGCCGCGCTGCCACTTTTGATGATCGAGCCCATGGCTTTCTCAGCAATATTGGACAAGCCCCCGGCCTTGTTGCCCGGCGTGGTGTTGGCGGTTCGGTCCACGCGGCCGCGCTCCAGGTACTGGTCGTACCAGCCCAGCTCGCGCACGATGTCTTCTGCCACGGCAGGCGTGGCGGCACGGCTGGTGAGTTGCTCTACCGCATCGCGCACTTCGGTGTTTTCCGAAAACATCACCGTGCCCCCAGCGCGCACAATCAAATCGGCCATATAGCCCACCGCCGGGTTGGCGGTCACGCCCGAAAATGCATCGCTGCCGCCGCACTGCACACCGACCACCAGCGCACTGGCTGGAACGGTTTGACGGCGTCGCGCATTCAGACGCTCCAGGTGCGGTTTCGCACGCGCCAAAATGGCGTCGAGCATGGACATAAAGCCCACATGCGCATCGTCTTGCAAACATACTTTGTCCGGGCCTTTGCCCTCATCACGGATGTCTTGAATCGGAAAGCTGCCTGGCGGCAACAAGCGCTCAGCTTGCAATTTTTCGCACCCCAAACTCACCACCATGACTTCACCGCCAAAGTTGGGGTTCAGGCTGATGTGGCGCAGGGTGCGGATCGGAATCTCAGCCCCCGGCGCGTCAATGGCCACGCCGCAGCCGTAGCTGTGCTCTAGGCCCACCACGCCGTCCACATTCGGATACTGCGGCAGTAATTCGCGCTCTATGCGTTCCACCGCCAGTTGCACCACCCCCGCCACACACTGCACTGTGGTGGTGATGGCCAAGAGGTTGCGCGTGCCGACCGAGCCGTCGCGGTTCACATAACCTTCAAAGGTAAATCCCTCAACAGGATCTAGCGCAGGGGGCTGTACGGTGGCCATGGGCAAGCCTTGCAGCTCGCGAGCCGGTGGGATGTCCAGCAAACGCTCGTGCACCCAACTGCCTGCGGCAATGGCTTGGCGCGCATAACCCACCGGCACGTTGTAGCGCACGATGGCCTGACCCACAGTCAAGTCGCACAGCGCAACCTTGTGACCCTGAGGCACTTTGTCGCGCAAGACCAAGCCTTCGGCCGCGCCAGCGGGCATCACCGTGCCTGCCGGCAAGCCACCATCGTTGGCGATGATGGCCACGTTATCTGCCGGATGCATGCGAATCGCCAAAGGGGCGCGAGGTGAACTCATGGCGTCAATTCCAGGGTTAAATTTTCACTTGAACAGATTAGCTAACCACAGCGTGAACTAAGGTCAGATAGTGGACCAGCAACATCATCAAAGTCAAAGGTCCGCCGAGCGGAACTCCACCGCGTGAGCACTGAGTGAAAGCGCTGCAACGATGACCAATTGCGATGATTTGATTTGCATGACTGTCTCCTGCTGAAAGTTTTACAAAATTACCCGGGGCAAATTATTGTGGGCCCAAGGACTTGATCAAGGCGTCGAGTTGTTCCATCTCGGCCGGCTTCAAGTCGGTCAATGGCGGCCGCACGGGGCCTGCAGTGTGGCCCACCAAGGTGGCGCCGGCTTTGACGATGCTCACTGCGTAACCTTGCATGCGGTTACGGATCGCCAAATAAGGCATGAAGAATTGCTTGAGCAAACGGTGCTGGGTGGCGTGATCGTCAGAGGCCACTGCGTGGTAAAACTCCATCGCGGTTTTGGGAATGAAGTTGAACACCGCAGACGAATACACCGGTGTGCCCAGCGCCTTGTAGGCTGCGGCATAGACCTCTGCAGTGGGCAAGCCGCCCAAATAGGAGAAACGATCCCCCATCTTCAAGTAAATGGACATCATGGCTTCGATGTCTCCCACGCCGTCTTTGAAGCCGACCAGATTGGGGCAACGATCAGCCAAGATCGCCAAAGATTCGGGGGTGAGTTTGCAGACGTTGCGGTTGTACACAATGACGCCGAAATTGACGCTCTTGCAGACCGCCTGCACATGGGCAATCAGGCCTTCTTGCCCTGCTTCAGTCAGGTAATGGGGCAGGAGTAACACACCGTGCGCGCCAGCGCGCTCGGCCTCTTGAGCGCATTGAATCGCAAAACGCGTCGGGCCCCCGGCACCTGCAATGATCGGCACCTTGCCCTGGCAAGTATCGACAGCTGTTTTGATGATGCGCGGGTATTCGTCGGCTGTCAGCGAGAAAAACTCGCCTGTGCCGCCCGCAGCGAACAAGGCCGTAGCGCCATAAGGCGCCAACCACTCCAGGCGTTCTGCATAGGCTTTGGCATTGAAGTCACCTTGGGCATCGAAGTCGGTCAACGGAAACGACAACAGGCCGTGCGACATGATGGATTTGAGTTCTTGCGGTGTCATGCAAAGTCCTTGTTCAGCAAAAAAAGAGAATTGGAATGGGGTAAAAACGAATACGTCAGCCGCAGCGCCGGGTCAATTCGGGGCGTTCAAAGTGGGCCGATCTTGACAAAGCCACCTCCCTGAAATTGCACGGCAGGGTCGGTCAAATCAGGCGCGTCGGTGCGGGCGTAGACGGCGTCGCGAAATGCATCCGAGCTGTCCTGAGGACGGAAGCCAATGTGCCGGGCCAGATGGTTGTCATACCAGCTGACACTGTTGTCTGATGTCCCGTAAATGATGCTGTGGCCCAAGACCGGCGTTGTCAAACAGGCGGTGATCAATCGGTGCAAATCGTCAAAGCTGAGCCAACTGGCCAGCATGCGCCGGTCGCGTGGCTCAGGAAACGATGAGCCGATGCGCACGCAAGCGGTCTCGATGCCGTAGCGGTCGAAATACAAACGTGAAAGGTCTTCACCAAACGCTTTGCTCAGGCCGTACAAGCCGTCTGGCCGGGGTGGGCTCTTGGCGTCCACCACTTCGTTTTGCCGGTAAAAACCCATTACATGGTTAGAGCTTGCAAACACCACTCGCTTAACGCCATGAATGCGCGCGGCCTCATACAAGTTGTAAGCGCCAATGATGTTGGCGCGCAAAATGGGCGCCCAAGGCTGTTCCACCGAGATGCCGCCGAGGTGCACGATCGCTTGGCAGCCGGCCACCATGTTTTGTACAGAGGCCATGTCAGACAAATCAGCTTGCACCACCTCTTCGCCCGCTTGCGCGGCGTCCAAGGCGCTCAGATCGCTCAAGCGCAGGGTGTCGCAGTTGGCTTTCAAGCGCGAACGCATGGCTTGGCCCAGACCACCAGCCGCACCGGTCATCAAGAGTCGAGAGTGAGATCGAATGGACATATGAAAGAAATCCATGTTGTATGTTGTCTGATAACTGTCTATTCTGTATGCTTGCACTCATGCTGTCAAGCGCCCAGGACTTTTGATGAACAAAATTATGCCCAACCCCGCAGCCTCTCCCGCCCCTCGCAACCGCCGAGGTGGACTGGTGCAGGAGGTGGTGCAACACATGGCCAGCCAGATACAGAGCGGACGACTGCAACCTGGCGATCAGTTACCGACCGAGTCGGCCATCATGGTGGAATTGGCGGTCAGCCGCACCGTGGTGCGAGAAGCCATCTCCCGACTGCAGGCCTCAGGCCTGGTCGAAACTCGCCATGGCATCGGCACGTTTGTGCTGCAAGCGCCCTCGAGCGATAACTTCAGCATTGCCGAGCAAGACATGTCTACTGTGGAGGACGTGATCAACGTTCTGGAATTGCGCATCAGCCTGGAAACCGAGGCTGCAGGCCTGGCCTCGCAACGGGCAACGTCTGAACAGTGTGATGCCATGGCCCTGGCGTTGGCCAATTTTTCCGCCGCTATCGATGAGAAGTCGGATGCAGTGCCCAGCGATTTTGACTTCCATATGGAAGTGGCCAAGGCTACCGGCAATCGCCACTTTGCCGACTTGATGACTTACTTGGGCAAGCGCATCATTCCTCGCACTAGGGTGAACACCGCCGACCAAGCGCCCGAAGGTCGCGAAGCTTACCTGAGGCGGGTGCACAGCGAACACGAGAGCATTTACAACGCGATCCGCAACCAGGATGTAGAGTCGGCCCGCGCCGCCATGCGCACCCACCTCTCCAACAGCCGCGACCGGCTGCGCAAGCCCCGGAACCTGGGCGAATGAAGCCCTAGAAAGGCGGACAAGTTGTACGATGACTAGTGAATTTTAGAGTTATTCGCGGTAAGATGTCGTTTGGATTCAGCCTCGGGTCTCCACATACACCGCATACAGCGAATGGCTGGCCGCCATGAACAGGCGATTACCCAAGGCGCCGCCAAAGCACAAGTTCGCGCACCGCTCGGGCAGGTAGATATGGCCGATGGCCAACCCTTGCGAATTGAAGACCCGCACCCCATCGAGCTCTTCAGGCCGCGCACCCTGCCGGCCGTCGCTGCCCCAGCCGCACCAGATATTACCGTCTTGGTCCACGGCGATGCCATCCAGCGCGCCAGGCCCCTCGGCATCAATCACCAAGCGCTTGCCAGACAGAACGCCAGAAGCGCTCAGGTCGTACGCCCAAACTTTGCGGCAGGGTTGGGCCCGGCTTTCAACCAGGTACAGCACCTGCTCGTCGGGCGAAAAAGCCAAGCCGTTTGGCCCGGCCAGATCGGTCAACACCTGTTGCAAGGCGCCTGAGGCAGGATCGATGCGGTAAACCGCGTGCGGCAATTGAGCCTCGGCCTTCTCGCCCTCCCAATGCCCGCCAATACCGAAGGGTGGATCGGTGAACCAGATGGCGCCGTTGGACTGGCACACGATGTCATTGGGCGAATTGAGGGGCTTGCCCTCAAACTGATCCGCTAGCACGGTGATGCGACCATCGTATTCGGTGCGCGTGATGCAGCGCCCGCCATGCTCACAGGCCAACAAGCGGCCTTGGCGGTCCCGGCTCAGGCCATTGGCAAAGTTAGACGGCGAGCGAAACACACCCCAAGCGCCGCTGGCCTCGTCGTAGCGCATGATGCGGTTGTTCGGGATGTCGCTGACCAACAGATAACGGCCATCGCCAAACCAAACCGGGCCCTCGGCCCAGCGCATACCACTGCCCAGCATTTCGACTGAGCTGCTGAAGATGCGGTACTTGGCAAACGAAGGGTCCAGCACCTCGATGCGCGGATCGGGGTAGCGCTGGCTGGGGGCAAAGTCAAAGGTGGCTCCAGGTGCTGCAGAATGGGTGATCATGGAATGCCTGCTCAATAGGTCAGCTCTAGAACGGTGGTGCGCTGCTCGGCCAAAGGCCAGTTCAGGCCCGTGACGCGTTCTCCGTTGAATTCTCCGGTCACGCCGCGCTGCGTGGCCTCGGTCAACATCAATTTAGACAACGCCACACCCGCCGCAGGTGGTACGCCGGGCAGTTCGGTTTTGCCGTCCAAGCGCAGCGTATCGCGGGTAGGATCAAAGTAGCCGCGTGGGCGCACGAAAGAGACCATCGACTGGGCCGAGCGATCAGCTTCGGCAATCCGCTGCGGGCGCAGATGCACCAAGGCACTGCTGCGCGCAAAGGGGCTACGATAAATGTGGGTGGTGGCGTAGCCGGTGGCTTGAACCACAAACTCCAGCGCCACATCGGGGGCCGTTTTTAAAGGTCCCCATTGACCATCGTAAGCGAT
>CANGEG010000098.1 GCA_947452725.1 Comamonadaceae bacterium | reverse complement strand
TGTCGGCTTGCCACAGGCGCTTGTCAAAGAACACGCTGGCCGTGTAGCGCTTGACCAACTCGCTCATGGGTTCAGAAAAGAGCGCGGACCAGGCTTGGGATTTTTTGTCGAGTTGGTTTGTCATAAGCCGTCGATTTTATCGGGCTTCCACGGACCCGACCCGAGGCCCCTGCCCGAAAGATCTTAAACCGCTGTTTACCTAAGCAAAGCCAGCGCCATGGCGTGGTAGGCGGGCAGGGTGTGCACATCGTTGGCCACATTGGCAGCCACCGGGTGCGAGGCGTAGCGGGCAATCACCATTTCGGCCTTGGGGTCGATGTAGATGTTTTGTCCATGCACGCCGCGCGCCATGATGGCGCCGTGCGCGTTGTGCGAGACCCACCACATATTGCGGTAGCTCCAGCCGGGCAGGGTGACGGGCCCGTTGGCGGCAAAGCGGGCCGGGTCGGCACCGGCAAAGGTGTCGGCGATGGCGGCTGCGGGCAGCACTGGCTGCTGGCCTACGCGCCCGTGGTTACGCACCAGCTCGCCAAAGCGGGCCAGATCGCGCAGGCCGGTGTTCAAGCCGCCGCCGGCAAAGGCAGTGCCGTTGGGGTCCACTGTGTAATAAGCGTCCAGCTCGGCGCCCATGGGCTGCCAAATGCGCTCTGAGAGCATCTGCTCCGTACTCTGGCCGCTGGCGCGGGCCACGATCCAGCCCAGAGCGTCGGTGTTAGCGGTGCGGTAGGTGAAGCGCTCACCGTGCGTGCCGAGTTTGCGCACGGTTTTCAGGTAGTCGTAAAAGTTGCTCGGGCCGCTGTAGCCGGGCGGACAGGGCATGACGCCTCCGGCGCGCATGTGGTTCCAGATTTCGGCTTGCGGGTCGGCGTAGTTTTCGGTGTAATCAATGCCGGTGGTCATGTCCATGACTTGGCGCACGGTGGCATCGGCAAAACCGCTGCTCGCCAGTTCAGGCAGGTAGTGGTCCACGCGCCGCGTCTCATCCAGCACGCCGTCGGCGACCAAACACGCAGCCAGCAAACCCATGAACGATTTGGAGACCGACATGGCAATGTGCGGCTGTAGCGGCGACATCACGCCACCAAAGTGCTCGAACAACACCTCGCCTTGGCGCATCACCAATAAAGCGTCGGTGTAGGTGGCTTCCATCATGTCGTCCCAGTTGCAAGTGCCTGACCCGGTCATGGGTGTGTAGCGAATGTCCGGCAAGGCGCGTGCCGATGGCGGCAAAGGCGTGGCAGGTTGCAGGCGCTTTGACACGGCCACCGTAGCCACGAACTGCCGGTAATTCGCAAAGCTCCAGCGCAGTTGCGGAAAGTGGTAACCGCTGCCATCTTGAAAGCGAATGATCTTGTCGGCCGGAGGCGGCGAGCCTTGCATCCATTTCAGTGCGAGCGGGTCGCAGTCTTTGGCAGAGGGATACATGGGCAAAGCAGGGGTGTTGGACATGCAGGGCTTTCAAAAGCAAACAGGGCCAGCCGTACGGCGGGCCCTGTTTGCATTATGGGGAGCTCAATGCGGGGCGTGAATGGGAATTAACCCGTGTTGCGCAATCCCGCCGCAATCCCGTTGATGCTGATGTGAATGCCGCGTTGCACGCGCTCGTCGGCTAAGCCTTCGCGGTAGCGGCGCACCAGTTCGACCTGCAGGTGGTGCAGCGGGTCGATGTAGGGGAAGCGGTGGCGAATCGACCGGGCCAGTGCCGGGTTGTTGGCCAGGCGGTTTTTCTCACCGGTGATTTGCGCTAAGGCCTCAACTGTTCGATGCCATTCGGCGTCAATGGCGTTGAAGACTTTTTTGCGCAGTCGCGTGTCGCTGACCAGCTCGGCGTAGCGCGAGGCCAGGGCCATATCGCTCTTGGCCAGCACCATGTCCATGTTCGACAGCAACGTGCGAAAGAACGGCCACTGGCGGTACATTTTTTGCAGCAAAGCCAACGCGGCTTTGCGCTCGGCGGGCGTGGGTTGGTCCAGCCACTGGCTCACCGCCGAGCCAAAGCCGAACCAGCCGGGCAGCGTCAAGCGGCATTGGCCCCAACTGAAACCCCAGGGGATGGCGCGCAAGTCTTCGATTTGCTGATTGGCTTTGCGCGAGGCGGGGCGTGAGCCGATGTTCAGCTCGGCAATTTCGCGAATCGGTGTGGCGCTGAAAAAGTAGTCGTTGAAGCCCGGAGTTTCATACACCAGCGCGCGGTAGGCTTGCATACTGGCTTGTGAGAGCTTGGCCGCTGCGTCCAAAAACTGCTTGGTGGCGGGCTTGGTTGGCTGCAGCAAAGTGGCTTCCAGTGTGGCGGCCACCAGGGTTTCTAAGTTGCGGCGGCCGATTTCGGGGTTGGCGTATTTGGAGCCAATCACTTCGCCCTGTTCCGTCAGGCGAATTTGCCCGCGCACGGTGCCAGGCGGTTGCGCCAAGATGGCTTGGTAGCTGGGGCCGCCGCCGCGCCCCACCGTGCCGCCACGGCCATGGAACATGCGCAGCTTGATGTTGTGACTGTTGGCCAGCGTGTCGAACAAATCGACCAACGCAATCTCGGCGCGGTACAGCTCCCAGTTGCTGGTGAAAATACCACCGTCTTTGTTGCTGTCAGAGTAGCCCAGCATGATGTCTTGTTCGGCGCCTGAACGCTGCACCAAATTGGCCACACCCGGCAGCGCATAGAACTCGCGCATGATGGGCGCGGCGTTGCGCAGGTCTTCAATGGTTTCAAACAGCGGCACCACGATCAGATCGTTGGTGGCTTGGCTGTCCAGCGTGTGGTGCATCAGCCCCACTTCTTTTTGAAGCAACAACACTTCAAGCAAGTCGCTTACAGTTTCGGTGTGGCTGATGATGTAGTGTCGAATGGCCTCGTTGCCATAGCACTCGCGCATGCGTTTGGCTGACTCAAAAATGGCCAGCTCAGAGCGGGCGTGAGCCGAGTAGTCAGCATCGGGGACACGCAACGGCCTGGCGTCGTTCAATAGTTGCATTAACAAAGCGCGTTTGGCGACTTCGTCCAGCTGCGGGTAGCCCATGTGCACGCGGGCGGTGGACAGCAGCTCAGCCACGACTTCTTCGTGTTTATCCGAACTTTGGCGCAAGTCCACCGTGGCCAAGTGAAAGCCAAACACCTCGACTGCGCGAATCAGCGGGTGCAACCGCTGGTCGGCCAGTGCTTGGGCGTGGTGGCTGTGCAACGAATTTTCGATGGTGCGTAAATCGGTCAAAAATTCTTCAGCGTTTGCATACGGGTTTTGCGGCGCTACAGCATGGCGCGCTGCATCCCCACCTGTGAGTGTTTTCAGCGTCGCAGCCAGGCGCGCATAGATGCCGGTCAACGCCCGGCGATAGGGCTCGTCCACGCGGTGCGCGTTGGTGTCTGGCGAGCGTTCGGCCAGGGTTTGCATGTTGGCAGGAAAATCCACCAGCATGGCCGACAGCGACAGTTCGCCGCCCAAGTAATGCACTTCGGTCAGATAGTGTCGCAGCGCCACCTCGGCTTGGCGGCGCAGCGCGTATTCCAGCGTTTCAGCGGTGACGTTGGGGTTGCCGTCGCGGTCGCCTCCGATCCACTGGCCCATGCGCAAAAAGCTTGCCACCGGTAGGTGCGCAAGTTCGTGCTCGAGGTCGGCGTAAATTTTAGGTATTTCGCGTAAAAAAGTGGCTTCGTAATAGCTCAATGCGTTTTCAATTTCGTCTGCCACGGTCAGCTTAGAAAAGCGGAGCAACCGCGTTTGCCACAACTGCATCACTCGGGCGCGAATTTGCAGTTCATTGGCGGCCAGCTCGCGCGGGCTCAAGGCATCTTTGGCCGCGTTGACAGCGGCAGCTCGGTCTTTGATCTCGTCGCGTGCGGTAAGCAGGTGGGCAATGTCTCGCTCGGCGCTCAAAATGCTTTGACGCTGCACCTCGGTGGGGTGTGCGGTGAGCACAGGGGCCACGTAACTGTGCGCCAAGGTTTGGGCAATGGTTTTGGGGGTTATGCCGGCCCAGCGCATGCGCTGTAATGCCACTTCGATGCTGCCTTCTTGGGTATGCCCAGCGCGCTCGTGCACAGCGCGGCGGCGAATGTGGTGCCGGTCTTCGGCCAAATTGGCCAAATGGCTGAAGTAGGTGAAGGCGCGGATCACGCTGACGGCCTGCTCGCCGCTCAAGCTTTTGAGAAGCTTCTTGAGCGCCTTATCGGCTTCGTGGTCGGCGTCACGCCTAAAGGACACCGAGAGTTTGCGAATTTTTTCGACCAATTCAAAAGCAGGCGCACCGGCTTGCTCGCGAATCACATCGCCCAAGATGCGGCCCAGCAACCGGATGTCTTCGACCAACGGGCGCTCGTTGTCGCGGGTTTGGCGTGACGGAGTTTCTGCTGGAGCCTGTTTCATGGATTGTGTCATCGAGTGCGCAGTGCCGTGCAAGGTAAATGAACAATGCCCATGCTAGCATTGACTCCACCCTCAAAATTACCAACGAGTTACCGTTTTGCCCGCACCTTTTTCTCACCCCCCCCACTCCATTTCGCCATTGTCCATCGTCATCGCCACCCGCGAAAGCCGTTTGGCCTTGTGGCAGGCAGAACACGTGCAAGCTTTGCTGCAAGCGCGTGGCCACACCGTGACCCTTCTGGGTATGACCACGCAAGGCGATCAAATTTTGGACCGCAGCCTGAGTAAAGTGGGTGGCAAGGGATTGTTTGTGAAAGAGCTGGAACAGGCTTTGCAAGAAGGCCGCGCCGACATTGCCGTGCATTCGCTCAAAGACGTGCCCATGGATTTGCCTGAAGGCTTTGACCTGGCCTGCGTCATGGAGCGTGAAGATCCACGCGACGCCTGGGTCTCGTTGCAGTATGCAACTTTGGCCGATTTGCCGCCGGGCGCCGTGGTTGGCACCTCCAGCCTGCGCCGTACCGTGCTGCTCAGGGCTTTGCGCCCGGATCTGAAGATTGAGCCTTTGCGCGGCAACCTAGACACTCGTTTACGCAAGCTCGATGAAGGTCAGTACGCCGGCATTGTGCTGGCCGCAGCGGGGCTCAAACGCCTAAATTTGAGCGCGCGAATTCGTCATATTTTTGACGAAACCGAGATGCTGCCCGCAGCAGGGCAAGGCGCTTTGGGCATCGAAATTTGCACTCACCGCCAAGATCTACGTGACGCCTTAGCCCCTTTGGTTGACGCTGCCACTTGGTTGCGCGTGGCCGCCGAACGTGCGGTGAGTCGCGCCATGGGGGGCAGTTGCTCCATGCCCTTGGCCGCGCATGCCACCTTCAATTCGGACGTGTTGACGCTGCAAGCTGCCTGGGGTGATCCTGAGGGCGATGCTTGTTTGGTCACCGCAAAAGCTACTCTGCACCAGCCGGACCATGCCGGTGCCGAGCAATTGGGCGAACAAATCGCAGAGCGTTTGAGGCAAGCCGGTGCCCGCTAAGGGGCTGGGTGCTGATGTGACATTGAACCCGCACCCCCGCGTATGGGTGACGCGTGCCGCCCAAGACGCCGCTCCCTGGATTCAGGGCTTGAACGATTTGGGCCTCGATGCGCAGTCGTTGCCTTTGATGGGCATTGGCCCGGCCACCGATGTGCAAGCGGTGCACAGCGCCTGGCTCAGCTTGGAGCATTACCACGCCATCATGTTTGTCAGCGCCAATGCGGTGCGTTACTTTTTCCAAGCAGCGCCCCGCCCCGCTTCGCCTTGGGGCCAGATGCGAGCCTGGGTTACAGGCCTTGGTAGTCGGGCCGCCTTGTTGGCGTCAGGGGTGTCTGAACTTCTGATCGATGCTCCGGCATCGGACGCGGCGCAATGGGACTCTGAAGCCTTGTGGGCAGTAATTGCAACCCAGGTGCACGCAGGCCAGCGGGTGCTGATTGTGCGGGGCTCTGATGCGCAAGGCCAGGTGGCCGGGCGCGACTGGCTGAGCACCAAGCTGCAAGATGCAGGCGTTCGGGTTGACCAGGTGGCCGCGTACCAACGGCTCAGACCCATTTTTACCGATGCCCAGTGCGTGGCCGCTGCGCAAGCTGCGCTCGATGGCTCGGTCTGGTTGTTCAGTAATTCCGAGGCCATTGCCAATTTGCAAGCGGCTTTGCCTGATCAGGACTGGTCCCATGCCCTGGCCGTGGCCACCCATCCGCGCATTGCGCAGCATGCCCGCCTAGCGGGTTGGGGCACTGTGGCAATTGCGCAACCTTTAATTAATGCCGTGGCGTCCTCTATAAAATCCATCCATGAATTCAGAATACCCAGCGTCTAAGCATTCCTCCGCCATCAAGGCCTCGCCATGGCGTTGGTCGGTGGCCTTGCCCATCTTGTTGGCCGTGGCGGCTTTGGTCGGCAGCGCCTTGCTGTGGGAAAAACTCTCACGCATTCAAAGTCAGTTGGCGCGCCAAAGCGCTGACGCAGGACAGCAGTCGTTGGAAGCTAAAGCTTGGGCCAAGCAAGCGCAAGAAACCGTAAAGGACAGTGCAGCGCGCATAGGGCTGCTAGAGTCGCGCGTGGGCGAAGTGGCCTTGCAGCGCGGACAGCTCGATGAATTGATGCAAAGCCTGTCGCGCTCGCGCGATGAAAATTTGGTGGTCGACATTGAAGCGGCTTTGCGCATGGCGCAGCAGCAATCGCAGCTCACGGGTAGCATGGAGCCGATGCTGGCCGCGCTCAAGTCAGCGCAGCAACGCGTGCAACGGGTGGGCCAGCCGCGCCTGACCACAGTTCAGCGCGCCATTGAAAAGGACTTGGAACAGGTTAAATCGGCCCAAGTGACCGATGTGCCCGGTTTACTCATCAAGCTCGATCAACTGGTGGCCTGGGTGGACGAGTTGCCTCTGGCCAACCAGACAGTCACCACCACGGCGCTGCAATCTAGCACGGTGGCAGTCAGCACCGCAAACCCGAGTTGGTGGCAAGTGGGTATGGCGCGTTTTTGGCAAGAAGTGCGAGGTTTGCTGCGGGTCAGCCGCATTGATGCGCCCGAGGCGGCCTTGTTGTCGCCAGATCAAAGCTTTTTCTTGCGTGAAAATCTCAAACTCAAATTGCTCAATGCCCGCATGGGTTTGCTTGCGCGGCAAAGTGAGTCCTTGCAAGCTGATCTGACTTCTTGCGCAGCCTTGATGGGTAAATATTTTGATATGAACTCGCGCAAATCGCAACAGGCATTGCAATTGATAGAGCAGTCCCAATTGCAATTGCGCAAAGGGGAAATGCCGCGTTTGGACAGCACCCTGACTGCGCTGGCCATGGCTGCGGCAGGGAGGTAAACCCTATGCGTATAGCTTTGTGGTTGATTAGTTTGTTTTCCATTGCGGTGGCTGGTGCCTTGCTGGCTGGCAGCAACGCCGGCACTGTGACTGTATTTTGGCCGCCCTACAGGGTGGATTTGTCTTTGAATCTGGTGCTCTTGGCGCTGGTCTTGGTCTTTGTGGTGACGCATTTTGCTCAGCGCGCCTTGTCGGCCATGCTGGCTTTGCCTCAGCAGGCCAAACGATGGCGCTTGCTGCAAAAAGAGCGCGCAGCTTATGGCGCTTTGCTGGACGCCAGCGCGAATTTCATTGCCGGCCGTTTTTTGCGCGCGCGCAAAGCGGCCGAGTTGGTGATTGAGCGCGAGAAGGCCTTGGCACAGGCGGGTGGCAACGGCGGCGCTTTGGGTCATGCCCCTTCGCTGAAAGCTTTGGCCCATGTGATGGTGGCTGAAGCGGCGCATGCCTTGCAAGACAAGGCCACGCGCCAAACCCATTTGGAGAGTGCTTTGCAAGAGGCCGATCTTGGTCCCGCCAATGTGCGTCAAACCATTAAAGAAGGCAGTTTGTTGCGCGCCGCACGGTGGTCGTTAGACGACCGGGATGCGCAAGCCAGTTTGCAGTGGCTCGATCAGTTGCCGCTTGGCGTGGCGCGCCGAACGGTGGCCATGCGATTGCGTTTAAAGGCGTCGCGCTTGGCTGATCAGCCTGCGCAGGCGCTAGACACTGCCTTGCTACTGGCCAAGCATCGCGCGTTTTCGCCGGCTGCGGCCGACAGCATTGTGCGCGGCTTGGTGGTCGATTTATTGGCCCATACCCACGAAACCGATCAACTGCAACGCGTCTGGCAAAGCCTGGGTTCTGCCCAGCGTTTGACGCCAGAGTTGGCGGTGCATGCTGCCCAACGCTGGCTGACTTTGAAAGGGGATGTGCCGGTGGCGCGCTCCTGGTTATTACCGATTTGGGACCGTTTTTTGAAATCGCCTTCTTCGCTGTCATCGGCGCAGAAAATACAATTGGTTCGCGTGTTGGCACAAAGCCTAGGGCAAGCCGACGCACCGGCCGAGCGTGAATGGTTGGCGCGGATTGAAACGGCTCAACTTGCCCAACCGCAAGACGCCGCGCTTTTGTATTTGGCCGGAATGGCTTGTCTGAAGCGTCAGCTTTGGGGCAAGGCGCAGGCCCTGCTCAGCCAAGCTGTCAAGCACTTGAGCGATGCCGATCTGCGTCGCCAAGCCTGGGGCGCCTTGGCTCAGTTGGCTGAGCAACGTGAAGACGCAGTAACCGCTGCCGCGGCTTGGAAGCGTGCAGCGACCGCTTAGCCTAATCCTTGAGTTTCTCGCCAGTATCGTGCTGGCCGTTAGGACGAAAAAAATGCCGGCAAGCCGGCATTTTTTATTTCAAAACGAGGGCGTTCAGAACGGTAGTTTGATATCGTTCAGGTCCTTGCGAGTCTCGACTAAGACCAAAGGGCCTTGGTCTGCTGCCACCACGGGAGCACGCTCACGCGGCACGTGGGTTGGCTTAGGCTCGGCGGCAATGGCCGCTTGAACAGCAGCAATTTTGGCGGGGTCGGAGTTGACCCACTGCAGACCAGAGCTGCTGGCCACTTCAACCAAGCTTTCTACGGGCAGCGCAAAGGCTTGCACCTTAGGCAGGCCCATAGCAGCCACGGGTGCCGCTGGTGCTGGTGCTGGTGCAGTTACCGAAGCCACTGTGCGCGGTGCCATGGTTGGTGCTGCGACAGATGTTGAAATAACTGCGACTGGTACGTTTACCGCGGTTACTGCGGGTGCAGACTCCGCAGGTGCCACTGGCGCAGGTGCTGCCGCTTCCTGAGCGGGTGCCACTTGAGTTTGTGCTGTAGCAGGTGCAGCAGATGGCGCAGCCGCTGACCACATGCCAGTGATCGGGGCCGATATCTCTACAGGAGCAGCTGGGCTAACAGGAGCTGATGTTGAAGAAGCGGCAGCGGCGCGGTCAAAGTAAGACCTACTGGGTGCTTCTGCAGATGCAGCGGGCGCATCGTGTGGGGCGTGTTCAGACGCATCGTTAGCCGCAAAAGCGGTTTCGCCCTCTTTGTCGTTGCGCTGCTCTGGGTTACGTTCACGGCGATCACGGCCGTAGCGGTCGCGCGAGCGGCGTTCGCGGCGTTCAGGCGTGGTGCCTTCGTTGCTCGGGGTTTGAACGTTTTCAGCATTCACTTCTTGCACGGTGCCCTCAGCGACCTGGACGTTCTCGCCTTCAGAGCGCTGAGCATCGGGTTGGCGACGCTCGCCACGTTCCCGGCGGCCTTCACCTCGTTCACCTCTTTCACCACGGCCTTCACCGCGTTCACGGCGAGCTTCGCCACGACTTTCGCTGCGACCATCCGTGCGTTCACCGCGTGGTGCGCGTTCGCCCAGCGTGTTGTCGGCAATGTCCATGGCCACCGATTGCGGGCCTTGACCTTGTGCGGGCAAGGCGTCACGGCGTTCACGCTGTGCACGCTCTGGGCGGTCACCATCACGTTCACCTTGGCGCTCGTTGCGACGGCCTTCGCGCGGGGCGCGCGCTTCACGTGGCTCACGGGAGTCACGGGCTTCGGCTGGAACGCCTTCTGGGCGCTCGTTGCGATCGCCTGAGCGCTCGCCACGACGGTTTCCACTACGGCGACCATCACGGCCTTCTCGTCGCTCGCCGTTACGTCCTTCACCGCGTTCACCATTTCGGCCTTCGCCGCGCTCACCTCGAGCATTGCGGCCTTCGCGTTTTTCTTCTTTGACTGCAGTAGCCTCAGGGGCTGGAGTTGACTCGCCGCCGAACAGGTTTTTCAACCAGCCAAAGAAACCACCCGTGGCCGCCGGTGCGACCGGTGCGGCCGGCGCTGCCTTGGCGGTTGGGGCCGCTTTGGGTGCGGCCACCTTAACCGGTGCCATGGGCGCTGGCGCATCGGGCAAAACACCCTTGATCACCGGTGTTTGCTTGTTGGTGGGCTCTTGCGAGCGGCGAGTCACGGTGGTGGCGTCTTCCATGACGTCGGCCATCGTGTAGCTGGCTTCAATATGGTCCAGGCGTGGGTCATCGTGCTTCAGACGTTCAAGTTTGTAGTGCGGCGTTTCCATCGACTTGTTGGGCACCAATAGCACGTTGATGCGCTGCTGCAATTCGATCTTCGCGATTTCCGAGCGCTTTTCGTTCAACAAGAATGAAGCCACTTCCACGGGCACTTGCGCGTGTACAGCGGCACTGTTGTCCTTCATGGACTCTTCTTGGATGATGCGCAAAATCTGCAAAGCCGAGCTCTCTGTGTCACGGATGTGGCCGGAGCCTCCGCAACGTGGGCAAGGAATGGAGGAGCCTTCTGATAAAGCGGGTTTAAGGCGTTGACGGCTCATTTCCATCAGGCCGAATTTGCTGATCGAGCCGAACTGCACTCGCGCGCGGTCTTGGCGCAGCGCGTCACGCAAGCGGTTTTCCACTTCGCGGCGGTTCTTAGACTCTTCCATGTCGATAAAGTCGATCACGATCAGGCCGCCCAAGTCGCGCAAGCGCATTTGGCGCGCCAC
>CANGEG010000097.1 GCA_947452725.1 Comamonadaceae bacterium | reverse complement strand
GACTTCGACCCCCTTGAGGGTTGGATCGTTAGCGCTTAGGCCTTTTCCCCTTCGAAATCCGTCGTCAATACGCTGATTTTACAGAGAAACAGGAAAACTTGCGTTCTCCTGAAACTTGTAGAAACATTAGTTTTGTATTGAATATTGATTTAATTGTAAAATTAAGGTCACATTTATTTTTTAAAATAAATTTACGTTTTTAATACTTTGGTGAATAACGGTTTTCGCATACGGCACGAAGGGCTGTACCTGGGGTTGCCTGGAAAGACAAGAGAGGAGAAAGATCATGGGTTTGGTGGTTTTTTTGTTGCTGTCGGTAGTGATGGCTATTTCAGTCGGGTTTTTGGCATCTTTGTGGTTACGCGCATGGTTGAAAAAATCCCGTAAAACAAGTGCGCCTCATCAGCCTGTTCGCAAGTCGCGTGAGCTCAGTGAGGTTAGTGAGGTCAATGAGGTCAGTGAGGTCAAATCAGCTCGTTTTCAAACCAAAGTTGATCAAGCGCCTCACGACAAAGCCCGTGACGACAAGGCAGGCTTATGATGCATCGGCTTTTCCAACACAGCGCCAGATATGCAGCCGCTTTGGCCGCCTTGTTTTGGGCGCAACAGGGCTTGGTTTGGGCGCAGACCGCGCAAGAGCAGGTGTTTGCGCCCGCTTCGGTAAATATGCCTGTGGCTGCTGAAGAAGAAGGACCTTGGATCGAGATGTATGGTGTGCGCCTGAGCAGCGCGACACGCGACTCGATGCGTGAAGCCTTGCGCATGTATGGCGTGAAACCCACGCGAGAGGACGCCCGTTATTGGGTCGATGTGTACGATGCGAGAGGGTTGATCCGCGGGGCCTCGCAATTTTATCTTGGCTATGCCGCAGCCACGCAGAAGCTGGCGTTTGCCGAATACGCTTTCAAAAGCTTCATGGACAGCGGCCACACGCAGCAAATCGTCAACCGGGTGACGGCCAAATACGGCCCCCCTAGCGAAACCGTGGGCCAGCTGGCCGTTGGGGCCTACACCGCGCGCTGGCGCCTGGCAGAAGGCATGCAAATTCAGGTGGTGCGTGAATGGCCTGAAACTTCGACCTATTTGAAGTTCATCAATCCGGAGGTCGACTTGGAAATGAAAGCGGAGCTGGAGCAAGAATTCAACGCGCGCCAGAAAAGCAAACTGTCCGCGGTGGAGGCTGCGCCTACATTTGCCGACCCTGCCACTGAGCAAACTTCTGTTGCCCCTGCAGCTTTTTCGCCCGCGGCCCTTTCGCCTGCACCGTTGCCATCTTACAAAATAGCGCCAACGCGCTTAGCCCCAGTGCCTGCGCGCTAAGCGCGTTGGTCCCGCTCAGATGGCAGCTGCGGCCATGTCCACCGGATCTTCGTTCAGCTGCATCAAAGCTTTGATGGCCTCGGCATCGGTCCGGTAAAGGCGCAGGTGCGAGCTGGGCTGCAATTGCCCGGCATGGCGCAAGACGTTGAGCATCGGCAATTTGACACCACTGATGTGCAGCGTGATGCCCCTGGACTCAAGCTGGCGGTGCACTTGCGCAAAAGCCTCCACTCCAGTCACATCGATGCGATTGATGGGGTGTGCAAACAGGCACACATGGCGCACCTCGGGATGCTGGCTTAGATGTTCGGTGATCGCTCGTTCAAAACTGCTGGAGGCGGCAAAGTCGAGTTCGGCGTCCATGCGCAGTGCGAACAGGCCTGGGATCAACGGCGGCAGATGCCACAGGTGGCGGTCTCGCAGCGAGCCATCAGGGTGCAGGCCCACTTCGATGATTCGAGGATGCAGTCGCGTGAAGAGGAAGTACGACAGGCCCATGACCACACCGGCCAATACCCCCCAGTAAAGACGAGGGGCTGAGGCCAGCGTGATGCCGAACGTCAGCAGAGCAATGCCTCCTTCAACGCGGTTGATTTTGAACAGGCGCACAAAGGCCCATGGCTTGAGAAGGCCCAGCACCACTGCAACCACGATGGCAGACAGCACCGACTGGGGCACATGGTGTAACACTGGCGTGAAAAAAAGCAGCGACAGCAAAATCATGATTACCGAAAACACCGTGGCCCAACCGCTTTGAGCGCCGGCGTACAGGTTGAGCGCCGAGCGCGAGAACGACGAGCTGGTGGGAAAGGCGCCGCACAGTGCCGAGGCCAGTTTTCCCATGCCCTGGCCGATCAGGTCCTGATCCTGGTCCCAGCGCTGGCCTTTGCGCTCGTTATCGACCTTCGCGCTCGATGCGGTTTCTAGAAAACTGACCAGCGTGATCACCAGTGTGGGCAGCACCAGCTGCTTGAGCAGATCCCAGCTCAGGGCATGTGGCATGTACAGTGACGGCAGGCCTTGAGGCAATGCGCCGACCACGGCCACACCCTGCGAGGCAAGGTCCAGCCAGGCGCTCAGGCCGGCCGCACCGACGACCACCACCAAAACGGTCGGAAAGGTTGGTTTGAGACGCTTGCTAATGAGCAATAGGCCCAATGCCAAGAGGCCGAAGGCCAAACTGGGCAGGCTCAGGCTTGAGGGCGTGAGCAGCGACGCCCAACCATGCGTCATGCCCAGGAGGGCCGGCAGTTGCGAGGACAGGATGATGACCGCTGCACCCTGTGTAAAGGCGGTGAGCACCGGCGAGCTGACCAAATTGAGCAGCCAGCCAAAGCGGGCATAACCCAGCACGATCTGCAACACGCCCGTCAGCAGCGACAGCCAGACGGCCAGGTGCACCCACTCGGCGCTGCCAGGTAGGGCCATGCCGGTCAACGAGGCTGACACCAGCATGGCTGTGAGTGCCGTAGGGCCTACGGACAGCCGGGTCGAGGCGCTGAACAATACCGCCACCAGCGCTGGCAGCAAGGAGGCGTAAATGCCTGTGATCAAAGGCATACCGGCCAGCGCGGCGTAGGCCACGCCTTGCGGAATGACCATCAAACCCACACTCAGGCCTGCAAAAATTTCACTTTGCAGCATCTCCCCTGTGGGGCGAGGCCAGCTCAGGAAGGGTAGGCGATGACGTAACTGTCCGGAAAGATGCATGGACTCATCATACGGGCTCAACGCTGGGGCATGTCTTTGACCGAGTAGCCCAGGCTGATTGTCGCGTCCTCGGGAATCATGGGCATGCTGGCGTTCCAGGCTTCCCAATTTTCACGCATCGCCTGCAGCTGCGCAGGATGGCGTGCGCCGAGGTTAGCGCGTTCACGCGCATCGGAGGGAATGTTGAAAAGGTAGTCGTTGCCATCTACCCGCAGGTATTTGTAGTCGCCCAGTCGCATGGCGCGTTGGCCCCGGTGGTTCATGCGCCAGTGCATGGGCCTCGCAAAGTGGTGGGTCGGATTGCGAAGCACCTCGCACAGTGAGACACCGTCTAGTGGATAGTCGGGGTCGGGCGTGGCGCCGGCCAAGCTCATCATCGTGGCTGACCAATCCATGGTCATGCAATGCTGGTGGCTCACACCGCCAGGCGCGATGCCCGCAGGCCAGTGGGCAATCCAGGGCACACGAATACCGCCTTCGGTCAGGTCCATCTTGCCGCCCACCAAAGGCCAGTTGTCGCTGAAGCGCTCGCCACCGTTGTCGCTGGTGAAGACGATCAACGTGTTTTCCAGTTGCCCAGTCTTTTTCAGTGCATCGACCACCCAGCCAATGCCTTCATCCATGTGGTGGATCATGCGCTGGTAGGTGTGGATATTGCCGCCATGCAGGTGAAACAGGTTGTCTTTGACCACTTGTGCCAACGCGTGGTCTTCCCGCGTTTCCCAGGGCCAATGCGGCGCGGTGTAGTGCAGGCTTAAAAAGAAGGGGTCGGTGGCGCGATCGCCTTGCGCCATGCGCTCGACAAAGTCGACCGCGTTTCGGGAAATTAGATCGGTCAAATAGCCTTCATGTGGCTGCTCTTCTTCACCTACCCACAGGTCATGGGCGCCGCTGGAGGCGCAGTGGGTGAAGTAATCGACCCCGCCGGCCATGGGACCAAAGAATTCGTCATAGCCCGATCGCAGGGGGCCGAAAGTGGGTGGGTAACCTAGGTGCCACTTGCCGATCAAGGCCGTGCGGTAACCCACGGCCTTAAGCTGCGAGGGCAGGGTGGGGTGCGAAGTGGGTAAGCCCAAGGTGGTGCTGTGCCGAGCTTTGCTGTTGATCGGTTCTTCGGCCGCGCCGCGCAGCCTGTACTGGTAGCGCGCGGTCATCAAGGCAAAGCGCGTGGGCGAGCAGACAGGTGAGTTGGCATAACCATCGGTGAACTTCAGGCCCTGCGCGGCCAATTGGTCGATCACTGGAGAGGTGGGGCCAAATTTGGCATCGCGACCGCCGTAACAACCCAGATCGGCAAAACCCAGGTCGTCGGCGACGATGAAGATGATGTTGGGACGGGGTGCAGTTTGGGTGTTCATGGCGTACTTTCGTGCTTACTCGACTTTCATGCCGGTGGACTGGATGGTGCGGGCATAGCGCTGCGCCAAATCGCTCAAGCGTTTGGCTGCCTCTGGGCCTGTCAGGCCTTCGTAAAACAAATCCATGCTGGCCAATTGGGCTTGGGTGTCGGGGCGTTTCAAGGCCTCGGTAAAGGCTTTTTGCAAAACCTGTACCACGGGCTCGGGCGTGGCAGCAGGCACCATCGCCACATACAGCACTTCAAGTTCCAAATCTTTCAGGCCCACCTCGCTTACCGTTGGAACCTCAGGCGCCGAGCGTGAACGCTGGCGACTGGTCACCGCCAAGGGCG
Organism: Comamonadaceae bacterium; assembly: GCA_947452725.1. Taxonomy (GTDB): domain Bacteria; phylum Pseudomonadota; class Gammaproteobacteria; order Burkholderiales; family Burkholderiaceae_C; genus Limnohabitans_A. Next base: position 6,032 of record CANGEG010000097.1, on the reverse strand, counting down.
TGATCTTGCCCGCTTTGACATGCGGCAGCATGCCGGGCGTAGCCAAGACGCCAGCGTCTACCTCACCCGACAAAACGGCCAACACCGCAGGCGTGTTGCCTTTGTAGGGCACATGCTGGATTTTGATGCCTGCCGCGTCCATGAAAATTTCTGCGGCCAAGTGGCCCGGGCTGCCGCTGCCGCCGCTGCTAAAGTTCAGGCCTTTGCCTTTGCCCTGCGCGATCAGGTCTTTCATGTTTTTAAAGCCTGTGCCCGGGTTCACGCCTACCAACAAACCCGATGAGACCATCACCATGATGGGCTTGAAGTCGTTGGGTTTGAAAGGCATGCCCTTGTAGATGTATGGGTTGACCGTGAACGCTGTGTCAATGCCAAATAACACGGTGTAGCCATCGGGTGGGCTTTTAGCCACCAAGTCGGCGCCAATATTGCCACCCGCACCCGCTTTATTTTCGGTGACCACCGGTTGCTTGAAGGCTGTGGTGATCGCCTCGCCTACGGTGCGGGCCAGAAAGTCCGACGGCCCGCCCGGCGGAAAGTTGTTAACGAAGCGAATCGCTTTGCTCGGGTAAGTTTGGGCATGCACGGCTGGTGACGCCACGCACAGGGCCCAGGCCAAGGCCAAAGCGACAGTTGAAGAGTTGCGACGAGACAGCTTCATTGTGGGGCTGGGTTTCAGTCGAGCTGCACGCCAGTGGCCTTGATGGGCTTTTCCCAGCGGGCCAGATCGGATTTTTGTGCTGCGGCCAAATCGACCGAGTTGGAGCCAATGGGCTCGTAGCCCAGCTTGAGCAGTTTGTCTTTCAGCACCGGGTCGCGCACGGCTTTCATCACAGCTTTTTCCAAACGGCTGAGCTGCTCGCCCTTCAGGCCAGCCGGTCCGTACATGGCAAACCATGCTGTGGCCTCCATGTTCACGCCAGACTCTTTGAGGGTCGGAACTTCAGGCACTTGCGGGTCGCGCTGGCTACCCGTCACGGCGATGATGCGCACCTTTTTGTTGTGGTGCAGTTCAGCCGTTTCAGACACCACGTCAAACTTGTAGCCAATGTGGCCACCCAGCAACGCGTTGTTGGCTGGGGCACCGCCTTGAAATGGCACATGGTTCAGGCTCACGCCGGCCGATTGCTCCATTAAGACGCCCATGAAATGCGGCAGCGTGCCCGCACCCGGGGTGCCGTAGCTGGCGTTGGCTGGATCGGTTTTGGCCTTGGCCAACATTTCCGCCACAGTCTTCACATTCGTGGCTGGGCCAGACACCAAACCGAACTGAAAGCGGGCGATTTGCGAAACTGGGGTGAAGTCTTTCACCGCATCGTAGTCGAGCTTTTTATAGACGTGAGGAAACAGCACCATCGGACCGCTGGGCAGTACGATCACGGTTTGTCCGTCGGGCTTTGCCGCTTTCACCGCGTTCAGCGCAATGCGTCCGCCAGCGCCCGGTTTGTTGTCGATGATGATGCTGGAAAAATCATCATGAATCGCCTCGGCAATCAAGCGCGCCAAGACATCGGCTGAGCCGCCGGGCGCAAAGCCGACCAAAATTTTGAGTGGTGGCTTGTCTTGCGCTTGCACCGCAGGCGCACCAGCGCACAGGGCCACGGCCAAACCAGTCAGTTGAAGGGTCCGGCGTGTGAATGTGTGTGTGAAATTCATAGCGAAATCTTTCCAGTTCAAACGGATGGAGTTTGGCGTGAGCGCTCAGGCCAATTGCCCTCAGAATGTAGCCTGCCCTTTGGTGATTGATCTAATCAATCATCCCTCTCGAAAACCCTAGGTAGATAATGCGCCCGCCGATCGTTTCACAAGCGTTTGAAGACCTGTTGCTGTACCGCATGTACCGAGTGACTTCGGTGGCCGGGGCCATGGTCGTGCGATTGTGCGAAGGAGGCTACGGCATCACCCGTCGTGAGTGGCGCATCCTGGCCCTGCTGCACGGGCATGAGGGACTGCCGCCTTCGGCGCTGGCCGATAAAGTGCAGTTGGACCGGTCGCGCACCTCGCGCGCCATAGGCGCCTTAGTGGCCAAAAAACTCATCACACGCACTCCGGCCCAGGCTGACCGCAGGGGCGCGCAGGTGGCTTTGACCCATGCGGGGCAAGCCCTGGTGGCCGAACTGCTGCCGCAGGTGCAAGCGATCAATCGCAGCATCATGCAAGGTCTGACGAATGCCGAGGGGGATCAATTCAACCTCAGCTTGGAGCGCTTGCAAGCCAGTGCCCAAGCATTGCACGACGAGATGAGTGGCGCGTTGCCCAAGGCCCATCGCCATTTGGGCCAAAAAGGCAAAACCAACCGATGAACCGCCGTGCAACTTGGCTGACATGTGGCCTGTGGATTTTTTGTGCGTTCGTGTTCGCACAAGACGCCTTTTTGCCCAACGCCGACAATGCTGCCCCTGAGGCTGTCACTCCCCGCTGGACGGGCTGGGTCAGTTGGGTTGCTGACGGCGACACCTTGCTGGTCTTGCCGAACGGCTCGCACGAAGCGGTCAAGTTGCGTATTCAAGGCATCGATGCGCCCGAGCGCTGCCAGCCCGGAGGTGATGCGTCACGCGACGCCTTGATTGATTTGGTAAATCGTAAGACCGTGCAGGTCACTGCGCATGGCACCGACATCTATGGCCGTTTGTTGGGCCGGGTTGAAATCGACGGGCAGGACGTGGGTGCCGCGATGGTGACCTCAGGCCTGGCCTGGGCCTATAGTTTTCGAGTGAGCGCTGGGCCTTATGCCTCCTTAGAGCGCCTGGCACGGCAACAGAAAAAGGGTTTGTTTGCCCAAGCCCAGCCCATGACGCCCAAGGTATTCAGGCAGTTTCATGGCCGCTGCCAACAGTCAAATGCCTTGAAATCGCCTACCGAGCATTGAAGGCTCCATAGGCTCCATAGGCTCCATAGGCTCCATAGGCTCCTTGACGGATGGCGCCACTAATTGAACCCAAAAACGGCTAAGTGGTGGCTGACGACTTGACCGACATGCACGCGAACGCAGAGCTCGTGCAGCTGCATGAGAAGACTACAGCGGCGAGTTTCGAGTGCGTATTTCGCCGCTCGTTCACTACACTGAGGCACTCTTTGCATTCGACCAAGGCGTCAGCTTCAATCAATGGGCCAGAGCTAAGTTGGCGCCTTGAGTGCTGATTGAGCTCAACACAATTTCTTCCAATTCACTCAGGGAGAGTTTGCTCAATTTACAGACTTCGATGTACCTTTCAAATTACCTACGCGTTTGAATCATGCCCGCAAGTTGCTGCAAACCGGGCACTGCGCATTTCGCGCAATTCTTACCTCGCTCCAGTCCATGTACCGTGCATCCAGCATCAGCAGTCGCCCTGCCAGTGAGCTGCCCGCGTGGCTGATCAGCTTCAATGCTTCGGCGGCCTGCACGCTGCCGATGATGCCCACCAGTGGCGCAAACACGCCCATGGTGGCGCAGAGGGTTTCTTCGGGCGCCGGTTCCGGGGGGAAGACGCAGGCATAACAAGGTGAGGTGGGGTGGCGCGGATCGAACACGGACACCTGCCCGTCCATGCGAATGGCCGCACCAGAGATCAAGGGTTTGCCGTGCAGCATGCAAGCTAAATTTACGGCTTGGCGCGTGACAAAGTTGTCGCAGCAGTCCAAGACCACATCGGCCTGCGCCACCAGTCGGTCCAACAGCGCTGCGTCGGCCCGCTCGGCGATGGCCGAGACCCGCACATCGGGGTTGATCGCCTGGATGGCTTGTTGCGCCGAGTCCACTTTAAGACGGCCAACGCGCTTTAGCGTATGCGCTATTTGTCGTTGCAAGTTGGTGGCGTCCACTAGGTCGTGATCGACCAAGGTGATGTGACCGACACCCGCACTGGCCAAGTACAAGGCGACGGGAGAGCCTAGGCCGCCGGCGCCGATCACCAGCGCATGGGCGGCCAAGATGCGCTCTTGGCCCTCAATTCCCAGTTCGTTGAGCAAGATATGGCGCGAGTAGCGCAGCAACTGGTCGTCGGTCATGACTGAGCTGAGTCGGTGATCGGTGGCCGACTCAGTTGTCTTTTTTCTCTTCTTTGCGCACAGCCAAGGTTTTGCTCACTAAGACCGTTTGGCCTTTGAGCTGGTTCAACGCTTGATTTAACTGAAAGTCTTTGTCAGAGCCAAACTCAGGCGGACGGCGCTCGGCCACTGGTTTTTTGGATTCTTCTTCCAAACGCTTCATGGCGGCTTCGCGGGCTTTTTCGCGTTCAGCGTCTTTGGGTTCGGCTTCTTTGCCATTGCCCAGGTGTTTTTCCAAATCCGCTTCGCGGGTGCGGAGCACCGCAAAAGGACTGCCGTTTTCGGTTTCGTCCACCATCACATCGGGCACGATGCCTTTGGCCTGAATCGAGCGGCCGCTGGGCGTGTAATAGCGCGCAGTGGTGATTTTCAGCGCCGTGTCTGGGCCCAGTTGGCGTACGGTTTGCACCGAGCCTTTGCCAAAGGTCTGGCTGCCCATGAGGGTGGCGCGCTGGTGATCTTGCAGTGCGCCGGCCACGATCTCGCTGGCCGAAGCCGAGCCTTCATTAACCAATACCACCAATGGGACCTTCTTGAAGGCGCCTTGTGTGGCTTGGGTTAAACGACCGATCGGGTCATTGCTGGCGCTGCGCCGCCAAAATTGTGGCGACGCTTTGTAGGTGAATTTGCTTTCTTCCAGCTGGCCATTGGTCGACACCACGGTCACGTTTTCAGGCAAGAAGGCGGCCGACAAAGCCACAGCGGCGTCGAGCAATCCGCCCGGGTCGTTTCGCAAATCGAGCACCAAGCCTTTGAGTTTGGGCTCTTGCTTGTACATCTCTTCAAGCTTGCGGGCGAAGTCTTCAACCGTGCGCTCTTGGAACTGCGAGACTCGAATCCAGCCCAGACCTGGCTCCACCACTTTGGCTTTGACTGATTGTGTTTTGATCTCTTCGCGCACGATGGTCACTGGGAAGGTGCGACTTTCTTCCTTGCGGAAGATCGTCAAAAGCACCTTGGTGTTGGGCTCACCGCGCATGCGTTTGACAGCTTCATTCAGCGTCAGACCTTTGACAAAGGTGTCGTCAATCTTGGTGATCAGATCGTTGGTTTTCAGGCCTGCACGATCGGCCGGTGAGCCCTCGATGGGCGAGACCACTTTGACCAAACCGTCCTCTTGACTGATCTCGATGCCGACACCAACAAACTTGCCGGAGGTGCCTTCGCTGAATTCTTTGTAGCTTTTCTTGTCAAAGTACTGGGAGTGCGGATCCAGACTGGAGACCATGCCCGAGATGGCTTCGGTGATGAGCTTTTTCTCGTCCACCGGCTCCACATAGTCGCTTTTGACCATCCCAAAAACGGCGGCCAACTGTTGCAATTCTTCCAGCGGCAGGGGCGCAAAAGCGCTGCGCGCTGCGGTTTGCAGCGACACGGTGGTCAGCGCACCGGCCATGGCACCTACGGTGATCCAGCCGGCAATTTTCAATTTTTGTCCCATAGTCCTCGACCTTCAGCGATTCGGTAATTCGAATCAATATACACCCAGGTGGCAAGCGGGGTTGAGGGCCTACGCGGCGCAGGCCTTTTGCTCAACCAGGGCCCAATTTTCAGCATTTGCCTTGACTGGCCACGGCCGCCGCCGCTTGGGCTGCAGCCTCGGCATCTCCTAGGTAGTAATGGCGGATTGGTTTTAAGTTTGCGTCTAGCTCGTACACCAAGGGAATGCCGTTGGGGATATTCAGGCCCACGATGTCTTCATCAGACACCCCGTCCAGGAACTTGATCAAGGCGCGGATCGAGTTGCCGTGTGCGGCCACCATGATGCGTTTGCCCGACAAGATGGCCGGGGCCATAACCTCATTCCAATAAGGCACCACGCGGGCCACAGTGTCTTTAAGGCATTCGGTCTGCGGCGGCTGCACGGGCGCCATGCTGGCGTACCTCAGGTCGCCACCTTCGTAGCGGGGATCGTCCAGTGCCAGCTCCGGTGGCGGCACATCGTAGCTGCGGCGCCAGGCCAGAACTTGGTCGCCGCCGTACTTTTTGGCCGTATCGGCTTT
>CANGEG010000096.1 GCA_947452725.1 Comamonadaceae bacterium | reverse complement strand
TTGCCAGGTCAGTGTCATTCGGACATCGGCCCCTGGGCACCAGCTGTTTATATCGGAGTGCACTATGGCACGCGTCTGCGACGTAACGGGCAAAGGCCCAATGACGGGAAACAATGTTTCCCACGCTAACAACAAAACCAAGCGCCGGTTCTTGCCGAACCTGCAATATCGTCGTTTTTGGGTTGAGACCGAAAACCGTTGGGTGCGCCTGCGCGTGTCTAGCGCCGCTCTGCGCCTGATCGACAAAAACGGTATTGATGCCGTGCTCGCAGATTTGCGTGCACGCGGTCAAGCTTAAACCCATAACAGGAGCTACATACCATGGCAACCAAAGGCGGACGCGAAAAAATCAAGCTGGAATCTACAGCTGGCACTGGTCACTTCTACACGACCAGCAAAAACAAGAAAACAATGCCCGAGAAAATGTCGATCATGAAGTTCGACCCTAAAGCTCGCAAGCACGTGGAATATAAAGAAATCAAACTGAAGTAATTCATTTGATCTCACAGGCCTTGTGCTAGTGATTCCGATAAAAAACCGCTGGAATTTTTTCAGCGGTTTTTTTTATGGGCGCTTGAAAGATCTGAGTGATAAGCCCACTTGGGTAAAGCACCTGAGTCAGAGCGGAATTCCTGTGTATAAGGCCCTACTTATTGGGGAAAATGCGATCCCCCCTCAGCTTTAGTCTGCAAACATGGGGGAAAAATCATGTGAGAATCGAGAGTAAAACTGAACTCTTAATCCATGTCACGGATCGGCTTATTGGATCCACTTTGTGATCGGCGTATTGGAGCCACTTAGGCGAAGCATTTAGGGCATTTCGAGTCCCTTTCCTTCTTTATTCTTTGAGCTTTTAGGTTCTAGGAGTAGAGATGGCTAGAAGGAAAATCGAGATGCATCAATACCGCCGCTTTTTTTGATACCAATTGGACATCAACGCAAGACAGATAGCCGATGCCCTCTTAGGATAAAGGTACGCCACAAAGCCTTGTTTTTTGGGAGTGCCGCAATCTGATGGGGCGCCTTTGAATCTGTGGTTGCGGTGGGTAGTTTTCAGCTGATTGCTGAATCACCCCACCCCACCGCGCATAAGTGTTTCTTTGATAGGAGCAAGGTTCCGCAACTGAAGATTTTCCCCATTATTCACGGGGGTTTTTCTATCATTTATGGAACTCTCCCATCTGCTACTGGTCTTAAACACCCGGTTAGCCGCAGCGCCTAAACCCCAACACGCCAATTTAAGCCGTCTTCACCGCCACAGCGCGCAGTTGTGTCGAAAAATCACGCAAGGCGGCAATGCCGCTTTCTTCGGCGCGGCGACACCAGGCTTGCAGGTCGGCTGCCAACTGCTCGCGGGTGTGCGAGGTGTTGAGCCAGATTTGGGACAGCTCTTCGCGCATCACCACCATCTTGTCCAGCACGGGGTAAGCAGCGCGGGTTTGGCTCAGCAAAGACACTGCTTCGGCTGGCACCTTCTCAGCATCGCGGTGGAACCAGCGCGATGCGATCTTGATCACATGATCATCCACCTTCGCCGATGACACTTCTTGGCGAAACACACCGCGCATTTGGCGGGCGTAGCCAGCCATGACTTCGTAGCGGTTGGCGATCAAGGCCTCCAGCGTCTTCTCGTCGGCCACAGCGCGCACTTCGCCATAGGCCAGCTTGGGGGGCGTCTTTTTCACTTTGGCCAAACCCATGGCTTGCAAGATCGTGATGTACATCCAGCCAATGTCAAACTCGTAAGGCTTGACCGACAACTTGGCCGACGTAGGGTAGGTGTGATGGTTGTTGTGCAACTCTTCCCCGCCAATGATGATGCCCCAAGGCGAGATATTGGTGCTGGCGTCATGCGCTTCGAAATTGCGGTAGCCCCAGTAATGGGCTGCCCCATTGATGATGCCGGCGGCCGTAACAGGAATCCACATCATTTGCACAGCCCAGACGGTTAAGCCCAAAGCGCCAAACAAGGCCAGGTTGATGATCAACATCAAACCAACACCTTGCCACGAGAAGCGGGTGTACACATTGCGTTCCATCCAGTCATCAGGCGTACCGTGGCCGTAACGGTCCAAGGTTTCCTGGTTCTTGGCTTCTTTGCGGTACAGCTCAGCGCCTGTCAGCAACACGGTTTTGATGCCGTGCACATGCGGGCTGTGCGGATCTTCAGCCTGCTCGCACTTAGCGTGGTGTTTGCGGTGAATCGCTGTCCACTCCTTGGTTACCTGGCCGGTGGTGAGCCAAAGCCAAAAACGGAAAAAGTGCGAGACGATGGGATGCAAGTCCAAAGCGCGGTGCGCGGAGTGGCGGTGCAGGTAAATGGTAACGCCAGCAATGGTGATGTGAGTCATCACCAAAGTGACCACCAACACCTGAAGCCAAGAGAAATTGAGCAAGCCATGAGCCAGCCAATCGATTGCCGCGTTCAGTACGGCCCAGTCGGGTAACAACATCAATTTTGTCTTTCGAAATACCTGTTAAGGCAATCCCTCTATTTTAAGTTTTCGGCACTTAAAAGGACAGTACTTTCGCAGCCAAGGGCTTTCTTTAAGCCCCAGCCGACTTATTTCTTAACCCAAAGGGCCGCAAAAAATCCATCAGTACCATGACGGTGAGGCCACAAACGCAAAAACTCGGCCTGATCGCCGCTGCACAAAGAGGCGGCATTTGGCACCTTTAAACGCTCCAGCTCGGCGCCGGCAGCCAAGACCTCAAACTCCGGATTGGCTTGGGTAAAGGCCTGCGCAATCGCTTCGTTCTCTTGCATCAGCAAGCTGCAAGTGGCGTAGACCAAACGGCCGCCGGGCTTGAGCAAGCGGGCTGCGCTTTGCAAAATTGCCAACTGCTTGACGGTCAATTCTTCCAGCGCCTTGGGCGTTTGGCGCCATTTCAAATCGGGGTTACGGCGCAAGGTGCCTAGGCCAGAGCACGGAGCGTCGACCAACACCCGGTCGATCTTGCCAGCCAAGCGCTTGATGCGGTCATCGCGCTCGTTCGCAATCGCGGCCGGATGCACATTGGACAGTTTGCTGCGTGCCAAACGAGGCTTGAGCGCCTCCAACCTATGACCTGACACGTCAAACGCGTACAAGCGCCCGGTGTTGCGCATGCTCGCGCCAATCGCCAGCGTCTTGCCGCCAGCGCCTGCGCAAAAGTCCACCACCATCTCACCACGGTGCGCGTCCAACAACAGCGCCAACAGCTGCGAGCCCTCGTCTTGAACCTCAATGGCGCCGCGCACAAACGCGTCCAGCTTGGTCAGTGCCGGCTTGCTCTCGGTGCGTAAGCCCCAAGGCGAATATGGTGTGGGCATGGTTGCAATGCCGGCCAGCTTCAATTCTTTTTGCACGTCGGCGCGTTTGTCGTGCAGGGCATTGACGCGTAGATCCAAAGAAGCGCTTTGACCCAGGCTCTCCACCAACGGCCAAAACTCGCCGCCCAACTGGGCTTTCAGGGGCTCGACCATCCATTCAGGCAAGTTGTGCCGATGACGCTCCAAAAACTCTTCAGGCTTGACGCGGTCACAACCTTCGAGCCAAGTCTTTTCGGTCTCGGTGATGGCGCCATATAAAAAGTCGCGCGGCGCATGGAAACCCAAGATAGCCAAGCGGCGCTCTTTGGCGCCGCTGCCCGAGCGCGCAAGGTACTCAAAGCGCAGTTTGTGGCGCAAGACGTTGTAGGCGGTCTCGGCCAAAGTGGCGCGTTCGCGAGGGCCCAGTTGGCGGTGTTCACGGAAAAAACGCGAGACCACCGAATCAGCGGGATGTTCAAATTGGAGCGTAAGCCTGACCAGTTCGGCGCAGGCATCAAGAAGGGCTTTAGGATGCATAGGCCCCTATTGTCCCACTGTCGCACCATCCCCTCTTCTCTGATCCCATCTACCCCCCATGTCCGAAACCCTCCCCCCTTTGCTCATCACCCGCCCCGGCATCTACCGCCATTACAAAAATTTGCTCTACGAAGTCAAAGGCACCGTGCGGCACAGCGAATCATTGGAGCCCATGACTTTGTACCAAGCACTTTATGGCGACAAGGGCTTATGGGTTAGGCCAGCGGCCATGTTCAACGAGAGCCTTGAAATCAATGGTGTGGTGCAACCTCGCTTCACGTGGGTGTCAGAGGTGCTCGCGGAGCACTCAGGCGGCGCGGCTTAACCAGTCCTCAATCGCCCGGGGGTAGAGCAAATGCTCCTGACTCAAGACGCGCGCGGCCAATATGGCGGCCGTGTCGCCAGGCAATACCGGCACCATTGCTTGCGCCAAAATAGGGCCGTGATCCAGATCGGCAGTAACCTGGTGCACTGTGGCACCGGCAAACTGGCAGCCCATATCAAGCGCACGCTGATGCGTGTGCAGGCCGCCAAAAGCCGGCAATAGCGAAGGATGGATGTTGATCAAGCGGCCCGCAAAGTGGCTGACAAAATCAGCCGACAAAATGCGCATGAATCCCGCCAACACCACCAGCATGGGCGCGTAGCCGTCCAGGTGGAACTGCAAAGCGGCGTCAAAGGCTTCTCTTGTGGGGTAAGCCTTATGGTCCAGTACCGCCACGGCAATGCCCTGCGCCTTGGCATAGGCCAACCCCGTCGCGTCGGCCCGATTGCTCACCACTGCCGCAATGCGCACACCCCAGCGCTTAGCCCAATGGCGCTGCTGCGAGGCTTGGACGATGGCGGCCATGTTCGAGCCTGAGCCCGAAATCAAAATCACAATATTTTTCATGAAGCAGGGATTATCCCCGCCTCCCCCACCGCCAATGCCCATGACACACACCGTGAACCGTTTTGTCACAGCAAAGACAAGCCATTTCCGCACGGTCGTGCTATAAATTGAGCTCAATCTTCCGCTCAAGTTTGCAACTTGGGTATTTCGCCACAGGCATTTCTCAGAGAGACACCCCATGGATTTGGCATTCACCCCCGAAGAACTCGCGTTTCGCGATGAAATTCGCAACTGGGTCAAAGACAATTTGCCCGCCGACATTTCCCAAAAAGTTCATGCAGCCATGCGCCTGACACGCGACGACATGCAGCGCTGGGCCAAGATTCTGGGCAAAAAAGGCTGGCTCGGTTGGGGTTGGCCCACTCAGTTTGGAGGCCCGGGCTGGAACGCCATCCAAAAACATTTGTTCGAAGAAGAATGCGCCCTAGCAGGCGCGCCTCGCGTGGTTCCGTTTGGCCCAGTGATGGTGGCTCCGGTGATCATGACCTTTGGCAATGCCGAACAGCACAAGCGCTTTTTGCCAGGCATCGCCAGCGGTGAAGTCTGGTGGAGTCAGGGTTACAGCGAGCCCGGTGCAGGCTCAGATTTGGCTTCGCTCAAAACCCGCGCCGAGCGCGTGGGTGACAAATACATTGTCAACGGCCAAAAGACCTGGACCACACTGGGCCAGTATGGCGAGTGGATTTTCTGCCTGGTGCGCACCAGCAACGAAGGCAAGCCGCAAACCGGCATCTCTTTTTTGCTGATCGACATGAAGACACCGGGCATCACGGTGCGCCCCATCAAGCTGCTAGATGGTGAATGTGAGGTCAACGAAGTCTGGTTTGACAACGTTGAGGTGCCAGCCGAAAACCTGATTGGCGAAGAAAACAAGGGCTGGAACTACGCCAAGCATTTGCTCGCCCACGAGCGAACCAACATTGCGGACGTGAACCGCGCCAAACGCGAACTGGAGCGTTTGAAACGTATTGCCAAAACAGAAGGCGTCTACGAGGACATGCGTTTCCGTGACGAGATTGCCAAACTCGAAGTCGACATTGTGGCACTGGAGATGTTGGTGCTGCGTGTGCTGTCTGCCGAAAAATCAGGCAAAAACTCGCTGGATATTGCGGGCCTCTTGAAAATCAAAGGCAGCGAAATTCAACAGCGTTATACAGAATTGATGATGCTGGCCGCTGGACCCTACAGCCTGCCCTTCATCTTTGAGGCCATGGATGCGGGCTGGCAAGGCAACTTTCCAGGCGGCGAGGTGGCGAATGCACCTTTGGCATCCAATTATTTCAATATGCGCAAGACCACCATTTATGGCGGCAGCAATGAAGTGCAACGCAATATCGTCGCACAAACTGTGCTCGGTTAAAGCAGAACTTATAAGGATTTCAAAATGGATTTCGATTTTTCTGACGACCAAGAACAATTGCGCGACGCGGTGCGCAAATGGGTAGATAAGGGCTACGACTTTGAGCGTCGTCGCCGCATTGAAGTCGCGGGCGGCTTTGACCGGGCCGCGTACACCGAACTGGCTGAGTTGGGTCTCACAGGTTTGTATGTGAGCGAAGCGCAAGGCGGTATGGGCATGGGCCCAGTCGAAGGCATGGTCGTGATGGAGGAGCTGGGCCGTGGCATCGTCATGGAGCCGCTCACCCAAACATTGATTTGCAGCACATTGCTCGAAGGCTATGGACCTGAGTCACTCCAGAGCGCGTGGCTGGGACGCATTGCCTCTGGCGAAGCCTTGGTGGTGCTGGCGCACCAAGAACGCAAAAGCCGCTACAAACTGGCCAACTGTGCCACGCAGGCCAAAGAGGCCGCTGGCGTCTGGACCTTAAGCGGCACGAAAAATGTTGTGCCCGTGGGCGCGCAAGCTGAGGCCTACTTGGTGCCCGCTATGATCGGCAACGCCATGGCGATGTTTCTGGTCGAGCGCAGCGCGGCTGGCGTGAGCACCCATGCTTACGCAACCCAAGACGGCGCCGCTGCCGCCGACGTGAGCATGAGCAATACTCCTGCCCAATTGCTCACGCTTGAGGGCTTTACGGCGCTTGAGCACGCAGTGGACATTGGCATTGCCAGCCTGTGCGCGGAAGCGGTGGGCGTGATGGACAAAACCATGGCCATCACCACCGAGTACATGAATACACGCAAGCAGTTCAATGTGATCATCTCCAGCTTTCAGGCGCTGCGCCACCGCGTGGCCGACATGAAAATGCAATTGGAACTGGCTCGCTCCATGAGCTTTTACGCCACACTCAAACTGAACGCGCCTACCGAGGAACGCCGCCGCGCCATGGCTCGCGCCAAGTACCAGTTGGGTGTGTCAATGCGTTACTTGGGACAACAAGCGGTGCAATTGCATGGTGGCATTGGTGTGACGGACGAGTACATCGTGAGCCACTATTTCAAGAAGTTGACTCAACTTGAAATGACCTGGGGCGACACTTTGCACCAATTGGGTGAAGTATCTGAGCGCATGCAAGACACAGCAGGCGTATTCGCTTAAACACGGGCCTCGCAGAGATAAAGGCCAGATTGTTGAGTCAACCTGCCACTCACGCAAAACGTGGCAAATAGCGGCAGGCATGCGGCCTCGGTAAGAGGTAACTATTGCACGACCCCACCGGTTTATATGGTGCGGACAGTCCTCTACCATTAACCGTCAAAATGCCACTCTTTAAAGATAAGAGTGGCATTTTTATATGGCGGATTCAAGGACGATCCCGGCGAAATAAATCAATTCCGGCTGGGCCCCAGACGTGGGACCCGAGAAGGCGCCAATTTAATTAGCTATCGGATCGACAGGCGTCTTAAACAAGTTGCCGTCTTAGGGCTGAAACTTCAACAACCTCATCCAGACCAGGGCTGCACTGCGCTAGCCATTGGAGTTCAGGGGCCTTACGAAGAGAGGCGTTATTTGATTACTTGTTGATTGGTAGAAAGGCCATGCACCGTGAGTTTTACCATCATGTTTAGTGCCTGCCTTTTTGTCCAAAGGGTTGCGATTTTACGTCGAGTCTCATGCAAGCCTTTTTTCCTTCGATCTACTCTAGCTTTACACTTTTTCAATTGCAATGGGTGCTTGAACTAGGAAATGACTCTGCCCCATGGTTTTAGAAGCTAACCACATATTTTTGATTGCGCCTTAAGCCATTAGGGTTTACGTCATTTCTTCTAAGGAGGTGCCCTGTTAGCGTGACATGTCAATTTATAGTGGTGAGCACAGCGGCATGAAGAATCATTTCTTACGACATTTCATTTTTATTTTCTTTGGCTGCATGCTGTCATTTTTCAGTATCGCGCAGGAGTGGCCAGTCAAACCAATTCGCATGGTGGTGCCCTACCCAGCAGGGGGAGGGGTCGATGCAGCCGCCAGAATGGTGGCCCAGCACTTGAGCTCAGTTCTTGGTCAAACAGTACTTGTCGATGCCAAGCCAGGGGGCGGCACAGTGATTGGGGCTGAAATGGTGTCCCGAGCGGCACCTGACGGGTATACCTTTTTACTGACAGGTGGCTCCACCATGTCGTTGTTACCACTAACCCATCCAGGCAAGTTGCCCTTCGATCCTTTGCTTGATTTTGCGCCGGTGAGCATGGTATCGCGTATGCCATTTTTCTTGATTACTTCACCCTCGAATCACTACAGCTCGCTCAAAGAGTTGATGGCGGATGCAAAATCAAAACCCGGCAAACTTCCCTATGCAAGTAACGGCATAGGTTCCATGGGGCACGTGGGAACCGCGATGTTGGCTCAAAGTGCTGGCGTTGACATGATTCACGTGCCCTATCAAGGTTTTCCTCCTGCTATTTCTGATTTGGTCACAGGTCGGGTGGTGATGGTGATGGCCGATCTTGCTCCTGTGAAAGGGCAAATCCAAGCTGGAACGTTGCGCGCCATAGCTGTAGCGTCTCAACAAAGATCACGCTTCATGCCCGATGTGCCTACTTTGGCAGAAGCAGGTTTTCCGGGCAATGAGTTTGAAATTTGGTTGGCACTGTATGCACCGGCTAAAACTCCTTCAAGCATTGTGACGCGAGTGGGACAAGAGGTTAAAAAGTATTTGGAGATGCCGAGCACACGCGAGGCCTTTGGCAAATTGGGCCATGAAAGCGACAGTGCTGGGCCTGAGGTGGTCCGGCAAAGAATTGAGTCTGAACTGAAATTGATGTTGCCCGTCGTCAAGTCTGCTGGTCTTTTGAACAAATAAAACATGAACGAAAATTACATCCGTACCGCGTCCCATGACTTGCTGCAAGCTTTGGTCGATCTAGGCATTGAATATTTATTTTGCAATCTCGGAACAGACCATGCGCCACTGATTGAAGAAATGGCCCATTGGCGTGCAGAAGGACGTGCGTTTCCGCAGGTGATTTTGTGTCCTCACGAAAATACTGCTGTACACATGGCAGGCGGCTACGCTGTCGCAACCGGAAAGGGACAGGCCGTGTTGGTGCATGTGGATGCTGGCACCGCCAATTCGGCCATGGGTTTGCACAATCTGTGTCGCACCCGCATTCCTGTGTTGTTGATTGCTGGACGCGCACCCATGAGTACGTTTGACAGTGCAACGGGTGGTCGTGATACGTATGTACATTTCATTCAAGAGCCCTTTGATCAAGCCAGTGTTGTCAGGCCCTATGTGAAGTGGGAGTACAACTTGGCATGGCCGTCGATGGCCCATGAAGTGGTCTCCAGGGCAGGTGCTGTGATGCAAAGTGATCCCACAGGGCCGGTTTACCTGACCTTGCCCCGAGAAGTATTGGCCGCGCCGGTCGATAGTAATAGCATCGGTGCTTACGGTCGTCAAAATCATTTGCCAGTCAAGGCTCAAGGGGCCGATGCTGAAACCATCCAGCTTATTGCTGAAAGACTGATGGCCTCTGAAAATCCAATGTTGGTGACAGCCTATGCTGGCAGAAACCTTGCAGCACCTTCATTGATCGAAAAGCTGGCCAGTTTGTGCGGGATTAGAGTGTGTGAGTTCAACACAATTTACTTGAATATTCGCCGAAACTCACCATTTTTTGCTGGCTACAACCCTGCTGCATTCACAGAACAATCGGACTTTGGATTGATGGTGGATGTAGACGTTCCATGGATACCTAAAACAACGCGTCTTAATTCCAATGCGTATTGGGCACAGTTGGATGTAGATGCCATCAAGCGTGATATTCCAATGTGGGGATTTCCATTGAATGCTCGCATAGAGGGTGACTGCGTTCGCTTACTCACGCAGTTGATATCGGTGATAGAAAAAAGTGCGACGCCAGAGTTCAAAGAAAAGGTTTTTCAAAGAAGTCTGGTTATTCAGGCAGAGCATGAAAGAAACCGACAAAAAGCAGTGGCACTGGCCCAAGACCCGGGCAAGTTAAATGCCATCAATCCTCATTTTCTCTGCGCAGCGTTGGGTCAACAAATTCGCCCTGATGATGTCGTTTTGAACGAAGCAATTCGGAACACCATGGCAGTGTTTGAACAAATACCCCGTGAGTCGCCAGGCAGTTTGATGGGCTTGTCAGGTGGTGGGCTGGGGTTTTCTGCAGGTACCGCTCTTGGCATCAAGCTTGCAAAGCCACACAGTCGGCTCATTCACGTCGTGGGGGATGGCTCGTTTTACTTCAGCAATCCAAGTTCAGTGTATGCCGTTTCCCGCCAATACAGCTTGCCTATTTTGACTGTACTTTTAGACAATGGTGGCTGGTCTGCTGTAAAGGAGTCTACCTTGCGCATGTATCCACAAGGCGAAGCCAAAAATACCAATCAGTTTGCTTCTGATTTGGGCTACGGTACTGATTTTGCAGCTATTGCAGAAGCTGCGGGTGCTTTGGGCGAGAGACTGGTCGACCCGTCACAAGTCTCAGCGTCGATTACACGCTGTTTTGCAGCTTTGGATGCAGGGCAAAGTGCTTTGTTGCATGTACGCATAACACCACTGTGAACGAAGCGCCATTTACGTCTTTGTGATTTGGCTGTTTAACTGACGATTCCATTGGGATTGGAATCGAAGCTGAGTTTTCCAACGTCACTCAGGTCCGTACGGGACGTGAGCGGCAAATATTGGTTTTAAACA
>CANGEG010000095.1 GCA_947452725.1 Comamonadaceae bacterium | reverse complement strand
GTATGCACGCAGCAAAAAAATAGCTTCGACCAAATCGCCACTGGCTTGCTTGATGGCGAGTGCCGCCAGCTCGGGGTCGTACACCGAACCTTCGGTCATGACACGGTCCACCGACAGCTTGAGCTGATGGCGAATTTGATCCACTGTCAGTTCGGCTTGGGCGGTGTCACCGCGGCGCTGCTCGGCGAGCAACTTGTAACTGTTGAGGATGGCGGTTTCCCCGCCTTTGACGGCCACGTACATGTCAAGCTTCCTCTTGATTCAATAAACGGGTGGTGCGTGGCAAACCCACGATCTGCGAAGACGTGGCGAGGAACACATCCACGCCGCAAGGAAAGCTGGCGTGATTGCGCGACCACTGCGCGTGAAAGTCGGCAGGTAAGCCCTGCACTTGCAGTGCACGCAAGCCTAAGATGCCAGGGCCTTGCAGCGTCAAGCCGCTCCCATCAATAACTTCGCTTTGCAGGCTTTGCACTTCGATTACGCAGGTGGCGGATTGATCCGGATAGGCATCGGTGCCTTGTTTCAAGCGCTGCAAGTCGGGCAGCGCATCGCCTTGCGCCACCCAAACAAAGTGCGCCTCGGCAGGCTCTGCCACCCAAGTACAACCGGTATGAAATCGCAGCCAGGCAGCAGCCTCACTGCCCGCCAACAGAGGTGACAACCATAGGCCAGTGTCCGAATCCACCAGGCCCAGTAGCAAGGCCGCAGCCGCTGCATGGCCCTGACGCGGCAAGGCCGTTTGCAAAGGCAAGTCCAATGGACGGCCAGGATGCGACAGCGCATTCAGAGCGGTGCGAAACACCGCTTGGCTGCCATAGGCTTCGTGCGCAAAACCGGCCACCATATGGTGCAAATCGGTCGCGCTCATGAGGTCTCCCCTTCTTCACCATCGCCCGCTTCACGCGCCACGGTTAAAAAATCCACTTTGCTGGTTTGTGCGCGCTGGTGGCGCTGGGCTTGCTGGCGCAACAAATGCGCACGCACCGGCGCCAGCAACGTCAATTCCAGTTCAGCGCGCTGCGCTGGGTCTTGCAGCAAGGCGTCGGCCAGCGCCGCCATTTGCGCTTGCCTGTGGCTGCGACCTAAGACATAGGCCACGCCCACAGGCGCGCCATCTTGGACCACCGCCAAGCGCAGGGCACAACGCGTGACCGTGACTTCCCCCAAATTAAAGCGCTCACCGGTGCCGCCCACCCTGCCCTGCACCATCATCAGACCGGTCTCGGGCCGGCGCAGCCAACGGGGCTGTGCTTGCACATGGTGTGCGAGGGCCGCGTCCAGCAAGGGCTGCGGCGCTCTGGCCAACAAAGCTATCCAGGCTTGTCGCGCCTTAACCGAAGCAGACTCGGCATGGTCATACGTTTGAAACATCGCTGTGGCACCCTCTGACTTGTCTATACAACTCGAACATGGGTGCCAGCTTAGGCAATCCTTGTGTATCTTTCATGACAGCCCAAGCCACTGCTTCCACACCTGCGCCAGCCGATGCTGCGCAACGAGACAGCTTCTGGTCGCGCATTGCCCAGGAGCTGGCTGCGGCCATTGGCCAGGGTTTATATGCACCGGGCATCAAGCTGCCTTCAGAGCATCAACTGGCCGCACAGTTCGGTGCCAACCGGCATACGATCCGCCGGGCCCTGGCCCATTTGGGTCACAGCGGCTTGGTGCGATCGACGCAAGGCAGCGGCACTTATGTGGAGAATTTGGCGGTCGATTTAGCCCTGGGTAAACGCACGCGGCACAGGCAAAATTTGGCGCAAGCGGGCTTGCGCGGTGAGCTGCGCGTGATTCGCCGCCAAACAGTGAGCGCCACGTCAGAACAAGCCCTGGCGCTGCAGCTAGCCGCAGGCAGCACCCTGCTGTATTTGCAGGTGGTGGGCGAAGGCGCGGGCCAGCCACTGCACGTGAGTGAACGCTACTTTCCGCTGCCTCGGTTTGCACAACTGGCCGACATCGTGGAGGCGACGGGCTCCATCACCGCAGGCTTTGCCCACCACGGCGTGAGCGATTACATGCGCCAAGAAAGCCAAGTCTCGGCGCGCCTGCCCAGTAAAGAGGTCGCGCAATTACTGGGTCAATCGGCAACGCGGCCGGTCTTGCTGGTGAAAAGTTTGAACATCGACACCGAGCATAAGCCGATTGAATTTGCCTGCGCCTGGTTTGCAGGCGATCGTGTCACACTGACAGTGAATCACCATGAAAACTGAAACTACTCAATCCGTTCAATTCGCTTATCGCTACGCGGTCTATTTCATCCCCGCGCTGCACAGCGAATGGTGGGCAGCGGGTTGTCACTGGCTGGGCCGCTGTGCAGCCACGGGCCAGCCGCTGCAGCAACCTGTGGTGCCCGGTGTGGCGGCGGCGCAGTTTCAAAGCTACACCCAAGAGCCTCGGCGCTACGGTTGGCATGCCACGCTCAAAGCACCTTTTGAGCTGAGGCCGGGCGCCAGCCTGGCCTCTTTGCGCCAGGCGATTCAGGCCTTGGCGCTGGCCTTGCCCGCCTTTGACTTGCCGGCGCTGCAAGTCAGCACCGAGGGCGATTTTTTGGCCCTGCGCCCAACCCGTCATGATGACGCCCTGCAGGCCACAGCCGACGCGTGCGTCACGCGCTTGCAGCATTGGGCAAAGCCTTTGGGCGCTGCCGAATTGGCGAGGCGCAGGCAAAATCCACTGACACCCGCGCAAGACCAGTTGCTCACCCAATGGGGCTACCCCTGGGTTAAGGACGAATTCAAATTTCATCTCTCGCTCTCAGGCCCGTTGCATGGCCTGTCGAACGCAGAACGACTGGCCCTGGTGCACGCTGCACAACAGCGCTTTGAAACGCTGCCCCGTTGCCGCTTTGCGCACATCGCTTTGTTCGTGGAGCCCGAACAGGGCGCTGATTTCCAGTGGCTCGAAAGTGTGGAGCTGCGCGGATGAATGCCCGACTCATTTACGTGGTCGGCCCCTCTGGCGCCGGCAAGGACAGTTTGCTGCACTGGTTGCGTCAACATTTACCCACGTCGCTGCCTGTGCATTGGGCCCGGCGCACCATCAATCGGCCCTGTACAAGCGAGGGGGAAATGCATGAAAGCGTCAACACGCTTGAGTATGCGCAGCTGCTAGCCACCGAACAATTGGCGATGCATTGGCAGGCCAATGATCACCTCTACGGCATTCGCCAGACCGAGTTGGCACCCCTGGCGCAACAGCAGTGGGTGTTTGTTAATGGCTCGCGTGCGCATTTGCCGCAAGCGGCACGGCTCTGTCCGGGGCTGACCGTTTTGCACATCACCGCAAGCACCGAAGTACTGCGGCAACGCCTTTTGGGCAGAGGCCGAGAATCCCTGAAGGCGATAGAAAACAGACTGCAGCGCAGCATCGCTTTGCAGCTGCCGCCTGCGTGTGCGTTGATTGAAATTCACAACCACGACAGCCTCGAATCCTCAGGCCGGCAGCTGCTAGCGGCCCTGCACGGCGTGCCGCATTGGCCACAGCTTTAAGGCAGCAAACTCAGCTCGCCTTGGCTTCCATTTTGACGCGAGCGCTGGGGAAACTCATGGAAAAACAAGAGCCCTCACCTAATACACTTTGAATTTGGAAATTGCCGCCATGCCGTTGCGCAATGTGTTTGGCAATGGCCAGGCCCAGACCGGTGCCGCCAGATTCGCGCGAACGACTGCGGTCCACACGGTAAAAGCGCTCCGACAAACGCGGCAAGTGCTCTGCCGCAATGCCCACCCCGTTGTCTTTGACTGAAAAATGAGCTTGTCCTTCAGGGCCCAATTCCCAGACCACGTCGATCTTGCCCCCCACGGGGGTGTAGCGCACGGCATTTGTGACCAAATTGGACACAGCGCTGTGAATTTCCGCCTGCGAACCCAAAATGTGCAGGCGCTCAGGCAATTGGAAAGTCAAGCTGTGCACCGGTTGGGCGCCATCGTCCTGCAAGGCCGACAAAGCGATCGCATCGGCCTTGACTTGCGCCATCAACGGCTTCAAATCCACCGCCTCGGTCACCGGCGGCGGTGGGCTGCCTTCCAGTTGAGACAAGGTCAGCAAGTCACTCACCAGGCCTTGCATACGATGGGCTTGCACCGCCATCAAGTCCAAATACTTTTGCTGCTCCTCTGGGCTCAAGGGCAAGGACTGCAAGGTCTCGACAAAGCCCGCTAGCACCGTCAAGGGGGTGCGAATTTCGTGCGAAACGTTAGCGACAAAATCACGCCGCATCTGGTCAGCCTGCGCACGCGCTGTCACGTCACGGGTCAGCAGCAATTTTTTGTTCCCGCCATAGGGGTGCAATTGCACTTGCAGTTTGAGCAACTGCGAAAGCGAATGAGATCGCCCCTCGATGATCACTTCGTTGTTGTAATCTTCTTGCGCCACATAGCTCGTGAAAGCTGGATCGCGCACCAAATTCACAATGTGTTGGCCCAAATCACGTTGCTCATGCAGGCCCAGGTGCGCCGCCGCAGTTTGGTTACACCACTCAATGCGGCCTTCTTCGTCCAACAACAAAACTCCGTTAGGCGAGGCCTGAATGGCAGACAAAAACTCTTGCAAGCGGTGTTGATGCAGCGCGGTCAACTGATCACGCGTTTTATAGCCGCGGCGAATGCGGTCGACCAACTCGGCCCAATAGCCTGAGAGAGAGATCTCGAGAGTCGGATCTCCTTGGCGCAACCAGCGCTCTAGCCGATCACCTCGAACGTAATCACGTACCAACAGGGCAAGCAAGGCACCATTGGCGCCGATCCAAAGCCCGGTAGCGCCGTCCAGCCAATACCCGCCGGAGGCAGCTACAGACAAATAGAAAAAAGCAAAAAGCAGGCGCGAAATCATCGATACAGGATATCCGAAGAATTGAAATCGTTCAGTTCAATTCAAGCCGGTTTCAACTGGGTTGAAGCCAGTGGAGTATTGGTCACCCGATAACCTGCACCGCGAACGGTCTCCACCATCACGCCGGCTTCGCCCAAGGACTCTCGCAGGCGCTTGACATGCACGTCCACAGTACGCTCTTCAATGAAGACATGATCACCCCAGACCCGGTCCAAGAGCAAGCCGCGGCTGTGCACGCGCTCAGCATGGGTCATCATGAAGTGCAGCAACTTGAACTCGGTGGGACCAACTTTCAGCAACTGATCTTGGTAGCTGACGCGGTGAGTATCGGCGTCCAGCACCAACTCACCTAAGCGAACCGCTCCCCCAGCCTGTTCAGGCGCACGGCGGCGCAAAACGGCGCGAATGCGGGCCAACAACTCTTTGGTCGAAAAGGGTTTGACGATATAGTCGTCAGCCCCAGCATCCAAACCTGCCACCCGGTCAGGCTCGTCGCCACGGGCCGTGAGCATCAAGATGGGGACCGTTTTCGTGCGCACAGAAGCACGCCATTTGCGTGCCAAGGTCAAACCACTCTCGCCCGGCAGCATCCAGTCCAACAGAATCACATCAGGCAGTACATCGTCCAATTCGCGTTGAGCGGTTTCACCGTCCATCGCCCAAATCGGTTGAAAGCCGTTGTGTCTGAGATTCACCGCGATCAACTCGGCAATCGCCGGTTCATCTTCGACAATCAAGATGCGGGGCAGTGTTTTCATTTGACGAAAGATTCGATTTCAGACAACGCGGTGTGCCGCACATCAGCGCCCTTGACCACATAGATGGTGAATTCGGCAATATTCTTGGCGTGGTCGCCAATGCGTTCAATCGCTTTGGCAATGAACAGCAAGTCCAAGCTGGCCGAGATGGTGCGCGGGTCTTCCATCATATAAGTCACCAGTTTGCGCACAAAGCCGTCAAACTCGGCGTCAATCAAATCATCTTCTTTCAAGATGGTGATGGCTGCGGTGATGTCCAAACGGGCGAAAGCGTCGAGCGCTTTGCGCAGCAAACCTGAAGCCAGGTCAGAGGCCACGCGCAACTCAGAAGCAGGCAACGAGCGGGCCGCACCACTGGCCACAATGGCTTTGACCATGCGGGCAATTTTTTCAGACTCGTCACCGGCGCGCTCTAAGTTGGCTGTGATTTTGGAAATGGCGATCAGCAAACGCAAGTCAATCGCGGTGGGCTGGCGCCGCGCGATGATGGAAGAAAGATCGCGATCGATCTCGACTTCCATGCTGTTGACTTTGGCCTCAGTGACAATGACTTGTTCGGCCACTTCGGTGCTGAATTGCGACAGCGCATACACCGCATGGCGGATTTGCGATTCCACCAAACCACCGAGTTCCAGCACGCGGCTGGAAACATGGGTCAGTTCGGCATCAAATTGACTGGAGATGTGCTTTTCCATGAGTCTCTTTCTGATCAGCCGAAGCGGCCGGTAATGTAGTCTTCAGTTTCTTGGCGGGTGGGTTTCATGAAGAGTGATTCGGTTTGACCGTACTCAATCAACTCGCCCAGGTACATGTAGGCGGTGAAGTCAGACACGCGTGCGGCTTGCTGCATGTTGTGCGTGACGATCACCACGGTGTATTCGCTTTTCAGGGTGTGCACCAGCTCTTCGACTTTGCCGGTCGAAATCGGGTCCAGGGCCGAGGTGGGCTCGTCCAGCAACAACACCGAGGGCTTGACCGCAATGCCACGCGCAATGCACAGGCGCTGCTGTTGACCGCCTGACAGCGACAAACCGCTTTGGTTCAATTTGGATTTGACTTCATTCCAAATCGCGGCTTTTTGCAAAGCCCATTCCACGCGGTCGTCCATATCGCTGTTTGACAGGTTTTCGTACAAACGCACGCCAAAAGCGATGTTGTCGTAAATCGACATGGGAAACGGCGTTGGCTTTTGAAATACCATGCCGATGCGCGAACGCAGCAAATTCAAATCTTGCTTGGGGTTGAGAATGTTCTCACCGTTGAAATTGATTTCGCCTTCAGCTCGCTGACCCGGATACAGATCGTACATTCGGTTCAAGGTGCGCAGCAAGGTGGATTTACCGCAACCCGAGGGGCCAATGAAGGCGGTCACGGTGTTGGCTTTGATGTCCAGATTGACGTTTTTCAGCCCCTGAAAGGCGCCGTAATAAAAATCGAGATTACGAATTTCGAGCACGTTTTGCGCTTGCGAAACGGGTTGGCTTGTGTTCATATTCAGACTGCAACTTTCTCTTTAAAGACTGCTCGTGCCAAGATATTCAGGCCCAAGACCGTCAAGGTAATCAACAGTGCGCCGCCCCAGGCCAAGTTGACCCAGTTCTCATAGGGGCTCATGGCAAATTGATAAATGACGACAGGCAAATTGGCCATGGGGGCATTCATATTGGTGGAATAAAACTGGTTATTTAAAGCTGTGAATAGCAAGGGCGCCGTTTCGCCACTGACCCGCGCAAGTGACAACAGCAACCCGGTCATCACACCGCTGCGCGCCGCTTTGAGCACCACTGTTGTGGAGACTTTCCACTTTGGCGCCCCCAAGGCAAAAGCCGCTTCACGCAGGCTCACAGGCACCAAGCGCAACATGTTTTCGGTATTGCGCACTACCACCGGAATAGCAATCAAAGCCAAAGCCAAGGTGCCGGCCCAGCCCGAAAAATGCTTGGCATTGACCACAACGATGGCATAAATAAACAGCCCCACCACGATGGAAGGGGCTGACAACATAATGTCGTTCACAAAGCGCGTCACGGCCGCGAACTTGCTACGGTCACCGTATTCGGACAAATAGATGCCCGCCATCACGCCAATAGGCGTGCTGATCAAGGTGCAGCTCACCACAATCATCAAACTACCAACAATGGCATTTAATAAACCGCCTCCTTCAGAGCCCGGAGCAGGGGTGCTTTGAGTGAACATATCAATGTTCAAAGCCGAAAAGCCTTTAAACATCAAGATGCTCAAGATCCATAACAAAAAGACCAAGCCAACCGCCATGGCGGCCATAGACAAAAAGATGCCGATATTGCCTTTGATTTTTCGGCGACTGTAAATGCCCGCGTCAAAATGGGTAGGGGTGTTCATGATTTCATGCCTTTCTTGGCTTCTGCACGCAGCAGCATCCACTTGGCCAAAGACAATACGATCAATGTAATGATGAACAAGGCTAAGCCCAAGGCAAACAGTGAGGAATAATGCAACCCCGGCTCAGCTTCACCGAACTCGTTGGCCAAGGTTGAAGCAATAGAGTTACCCGGTGAAAACAACGAAGGCGATAACTTATGAGCATTGCCAATTACGAAGGTCACAGCCATGGTTTCACCCAAGGCACGGCCGAGCCCCAGCATCACACCACCCACAACACCGGTTTTGGTGTAGGGTAAAACGATGTTGGTCACAACCTCCCATGTGGTGCAACCCAAGCCGTAGGCCGACTCTTTGAGAATGGGGGGGACGATTTCAAAAACGTCTCGCATAACAGAGGCGATGAAGGGCAAAATCATCATGGCCAAAATCAGACCGGCGGCCAAAATGCCAATGCCATTAAAGGCGCCAGTGAATAAGAAGCCCAAACCTGGAATTTTGCCCAAAGTGGCGGCAATTGCGGGCTGAATGTATTCGGCAAACAAGGGGGCAAACACAAACAAGCCGAACATGCCATAAATGATCGATGGCACAGCGGCCAACAATTCAATGGCCGTTCCTAAAGGCCTGCGCAGCGACATGGGGCAAGTTTCGGTCAAAAATACGGCAATGCCAAAACTCAGCGGCAGGGCAATCACGATCGCAATGGAGGCTGTAACTACCGTACCAAAGATCGCGATCAAGCCACCGAATTTGGAGTTGATGATGTCCCACTCGATGGTGTAGAAAAATGGAAATCCAAATTCAGCCAAAGCTGGCCATGCACTAATGACCAAAGAAGCAATGATCCCGAGCAACACCACCAAGGTGGTCATCGCAAAGGTCATGGAAGTTTTTTCGAAAATAAAGTCTTGAATGCGCTGTATGCGTATCACTTTTTGGCGGTGAAGCGCCAATGTATCCGTCTGATCAAAAGTGGCCATGGTCATCCTGAAATATCAAAACCCCAGGCATCAAGCCTGGGGGTCTGGGTCGTCAAAAATTACTTGACGCTGACCTTGGTCCAAACGCTCTTGCGAATGAAGTCGGTTGTGGCGTCAGGCATCGGCACGTATTCCAAATCGGTGGCCAATTTTTTGCCTTCTTTGAAAGCGAAGTCAAAGAACTTCAACACTTCAGCCGCGTTGGCTTTGTTGGCTGAATCTTTGTAAACCAAGATGAACGAGGCCGCAGCGATAGGCCAAGATTTGGCACCACCGGCGTTGGTCAAGAAAGTGCCCATACCGGGGATCTTGGACCAGTCAGTACCAGCCGAAGCGGCAGCAAAGGTTTCGTCATCGGGCTGGACGTACTGACCTGCAGCGTTGCGCAAGCTGATGTGGGTCATATTGTTTTTCTTGGCGTAGGCGTATTCCACGTAGCCAATCGAATTTTTTACACGCGATACGTTGGCTGAAACGCCTTCATTGCCTTTACCGCCCACCGAAGACTCAGCAGGCCACTTCACAGCAGCGCCCGAACCCACAGTCTCTTTCCACTTGGCATTGACTTTAGCCAGATAGTCGGTGAACACGGCGGTGGTACCGGAGCCGTCAGCGCGGTGCACCACGGTGACAGGCGCATCAGGCAATTTGACACCAGGGTTCAAGTCAGTAATCCGTTTGTCGCTCCAGTTGGCAATACCACCCGAGAACAATTCGGCCAACAATTCGCCCGTCAATTTCAACTGACCAGGCTTCACGCCTTCGACGTTGATCACAGCCACAATGCCGCCAATGATGGCCGGGAATTGAACCATGCCATCTTTTTCCAGGTCGTCAAAGCTCACCGGGTTGTCTGTGGCGCCAAAGTCCACAGTTTTGGCTTTGATCTGCTTGATACCGCCCGAAGAACCAATCGATTGATAATTCATGTTCACACCGGTCTTGGCTTTATAGGCCTCGGCCCATTTGGCGTACACGGGGTAAGGAAAAGTGGCGCCAGCGCCGGTGATTTCAGCAGCAAAAGTGGTGGCCGCCATAACGGACAAGCCCAATGCGGCTACCCAGGATTTGATCTTCAACATAGATTTCCTTTTAAAAAGGTTGGTGAACACTGTTCAAACGCTCTTTGAACATGTCGACGACTCTAGCTACAGATTGTGACAATAAGATGTCAAAAATAAGAAAAAATCCCAATCAAGTGCGGGCAGCTATATTTACGATCCGTCATTCAATCGACAAGAAAAGGTCACAAAATAGCGGCTTGTGCGCGAAAAAACCTGAGTTTGATCATCTTTCATGAAAAACGGACAACTTTTAGCTGCGGTGGACTTGGGATCCAACAGCTTTCGACTTGAAATTGGTCACTTAGACCACGGGCAGATCCGGCGGATCGAATACCTCAAAGAAACTGTCAGACAAGGAAATGGCCTAGACAGCGAGCGAAACCTCTCCATGGCCGCAATGCAACGCGGTTGGGATTGCCTGGCCCGATTTGCAGAGCGCATTGCTGGCTTTGAGCCCACCCAAGTGCGTGCGGTGGCCACCCAAACCCTGCGCGAAGCGCGCAACCGCGATGTTTTTTTAGAAAAAGCCCAGTCGATTTTAGGTTTCCCCATTGAGATCATTCCGGGCCGTGAAGAAGCCCGGTTGATTTACTCGGGGGTTGCCCATTTGTTACCCCAATCAGATGAGCGCCGCTTGGTTATCGATATCGGTGGTCGCTCCACTGAAATGATTTTGGGCCAGGGCTTTAAGCCCACCACGTTGGAGTCGTACCGAGTCGGCAGCGTAGCTTGGTCGATGAAGTACTTCCCTGACGGTTTGTTCACACCCATAGCTTTTGACATGGCCGAGGTTGCAGCCAAAGC
>CANGEG010000094.1 GCA_947452725.1 Comamonadaceae bacterium | reverse complement strand
TTGAATTTCAGAAACCATGATGTTGTCCTGTTCTGCGATCCGTGGGTTTAAAAACGCTTCGCAGTTAAAGCTGCAGCGTAATGATGGATCGACAAAACAGGTATCGGCAGTGCGCTCAGAAACTTGAGGACATGCCTTTCAAAAGTCGCCGCGCTGGCGTAACGAGCAACTAATTGAATTCTTAAGAATTCAATTAGTTGCTGGAAGATGAATTCATGTTGGCGAACGTGCTCTTCAAGCTGGTTTGCAGTGATTTGCTTTGACCGACAATCGTCTCCATAGCTGCAAATTGTTTGTTGTAACGGTCCAGCAGCGCGGTCATGCGGTCATTCAACTTAGTCAGTTGATCTTGGTAGTCGGTGACTTTTTTGGCTGCGTTGTTACTTTGCACCACCAACAGGCCGTCATTGGACAACAAACTGGTGAGCTTGTTGATGGCATTGTTAGCCACGCCGTTTGAATCGGTGCTGGAGATGTAGCTGCCGTTCACGTTGTTGGTCAACATCGTCACTGCGCCGGCAAAATTAGTTTGCAAACTGGTGCTGAGCTTGGCTTTGTCCAGCGTCATCACACCCTTGGCGTCCACCGAGACACCCAAGTCGCGCAAAGAGGTGATGGTGCTACCGGTCGATCCTGTGGACGGAAAAAACATGGCACGAATTTCAGATCGTATGGACTGGACCGTGGAGTCGCCCACCAAAGAGGCGCCATATTCGGCGGTTTTGGAGTCTTTGTTATAGGCGTCTGTCAACACGCTTTGCACTGTGTTGTAAGCATCCACCAACGCCGATATTTTGGTGGCTACGGGGGTTGTGTCCAAGGCCAGATTCAGGTTGGCCGAGCCTGTGGTGGCACCATTCAAATCCAAAGTGACGCCGGTGATGACGTCGTCGATGTGGTTGGTACTGCGTTTGATGTTCAAGCCATCGACCGTCAAGGAAGCATCTTGGGCTGAAGTCAACAACCCTGTGGCCGAAGTGGAACCAATTGTCAGGCTGCCGTTCGTGTCATTTGACGTCATGGTGAAAGCGTTATCTGCTCCACTGGATCCCGAAACCACAATTTGATAAGCACCTGTGCTGCTGACACGTACCAATTGAGCCGATACGCCGGTGGTACTCGAAACTTTATTGATAGACTCTACGACACCTTCTGGCGTGGCCGTAGAGACACTGATCGTTGTTGAAGTTGCGCTGCCTAAGCTGGTGACCACTGTGGGTGCGATGGGCTCAGAAACTGCCGATGCGGCGATATCAGTCACATTCCCAGTGATCGTTGAAGTGGCTATAACCGATCCATTACTTGCGGTTCCTGTGGTGAAACCTGCCGTGAATGTGCCACTGTAGACGCCTAAAGCGGCACTGGCGCTGTTGGCTGTGGCGGCCGCCGCGCCAGTCATTCCCGACGTGAGTGAAGCGTAAGCTTCACCCACTTGCGTCGCGGTCATGGCCGTGGTTGCCGTAAAAGTCAGCCCGTTGGCGGTCACCGATTGACCTGCGGCCAAATCGTTGAAAGTGAGAGTCGCTGTTTCGGCGGTATCTGCAACACCGTCAATGATGCCATCCGTGGTGGTGACCTGCGGTGCCGAAGGCGCAGCCACGGCCGCTACCACTATATCGGTAACCGAGCCTGGTGTTGTCGATGATGCGGTAACTACGCCGTTGGTGGCCGTGCCAGTGGTGAAGCCCGCAGTGAAGGCGCCGCTGTAAGTACCTAAGGAAGCACTTGTGGCGTTTGCTGCGGCAGCCGCGGTTGACGTCATCCCCGATGTGAGCGATCCAAATGCAGCGCCCACTTGCGCAGCTGTCATGGTGCCTGCCGCCGTAAAGGTCAGACCATTGACCGTCACAGATTGACCTCTGGTCATGGGGCTGAAAGTCAATGCACTGTATTGCTTAGAGCCTACGTTCAAAGTCAGCGAATCCAAACCATCAATCGGTGTGTTTGAAGCGGCATAACTGGCCAAACTGGCACTTCGCTGCGAGGTGGCCAGTTGATTGACTTGAACGGTGTGGTTACTTGCTGACGCTGACGTCGTTGCTGTGGCCGTAAAGGCCGATGTCTGGCTGTTGGTCAGGGCTAAGGCATTGAAGTCGGACGTGGTGTTGATGTCCAAAAATGCGGTTTTGAGCTGATCGAGCACATAGCGCACAGCCGAATAGCCTGAAATTTTGGCGTTCGACTGAGTGATCTTTTTGTTGATCGCGTCCGTTTGCGGTGTTTTTTGCGCGTCCACAATCGCTTGCGCCAGTGCTTTCACATCCATGCCCGAGCCTGCGCCCATGGCGGCAATTGCGGCCGCGCCTGCATTACTGGTGCTGCTGGTGGCGGATGTGGTGGTCATGGTGAACTAGATGCTAAAAAGATTTAACTTGAAACTATCGGACGACGATCAAAATTCTTGATGGCTTATTTGATGTAGTTAAACAGGTTGAGCTGCGAGATCTTGGCAAAGCTGCTTTGCGAGGCTTCAAGCGACAGCATTTGCTTGTTCATCTTGGTGATGGCTTCGGCCATGTCCAAGTCTTCGATGTTGGATAGGGTGGTTTTCAAGGTCAACTTAGTGTCGTCGATCACTTGATTTTGTTGGTCCACCACGTTCAGATCGGTGCCGACATTGGCCTGCGACAGGCTGACGCCGTTGAGTAAGTTGTCCATTTCACCCACACCGCGCTGCATGGCCGTGCGGTCGGAGTTGGTCACGCCAGCGATCAAATCGTCCATCACGCCAAAGAATTCGCGGGTCGACTTTTGGCCTGAGGCGTCGGTACGCACGACGCCCACAAAAGCTTGTGAGCCACTGCGGTTCAATGGGATGCTGCGCTGGTCACCCACTTGCACTTGCATGCGGGTTTGATCGCCTTGGTAACTCATTTGTCCCAAAGCATCTTGCGCAAATGGGGCTTGCTTTAAGCGGCTTCCAGAAAAAAAGTAGTTGCCGTTGGAGTCTTTGGAGTTGGCCAAACTGAGCATTTGATCGCGCAGGCCTTTGAGCTCGACGGCCAGGGCCTGGCGGTTCTGAGGGTTGAGCGTGTCGTTGGCCGACTGCACTGAAATCTCTTTGGCGCGGATCAGCAAGTCGCTCACGCTTTTAAGCGTGGTGTCTTCGCCTTCGAGCCTAGCCTTCACCGTGGTGAGTGTTTTAGCGTAACTGTCTTGTTTGGCCAACACGGATTTGAGCCGCTGAATGGCCGCCGCTTGATCGGGTGCATCGGACGGGTTGAGCACTTGTTTGCTGGCCGAGACCTGCGCTTGTGTGTGTGCCAAATCCGATTGCACGGTGCTCATTTGGGTGACCGAACGGTCAAACAGGTAAGAGGTGGAAATTTTCATAATTTAAAGGCCTCTTAACGCACTTGCAATATCGAGTCGAACAACTGGCTGCCCACTTGCAACACTTTGGCAGCGGCCTGGTAGGCTTGCTGGTAACGAATCAAATCGGCCGCCTCTTGATCCAAGCTCACGCCAGAGACTTGGTCTTTGGCCGTTACGGCTTGGTCGTGCACGACAGTCAAAGCCGCTTTAGCAATGGTGGCTTGCCTGGCAATGTTGCCAATGTTGTTAACGTGATCGATGTACGCAGTGCTCAGCGTTTTGCTGCCAACTAAGGCTTTATTTTCTACCGCCGCTAAGGCCAACATATTTTCGTTGTTGCCCGTGCCGTCTGAGTTGCCATCCACTTTGAACACATCGCCGGCTTGCGGCGGCGTGGTGAAAGAAACTTTCAGGCCTTGGAAGCTCACACTCAAATCAGTTTGATCTGGGTTGAAATTACGCTCCGCCACGATGGTGTCGGTGTTGATATCGCGAATGCGGTAATGCGTGGCCGACGTAAAGGTCAACTCCATGGGCTGCGTGCGAAGTGACTGGCGAGCATCGACCGGTTTGCCCGCATATGAGGCCGCCACACTGGCCGTGCCGGCTCCAGTGACAAACACCAGCAAATCTTCTTTGGCCGCACCTTTGATGTAGGCGCCTGTGCGAAAGCCTAAAGCCGCCAAATCGGTAGGTTTGGCCAAGCTTTCAAGCTTGTCATTGACCAGCGCGGTGCCGAAACCCAGTTCAATGGAGTTGTTTGCGGCTGTGACTTGGGTGCTGCTTGTCGAGGTGATCGCGCTGCGAAACACCTGCGCTTGCAAGCCCAAGGCATTACCGGTCGCATTGATGCCCGCACTGTCCGTGGCGATTTGAATGCTGTTGTTATCCGGGCCGTTTGTGCTTGTGAGCGTCAAATTGCCGTCTGCATCGACCGTCGCGTTGACGGTCGATTGGGCTTTGTTGATGGCTGCAGCCAGGTTCGCTGCGGACACAAAACCTGTGCTCGGTTTAAAAATGGTCTGGCCATTAATGGCCAGTGGCAAGTTCAGATTCGCAATGACCTGAGCGGCTGGAATTCTGATGGTGTTGGTATTGGTGACTGCGCCACTGTTTGTCGCTGCGGGCCGACTCATCGTGATCGTGCTGTCGATATACGTTGCGCTGGAGCTCGAATTGCTGATCGCCAATGTTCCGTCAGAATCGATACTGGCAAACACGCCAGAGCCATCTGGCGCGTTGGGATTGGTCAGCGTCAGGACGCCGTTGTCAATGGTCGCAGAGACGCCTGTCTGCGCGGCATTGATGGCATCAGCCAAGTTTTGCGCCGTACCAAAGCCTGGGCTGGGTTTGGAGATCGCGTTGCCAAAGAGTGTCAGCGGCTTGGCCAAATTCAATTGGCTGGCTAAGATGTTGACTTGCTTTGCGTTCACAGACGTCACGGCAACCAGCGGCTTGGTCATGGTGACCGTGCCGCCGATCAAGCCGGCGGGCAGCCCCAATGCATTGCCCGGCGAGTCCACCCCGCCTGCTTTGGTTGCAATTTTGATGTTGCTGCCATCCGAGTTACGGATCATCACCGCGCCATCGGAGCCCATGCTGGCAAAGACACCAACGTTTGGCGTACCGTTGATCGCATTGATCAGCGCTTGTTTGTTGGAGAAAGGCACACCATTGATGTCTTGGTCGTTGATCGCCAGATTGGCGTTTAAATTCAACTGTTGATCAGTGACGCGAATCTCGTTGCTGGCGGTAACGGTGATGCCTGTATTGGCATTTCTGAGCCATTGGGCTACATCGCTGGCTTGTAATTTGGCGTTAGGGGCAACGCTCAATGCGCCTAAGCTCACGCCATTCAAAACAAAAGCACCTGCTGCAAAGCCTGCACTGTTGGTGTCAATTCGTCCACTGGTGACTGTGGCTGCCAAGGCCTTGCTGGTTAGCGATTGCCCTGAGTTATCGAAAATGGGCTCTTGGCGAACGTCTGCTTTCAAACCGTAAAAAACGGCCATGTCTTTGTAGCCAGCATCACCCGTTTTATTCAAATAACTGTCGCTGAGCTGAGCGCCTGATGCGATGCCGTTCGTGGACAGCAAGGCGGTCGCCTCTAAGGAGCTCGCATCCAGCGGCCCCCCCAAAATCAGACGGCCATCGCGCGTCATGACTTGCAATTGCTGGCCCGCCTGTGGATTGTCCAAAAAGATGCTGACATCTTGCATGCCATTGAGCACGGTGGCCACAGCCATGGCCGGGCGGCTGGAATCAATGGTGATGGATCGGCCCGCACTGGCGTGGTCGTTATTGACCAGAATATCAGACAGGCTCATCGGGCCTGCAGAGGCCGTGCTTTGCGAGGGATCAATATAGTCAACACTGGCAGCCGAGCCACCTGTATTGCTGGGGTTTTGAATCACGCGAAACTGAGCCGCCGCAGACACTTTCAGGGGGTCATTGAAGGCCACTTTGATGCCCCCGGCCACCGAGGCCGCACTGGGATCCAGCGTGAACAGGGCGCCGCCGGCTTTGCCGTAGCCGTCAACACCTTGTTCGTGCACGTTGTTGATTTCACCCGTCAGGGTCGTGGCCAAGTTGTCCAGCGCGCTGCGCGTGGTGCCCAGCACCTGTTCCTGAAAAGCCAATAAGCCCGCCACCTTGCCGCTGGTGATGCCGGTCAAGGTGGAAGGGGCGCCGTACTGGTCCAAAATCAAATTGGCCTTACCGGGCGAATCTGGATTGTTGTAGATCGAAATT
Organism: Comamonadaceae bacterium; assembly: GCA_947452725.1. Lineage (GTDB taxonomy): Bacteria > Pseudomonadota > Gammaproteobacteria > Burkholderiales > Burkholderiaceae_C > Limnohabitans_A. Next base: position 4,757 of record CANGEG010000094.1, on the reverse strand, counting down.
AATTTGCTGTTGTTGCCGTCGACCACCACATCTTGGTTGATCGAAGAGCCCAGGCTCACAGTGACCGTGCCATTGGTGGTGAACTTGGTGTTCACGTGCGCGTAGGTGGACAGGTCTTTGAGCAGTGTGTCGCGCTGGTCTAACAAATCGGGCGGTTGAGCCGCTTCGGTTTGCACCTTGGTCAACTGTTTGTTGACGTTGGCCAGTTCACCAAAAATGGTGTTCATCTGGCTCACGCTACTTTGCAGGGATTGATCCGTCTCGCTTTGAACCATGTCCAACTGCGAAGACAGTTCGCCAAAGCGTGAGGCCAAGCCCTCGGCATCGCGCACGAAGGAGCCGCGCAATACGGTCGAGGCCGGGTCAGAGGATAAATCGCGTGCAGAATTAAAGAACTGATCAATTGCCGTAGTCAAACCGGTTGTGGGGCCACCCATGACATCAATCACGCGATTAGCGTAATTGACCATGGGCTCTTGACTCGACAGGTCTGAATTGCTGTTGCGCAGATTGGCTTCGGTAAAGGCATCGTACTGGCGCTTAACGCCCGCAACGATCACGCCGGTGCCCAAATAAATATTGCCAACCTTGCTGACAGGGTTGGCTTCCAAGGTGATTTCTTGGCGCGAATACCCATTGGTCGCCACGTTGGCGATGTTGTTACTGACCGTGCCCAGGGCACGTTGGTAAGCGGCTACGGCATTACCGGCAACGGCAACCAGATCGGTCATGGCGTGCCCCCGTTAATCGAGCGCTTGGGCGCAGTCAGTAGCATGGCGCCTTGCGGGCGGGGCAACTCGTTCAAGGCTTTTTTAGCCGCTTGCAATGACAGACCCACCTGGGCCGGGTTCAAGGCGATACCTGATTGAGCGGATTGAGCGGCTTGGGCGCTGGTATCTCGAGCCTTGAGCACATCGGCCGTGGCGGGTGTGCTGGCTTGGCGGGCTTCTAGGCTTTTGACCAACATGTCGGCCAAGCCCATGCTGTTGCGCTTGGACAGTTGAACCGACACTTCTTTGTCGAACATGGACTCAAATTGGTCTGAGGTGTTGGACTCGATCAGATCGCTTTTAACCACCGACTCACGCATCGACTTCATGGTCATCTGCAAAAACAGGGCTTCAAATTGTTGCGCGGTTTGGCGCAGTGCACCTTTGGAGTCCGCGCGCGCCTGTCCTTTGAGTTGGCCAAGGCCCTCAAAGTCAAGGTAGGAGCGAGAAACCGGTTGTGCGTCCATGTGCGTCTTAAATGATCACCAATTCGGCGCGCAGGCTGCCCGAGCTTTTGAGAGCTTCCAAAATGGCAATCAGCGACGAAGGAGACGCACCCACTTGGTTGACCGCGTCCACAATTTGACGCAGATCGATACCCGGTTGGAACAAGAACATCGGCTTGTTGGGTTCGGTCACTTTCACGTCAGCGTTTTGTACTGCGGCCGTTTGACCATTCGAGAAGGGGCCAGGTTGGGAAACCTCGTTCGTGGCCGCAATCGCTACCGAAATTGTGCCGTGGCTCACCGCCGCAGCCGTGACTTTGACGTTGCGGCTGATCACCACGGTGCCGGTGCGCGAGTTGATCACCACACGTGCAGGCGGTTCGCCGGCTTTCACATCCATATTTTCGACCATGCTCATAAAGGCCACACGCTGGCTTAAATTCTCAGGCGCTTGCAGTGTGATGGTCACGCCGTCCATGGCGCGGGCTACGTCATCGCCAAATTGTTTGTTGATCGCGTTGACGATCGAAGTCGTGGTGGTGAAGTCACTCTCGCGCACGTTCAGCACAATGCGTTCAGCTTTCTCGAACGAGTTTTCCACAATTTTTTCGACCATGGCCCCAGAAGGTATGCGCGCCGAAGTGGGCACGCCGACGGCGACTTTGGAGCCTGCGGCTGCCGCGTCAATGCCTGTGGCCGTTAAAGCACCTTGGGCGAGGGCGTAGATTTCACCGTCCACACCGCGCAGACTGGTCAAGATCAGATTGCCCCCGCGCAGGTTACTGGCCTTACCAATAGCGGAAACGTTCACGTCAATTTTTTGACCGGGCTTGGCAAAACCTGGCAATTCAGCGGTCACCATCACGGCGGCCACGTTTTTGATATCGACCTTGCCTGTGGTGGCACTGGTTTCAAAGTCCGACAAAGGACCGTCCAAATTGACACCCAAACGGGCCAGCAAGCTTTTCATGCTCTGAGCGGTGAATGACACATCGGCGCCATCGCCCGAGCCTTGCAAGCCCACCACCAAGCCATAGCCCACCAATTGGTTGCTGCGCATAGCGGCCACTTCGGTCAGGTCTTTGATGCGATCGGCGTGCGCCGGTGCGCAGGCCAAGAGCCAAGTTGCCAGGGTGATCAGCCAAAATTTCATGGTGTGTCGTTCAGTGCAGTTCGGTCGAGATCAGAAGGGCCAGAGTTTCATCAGGGCACTGGTGCCCCATCCGGCCTTGGCGGTCGAGGCCAAATCGCCCGAGCCGCGGTAAGAAATTTGAGCATTGGCCAAGCGGCGCGACTGCACCGTGTTGACCGCCGAGATATCTTCAGGGCGAACGATGCCGGACACTTGGATGATCTCCGAGCCCTCGGTCAATGCCACTTGTTTTTCGCCGCGCAACACCAGATTGCCGTTGGCCATGACGCTGACGACGCTCACCGCGACCGAGCCAGTCAGGCTGGCTTCTTGGTCTGCGGATCCTGTGCCTACACTCTTGGTCACGTTGCTGCCCAAATTAATGGGACTACTGAACACGGAGCCGAGTTGACCGCCCCATTTGGGCGTGAAGGATTTGCTCAACACATCGTTGCTCGATTCGCGCTTGAGATCAGAGCCTTGCTTGCGCGCCGCTTGAGTCGATTCGTTCAGCAGCACGGTGATGACATCACCTACTTGGAAGTTGCGACCCCGGCCAAACCAGCTGTCGCTTTGACGGCTGACATAGATGCCGCCCGTGGGCACGCGCTCAGCTTGTTTTTCCAGCGGTTGCACAGGCTCGAAACCCGGCGAATGACTCAACGGGGTAGGCGCTATAACCGTACAGCCCACCATAAGCAAGACCGTCAACAGGGAAAGAAGCATCTTCATGGTGCTGCCTTACATGTTGTTGTTAATGAACTTAAGCATGCCGTCGACCGCGGAGATGGCTTTGGAGTTGATCTCGTAGGCGCGTTGCGTCTCGATCATGTTGACCATTTCCTCCACCACGTTCACGTTTGACGCTTCCAGCGTGCCTTGCATCAGGGTGCCTGCACCTGTCACCCCCGGTTGCAGCACTTGGGGTGCGCCGCTTGCGGGCGTGTCTTTCATCATGTTTTGGCCCATGGATTGCAAACCACCGGGGTTCACAAAGCGGGCAATTTGGATTTGCCCCAGGACCTGCGCGCCGCCCGCGGCCAATTCGATCGAAACGGTGCCGTCACGGCCAACGGTGACGCTGGATGCGGTGTTGGGAATGGTGATTGCCGGTTGTAGCAGCATGCCCCCGGAGGTGACCAGCTGACCCGTGTTGGAGAGCTTGAAGTTGCCGTCACGCGAGTAAGCGATCGTGCCGTCAGGTTGCGCAATCTGAAAATAACCGTCACCCGCAATCGCAATGTCCAGCGGGTTTTGGGTGTTGATCATATTGCCCTGAGCGTGCATTTTCTCAGTCGCAACCACGCGCACACCGGTACCCAGCATCAAGCCGGTGGGCGCTTGGGTGTTGGCGCCGGTTTGACCACCAGCCTGACGGATATTTTGATAGAGCAGATCTTCAAACACCGCGCGGTCACGCTTGAAGCCGGTCGTATTGACGTTGGCCAAGTTGTTCGAAATGACGTTCATGCGCGTTTGCTGCGCATCCAGACCCGTCTTCGCTACCCACATCGATGCATCCATTTTGGTGCTCCTGTTATCTTGTCATTCAGCGGCTGTTACGCCGGCTTCATCATGCTGGCACCGGCCTCATCGGCGTCCTTGGCTTGCTTGATGACGTTCACTTGCTGTTCAAAACTGCGACTCTGCTCCATCAACTTGACCATCACTTCCAATGGATTGACGTTACTGCCTTCCAGAGTTTTAGCGGTCAGTGACGGCAAAGGTGCCCCAGCAACTACAGCAATGTCCGTGCCTGGCGGTTTTCCAACAACCTGGAACAAACCGTCGGTGCGACGGTCAAGCGGTGTTTTACTGGTGTCGCGCATCAAAATACGGTCGATCAGCACAGGGGCAACTGCGCCGGCTTGCGCCGGGTTGGTGGCATAGACCGCGCCGTCGTCATTGATGTTCACCCGAAAACCTGGGGGAATGGTGATGGCGCCACCGTTTTGGCCGCGAACTAAATGTCCTGCGCCATTCTCTAAAGCGCCCGTAACACTCAATTTCAAATCGCCGCGGCGTGTGAAGGCCAGCGTCCCATCCGGTGCGCTGACGCCAATCACGGCCTGTCCGTTCATGGCGATGTCCATGTCGTTGCCGGTGGCCATCATGGAGCCAGGTCGCAGATTGATGTTGTCGGTGGTCTCCGAGCGTGGTTGCATACGGGTTTCAAAGCCGGGGCCTTCCACCTGCACCGGACGCATGGCCGCTTCAAAGCTGCGCTTGAAGCCGGGCGTGGAGACGTTGGCCAACTCGTTGGTCGTCATCTGACGGGCAACGCGTTGCTCGTTGATGTTGGCCACCGCGTTAAAGGCTAAACGGTCCATGTCAGGCTCCTCGACTCAGTGGGCCTTGCGCTTAAGAGCGCAAGTTGATGTTGGCGGACGTCATGGTGGTCGAGGTTTC
>CANGEG010000093.1 GCA_947452725.1 Comamonadaceae bacterium | reverse complement strand
TTGATTCGCGCTGAGCTGTTCCAGCCCGGCCTGCAACTGGTCAACCCGGAAATGTTCAACCAGTTCACCACCATGCACGGTTTGATCATGGTCTTTGGCGCGATCATGCCTGCCTTTGTGGGCTTTGCGAACTGGATGATTCCATTGCAAATTGGCGCGGCCGATATGGCCTTTGCTCGTATGAACAACTTCAGCTTCTGGCTGATGATTCCTGCTGGCTTGACGCTGGCTGGCTCGTTCTTCATGCCGGGTGGCGCACCCGCTGCCGGCTGGACTTTGTATGCGCCTTTGACCCTGCAAATGGGCCCCTCCATGGACGCTGGTATTTTTGCCATGCACATCCTGGGCGCTTCTTCCATCATGGGTTCGATCAACATCATTGTCACCATCTTGAACATGCGCGCACCCGGCATGACCTTGATGAAGATGCCCATGTTTGCATGGACTTGGTTGATTACAGCTTACCTATTGATCGCCGTGATGCCCGTGCTGGCTGGCGCGATCACCATGACGCTGACTGATCGCCACTTTGGCACCAGCTTCTTCAACCCCGCGGGTGGCGGTGACCCGGTGATGTACCAGCATATCTTCTGGTTCTTCGGTCACCCAGAGGTGTACATCATGATCTTGCCGGCCTTCGGCATCATCAGCCAGATCGTGCCAGCCTTTGCTCGCAAGCGCTTGTTTGGCTACGCTTCCATGGTGTACGCCACTTCGTCGATCGCTATTTTGTCGTTCATCGTGTGGGCTCACCACATGTTCACCACCGGCATGCCTGTGACCGGTCAGTTGTTCTTTATGTACGCCACGATGCTGATCGCTGTGCCAACCGCAGTGAAGATTTTCAACTGGATTGCCACCATGTGGCGTGGCTCCATGACTTTTGAAACTCCGATGCTGTTTGCTGTTGGCTTCATCTTTGTGTTCACCATGGGCGGCTTCACCGGTTTGATCTTGGCCATGGCGCCGATCGACATCCAGTTACAGGACACCTATTACGTGGTGGCGCATTTCCACTACGTGTTGGTGGCCGGCTCCTTGTTCGCGCTGTTTGCCGGTTTCTACTACTGGGCCCCCAAGTGGACAGGCGTGATGTACAACGAAGGCCGCGGCAAGATCCATTTCTGGTGGTCGCTGATTTCTTTCAACGTCACTTTCTTTCCGATGCACTTTTTGGGTCTGGCCGGTATGCCGCGACGCTACGCTGACTACCCGATGCAGTTTGCTGACTTCAACGCCTTGGCTTCGGTCGGTGGTTTCCTCTTTGGCTTTGCCCAGGTGTATTTCTTCTTGTTCGTGGTCGTGCCTTGCATGCGCGGTCAAGGTGCCAAAGCGCCTCAGCGTCCTTGGAACGACCCTGATGGTGCAGGTGCAGAAGGCTTGGAGTGGGAAGTTCCCTCACCAGCGCCTTTCCACACGTTTGAAAACCCACCAAAATTAGACATCACCGCCACCCGCGTGATCGGCTAACTCAAAGACCACTATGACACCCGAACAAAAGAAAAGCAATTTGCGCATGGCCTTGACACTGGCCTCTGTGGCCGCGATGTTTTTCATCGGGTTCATGGCCAAGATGATTCTGTTGGGCCACTGAGCACTGAGCATTTCCCTGCCATGAATCTGCGCAACGAAAATACCAAAATGATGGGCAAACTGGCTGTGATTACAGTCAGCATGTTCGCCTTTGGCTATGCGCTGATTCCTTTGTATAAGCACATTTGCGAGATCACTGGGATCAACATCTTGTCACTGGTGGAGCGCCAAGTTCCCGGCAACGGTGTGGCCGGTGCCGATGCACGGCTTGTCGCCGCTGGTCTCAATACGCAGGTGGATATGACCCGCTCCATCACGGTGGAGTTTGATGCCAATTCACGTGGTCCCTGGGATTTCAAGCCCGAGACACGCTCTGTGGTGGTGCACCCGGGTGAGTTGACCACGGTGATGTACGAGTTTCAGAACGTGCAAAACAAGCGCATGGCGGCCCAAGCCATTCCAAGTTACGCGCCACACCAAGCGGCAGCGTATTTCAACAAGCTGGAATGTTTTTGCTTCAATCAATACACCTTGGAGCCGGGCGAGAAAAAACGCTGGCCCGTGGCCTTCGTGATTGATCCTAAATTGTCCAAAGACGTCAAGACAATTACTTTGTCTTATACGTTCTTTGAAGTGGGCGGTAAAACACCGCCAGCGCCCGTGGCCACGCAGGCCGCGGTGCCCTTGCAGAAAGCCGGCACATGAGCCCCTTGCAAGACAAGCCGCCCAAAGCCACGTTTTTGCGTACCCTTCAAGCGGTCATGTGGTCGTTTGCTGGCATGCGCAAGGGCAGTGCGTCGCAAGAAGATATGGCGCGCTTGAACCCCTTTCACATTATTGCTGTGGCCCTGGGCCTTGTGGTGGTGATGGTGATCGGTTTGATCGCCTTGGTGAATTGGGTGGTGGCACAGCCATCCTCCCTTTCGTGAACAGATAATGATTTCGAAGATTTGAGAGCAGGAGTACACATGAGTTCCACAGCACACGGCACCACGCCTTACTATTTCGTGCCGAACGCGTCACGTCACCCCGTGATGGCCGCCATTGGTTTGTTCTTTGTCATCATCGGCGCAGGCCAGTGGGTGAATGGCGCGGATTGGGGCAAATACTCTTTGTTCTTTGGCCTGATCTGGTGGCTGACCGTCTTGTATCAGTGGTTCAGTGATGCCATAGGTGAGAGCGAAAGCGGTCAGTACGGACGCAAGATCGATTTGTCTTATCGTTGGAGCATGACCTGGTTCATCTTCTCTGAAGTGATGTTCTTCGGCGCTTTCTTCACCGCATTGTGGTGGGCGCGTACGCATTCGTTGCCTGCGTTGGGCAGCTTGGAAAACGCCTTGATCTGGCCTGACTTTAAAGCGGTGTGGCCAACCCTGGCCGCAGGTGCAACCGCATCACCTGCTGGCATTGTTGAGCCTTTCCAGACCATGTCGCCTTTCTGGTTGCCCACCATCAACACTGCTTTGTTGTTGACTTCGGGTGTGACCTTGACAGTGGCGCACCATGCCTTGCAGCATGGAGACCGCTCCAAAACCATCAAGTTCATGTGGATGACTGTGTTGTTGGGTTCGGTATTCTTGTTTGTGCAGGGTTATGAATATGCGCACGCTTGGTCTGAGATGAATTTGAAACTCAGCTCCGGTGTGTACGGCTCGACCTTTTACATGCTCACGGGTTTTCACGGTTTCCACGTGTTCGTGGGCACTTTGATGTTGCTGTTCATCACTTTGCGTTTGCAAAAGGGTCACTTCACTGCAGAGCGTCACTTTGGTTTTGAAGGCGCAGCCTGGTACTGGCACTTTGTGGACGTGGTGTGGTTGGGCTTGTACATCCTGGTTTACTGGATGTAATAGGGCTCTGAGGCCAAAAAAAAGCGCCGAATATGGCGCTTTTTTTGTGGACAATCAGAACCTGGACTTCAATCGAAGGGCCGATGAATCAAGCTCCTACGGGGATGCCAGAGGGTTGGATGTAGCCCAGTTTCCAGGCCAGCAAAATACAGACGAAGAGCAAAATGGAAAAGCCGACGCGAAACGCCAAGGCTTTGGCCATACCGCCCGAAGGGTGTTTGCCAGAAGATTGGCCGTCGCCCTTCATCATGTAATACAAGGCAGCACCCAGGCTGCCCAAAATGGCCACAAATGCGATTGCAACAAGGTATGTCATGAGTTGGATTATCGGATGAGTTGGTTCGCTGCGTCTAACGGTGGCCAAAAGCCAAACCAACCCCTGCGTTTCATGGGGGTATTGCTGGCCGCTTTGTTGGCTGTAGCCATCACCTGCTCGCTTGGTTTTTGGCAGCTGCGTCGTGCAGCCAGTAAAGAGGCCTGGCAAGCGCAAATGGGGCAGCGCGCCGAGATGGCTGTCGTAGATGGTGACAGCCTGGGCCAAGCGGGCGACAGCGCGGAGAACCGTGCCGGCTTGATTCACCGCAGTGTGAGTTTGCAAGGTGAGTGGTTGGCTGACAAGACCTTGTTTTTGGACAATCGGCAGATGAACGCTCGTGTGGGCTTTTATGTCGTCACGCCATTGCGTCTAAAAGCATCAAAGGCTGTGATTTTGGTTCAGCGCGGTTGGGCGCCACGGCATTTCACAGAGCGTACCCATTTGCCCGAAGTGATCACGCCGACGGGCGAAGTGACCATCACCGGGCGCATTGCCCTTGCCCCATCCAAGCTCTATGAGTTGGGCGAATCGGGGGATGGCCCAATACGGCAAAATCTCGATGTGGTGGCTTTACGTGCTCAGACAGGTTGGCCCCTGCTGGAAGTGACAGTGGTGCAAACCGGCGCGGCTTCAGAAGGGCTTTTGCGCGAATGGCCGCAGCCGGCCACGGGTGTTGAAAAACACTATGGTTATGCTTTTCAGTGGTTTGGGCTTAGCGCCTTGATCACCTTGCTTTATGTCTGGTTCCAAATTGTCCGAAGAAAAACAACACCTTAAGCCTCAAGCGCATTCACTGCAAGACTCGCCTTTGGGCTTTACCGTGCACAGCATGCCCACGCCAAACGATGCTCTGCAGGCCGACGTCGCGCGGACCCGTATGGGACGCTGGAAAATGCTGTTTGTTTTGCTGATCTGCGCCTCACCCGTGGTGGCCTCGTACTGGACCTATTACGTGATCCGGCCCGAGGGGCGCCGCAACTATGGTGAACTCATTGAGCCGCAGCGTCCGTTGCCCCAAGTGGCCACGGTGACGTTGACGGGCTTGAAGGCACCCTTGTCGGCGCTCAAAGGCCAATGGCTGTTAGTCAGTGTAGGCGGCGGAGCGTGTGATTCAGCTTGTCAGCAGCGCCTGTACTTTCAGCGCCAACTGCGCGAGACCCTGGGCAAAGACAAAGACCGCTTGGACCGCGTGTGGTTGATTCAAGACGATGTGGCGCCGGCTCCTACGCTGTTACCTGCATTGGCGCAAGCCACTGTCTTGCTTGTCAAGATGCAAGACCTGCAAGACTGGCTGCCGCCCGCCGACGGTCAAAGCCTGGATGCGCATTTGTATCTGGTCGATCCTTTGGGTAATTTGATGCTGCGCTTTCCCGCCAATATGGACGTGGCCGGTGCTGCCAAAGCCAAACGCGATTTGGAACGTGTGCTGCGGGCGTCTGCGTTTTGGGACACCCCTGGCCGTTGAGCATATGAATTCTGTGGAACTGTACAACTGGACACCCGCTTTGCGCGTCATGGCGACGGGCTTGCTGCTCGCCATGGGCCCTTTGTGTTGGGTGTGGTTGCGTCACCGGCAAAGTGGCGTGGCCGGGCGCAGGCGCGCACTGGTGTTGTTGACTTTGTTTTTGACTTTCGATCTGGTGCTGTTCGGCGCCTTCACCCGCTTGACCGACTCGGGCTTGGGTTGCCCCGATTGGCCAGGCTGTTACGGCAGTGTGACGCCGGTGGGTGCTCTGGCTCATATCGATGCGGCGCAAACCGCCATGCCCAGCGGTCCTGTGACGCACAGCAAAGCCTGGATTGAAATGATTCACCGCTATCTGGCCACCGCCGTGGGTGTGCTGATTTTGACCTTGGCCGTTCACAGTTGGGTCAGTACCCTCAAGCACAAAGATGCAGGGATGAACACCGTGAAACCCGGTTGGCCCACGTTCACTTTGCTGTGGGTCTGTCTGCAAGGCGCATTTGGGGCGTGGACTGTCACTTTGAAGCTGTTTCCTGCCATTGTCACTCTGCATCTGCTGGGAGGGCTGGGACTGTTGGCTTTGCTGTGCACGCAAGCTGTGCGAAGTGCAGGGCAGTCGCGCACGCCTCTTGCGCCCAGTTTGCGTTCAGCACTGCTTTGCGTCACGGTCTTGGTCTGGCTGCAAATTAGCTTGGGTGGCTGGGTCAGCACCAATTACGCGGTGTTAGCTTGTGAAGGCATTCCGTTGTGCAATGCCCAGTGGTGGCCTGCGTGGGACGGCCTGGGTTTTGAAGTCTGGCGCTCATTGGGCCATCAAACTTCTGGCGAGATTTTGCCTTTCTCTGCGTTGGTGTCCATCCATGTGGTGCACCGGTTCGTAGCGGTGGTCGTGGCGATCGCCTTGTTGATTTTGACTTGGCGTTTGAATGCGGCTCAGGTCTTGCCGCGCCAAGCCCGGTGGCTTCAAATGCTGGTGCTGATGCAAGTGCTGACCGGTTTGTCAAATGTGGTGCTGGACTGGCCGCTGTTGGCTGCAGTCATGCACACCGGCGGCGCTGCGGCTTTGGTGGTGGTGCTGACTTGGGCCCTAACTGCCAGTCAACGAATTTCTGACTGTTTTCATGTGCGTGCGCCCTCGGCTGTGGGCTGCACCGCGACAAGGCCTATTTCATGACTGTACTCGATACCCCTTCAACGTCCACCTGGCGCCAGTTCTACGCGCTGACCAAACCCCGTGTGGTGCAACTGATTGTTTTTTGCGCACTGATTGGCATGGTCTTGGCCGTGCCCGGACTGCCCAGTGGGGCGCAAGTGCGCTTGGGCTTGATCGCTTGTGCCGGCATCTGGTTGGTGGCCGGCGCGGCGGCCGCTTTCAACTGCTTGGTGGAGAAAACCATTGACTCCAAGATGAAACGCACGGCTTGGCGGCCCACCGCGCGCGGCGAGTTGTCGGATCGTCAGGCATTGATTTTTTCGGCGCTGTTGTGCGCTGCTGGCTCGGGCATTTTGTATGTGGCCGTGAACCCCTTGACGATGTGGTTGACCTTTGCCACCTTCGTTGGCTACGCTGTGATTTACACCGTGATCTTGAAGCCCTTGACGCCACAAAACATCGTGATCGGGGGCGCTTCAGGTGCCATGCCGCCGGTGCTGGGATGGGCAGCGATGACGGGCGATGTAGGGCCAGAAGCCTTGATCCTGTTTTTGATTATTTTCTTGTGGACGCCGCCGCACTTTTGGGCCTTGGCTTTGTACCGCGTCGAGGATTACCGAAAGTCTGGTCTGCCCATGCTGCCCGTCACCCATGGCAATGAGTTCACCCGTCTGCAAGTGCTGCTGTATACCTTTGTGTTGATGGCCGCTTGTCTTATGCCCTTCATCTACGGCATGAGCTCGTGGCTTTACCTGTCTGTGGCGGTGTTGCTGAGCTTGGGCTTTATTGGCTATGCCTGGGCCCTGTGGCGCAATTATTCGGACGAATTGGCGCGCAAGACCTTTCGCTTTTCGTTGATTCACTTGAGCGCCTTGTTTGCTGCGCTATTGGTCGATCACTATCTTTTTTAAGCGCATCATGACTGCACTGCTGAATAGCCTTTTATCGAAACGCAACGCGCTACGGGCCTTGGGAGCGGGCTTGTTGGTTGGCAGCAGTATGCTTATTGCCTGCAGACCGAGCCAACTTAGCTTCAAAGGCGTGGACATTACGGGCGCGGATTACGCCAAGGGCTTTAGCCTGACGGATCACAGCGGTCAAGTGCGCTCGCTTGCCGATTTCGCAGGCAAGGTGGTGGTAGTTTTTTTTGGCTATACCCAGTGCCCTGACGTTTGCCCGACCTCCATGCAGGAGCTGGCCGAAGTCAAAGGTTTGTTAGGGGTTGATGGCGACAAATTGCAAGGTGTATTCAGTACCCTGGACCCCGAGCGCGATACGCCTGAATTGCTCAAAGCCTATATGGCGAATTTTGACCCCAGCTTTATTGCTCTGCGTCCTAACCCTGAGCAATTGGCGGCCGTCACCAAAGATTTCAAGATTTACTTCAAGAAGGTCGATGGTAAAACCCCCACCAGTTACACCTTTGACCATTCAGCAGGCAGCTACACCTTTGATCCGCAGGGGCGCGTACGGCTGTACAACCGCTACGGCAGTGGTGCGGCGGCCTTGGCGGCCGATACCGCTGCCTTACTCAAAGCAAATTGAGAAGCTCGAATTAGGAAAAACCCCGCTCAATCTCAGCAGGGTTTTATGGTTTGAACCGCATGGGCCCACAGCTGCGGGCTTTACTTCACAGTCACCGGCTTGCCGTAATCCACCCAATTTTTGCCGTCGAACTTGACCAATTGCATGCTTTGGAACAAGGCGAAATCGGTGGCCGAGGTGCTGGCTACAACACCGGGCAAAACCATGGGGATTTGAAAATCTTTGATGCTGGCGGCTTGCTTCATGATGTTCTCGCGGGTCAAATTATCGCCCGCTTGCTTTAAAACCTGAACCATCATCTGAGCCACAGCGTAGCCGTATGTTGCATTGCCATCGTCCACGCTGATCTCGGGGGTGTATTTTTTCAGCAGGGCCTTAAAGTCCTTCATAGTGGGGTCATTGTCCCAACGGGCATCAGCGCCGTCCTTAACGTAGAGCATAGAGATCAAGCCGACGGATTTATCCAGGCCTGCTGGTTTCAAAACGCTTCCCACTGAAGCGGAGACTTGATTCAGGTAATGCGTCGGCTTCCAGCCCACGTCATCTACTTTGCGAATCGCTTGAGCGGCAAATTTGGGTGTGGTGATGTTGAAAAAGGTGTCGGCGCCAGACCCTTTCAGTGTGACGATTTGAGAGTCGATGGTGGGGTCTGTCACCTCATAAGACGCTTGTGCCACGATCATGCTGGCCGCTTTGGCGCCAAGGCCTTCTTTGAAGCCGTTGAAATAGTCTTTGCCGTAATCGTCGTTTTGAAATAGCACTGCAATTTTGGCGTTCGGTTTGGTGGCCACGATGTTTTGCCCATACAACTTGCCCTCGGAGTGGTAGTTGGGGTTAAAGCCAATCGTCCAAGGAAAGTGCTGCGGATCGTTCCACTTGGATGCGCCCGTCGCCAAGAACATGTGCGGAACTTTTTTGGCATTCATATATTTGTGAATCGCCGTGTTCGACGGTGTGCCCAAAGTGCCCATCATCAATAAGACCTCGTCTTGCTCAACCAGTCGGCGAACCATTTCCACCGTTTTCGGTGGGCTGTAACCGTCATCTAGGCTGATGAAATTGATCTTGCGGCCATTCACACCGCCCAGCTCATTGAGCTGTTTGAAATAGGCTGCTTGCACTTTGCCGATCGTGCCGTAGGCTGAAGCCGGCCCGCTATAGGGCATGGTTTGCCCGATTTTGATTTCCGTATCGCTGGCACCCGGATCATATTTTTTCTGCGCGCTGGTGGGCATGGCAAAACCCAGGATGGAGATGCACAAAGCGGCCAGGGCAAATTGTCTCTTTTTCATGGTGGTCCTTGTAGTGATTGAAAAGGGGGAGCGATACCAAAATACGCCGTGACCATCAGGTCATGAGCGCCCGCAGCTTTTGTCCCAGTAGGCGCAGCGCCCCGGCAATACCGGTGGGCATGACGTACATGAACAAAATCAGCAAAGTGCCGTAAATGGCCCAAGGCGCTGCTTTGGAAATTTGATCAGCGAGATTCGGCACAAACTGCACGAAGATGGCGCCATACAAAGCGCCTGGCAGTGAGGTGACGCCGCCTATCACCATGCCCACCATCAAAGTGATGGAGAGAAAAACTGTGAAGCTGTCTGGTGCGACAAAGGCCACCAAGATCGCACTCAAGCCGCCTGCCACGCCGGTGAACATGGCGCTCACGCCAAAGGCCAGGCTTTTGTAAAGCGGCGTGTTGATGCCCATGGAAGCGGCGGCAATCGGTTGATCGCGAATCGCAATCAGGGCTCGGCCCACGCGCCCGCGGATCAAATTCCAGCCGATGACAAACATGATCACCGTGACGGCCAGTGTAAAGAAATACAGCCAGCGATCGGAGTTGAGCTTCAGGCCGAACAGAGATTCAAAAGGCGATTCAGGTTTCATGATCACAATGCCCTGAACCCCACCAGTCAAAAACTCCAAGTGTTTGAATTTGAGCAATTGCGGCAATGCCACGGCCAAGGCAAACGTGGCCAAAGCCAGATAATGCCCTTCGAGTCGCAATGCCGGCAAGCCAAAGAGAAAGCCGACGGCCAGACACACGGCGGCGGCGATCGGAATCGTCATCCAGTAAGGCATTTCAAACTTGTCCATCAAGACGGCCGTGGTGTAGGCACCAATGGCCATAAAGGCTCCGTGCCCCAACGAAATTTGACCGCTGTAGCCAATCAAGATGTTCAAGCCCACCAAAGCAATGGCGTAGCAAAGCACCAAAGAGGCTTGAAACACATGGTAGTTGGTGATGAAAAACGGCAGGGCGCATGCGCCGCCCATGCCCAAGATCAAGCGGATCCAGGGCAAGGCGGGCGCAGCATGTGTGAGTGATGGCGAAGTGGACATGTGACTCAGACCCTTGAAACAATGACTTTGCCAAACAAT
This sequence comes from Comamonadaceae bacterium, assembly GCA_947452725.1. Taxonomy (GTDB): domain Bacteria; phylum Pseudomonadota; class Gammaproteobacteria; order Burkholderiales; family Burkholderiaceae_C; genus Limnohabitans_A. The sequence continues at coordinate 647 of CANGEG010000093.1, read as the reverse complement.
CCGGCGGGCTTGATGGTCAGCACGGCGATGATCAAGACCAACGCGACCGAGAGCTTGAGTTCGGTGCCGATCACATACGCGCCAAGTAAGTTCTCTAAGATGCCCACAATGAAGCCGCCCATCACAGCTCCGCCAGGGCTGTCGATGCCACCAACCAGGGCTGCAGCAAAGGCATACAACAAGATGCCTGACATCATGTTCGGCTCCAAGAACACCACCGGCGCAATCATCATCCCTGCCACTGAGCCAATGGCCGCTGCCAGGCCCCAGCCCAGAGCCAGCATCCAGCCTACGCGAATTCCCACTAAACGGCTGGATTCTGGGTTTTGTGCCGAGGCTCGCATGGCCAAACCCAGCGGTGTGAATTTAAAAAAGCCATACAGTAAGACCAACAACACCAAGGTCACGCCAATCGAACCGAGCTCGTGCGAGGAGATGAAATGTAGACCGAACGGAGGCTCTTTGGGAAAGGGCGATGGAAACGATTTGATGGTGTACGTGAAGACCCAGCCTGCAATGCTGTTGAGAATGACCAAGAGGCCTATGAAGACTACCACCACGTTCAGCACCGGGGCCTTCTCCACCGGACGAATGATGATTCGTTGAATCAACACCCCCAGAGTGAAGGCCAGCAAAATAGTGCAAAC
>CANGEG010000092.1 GCA_947452725.1 Comamonadaceae bacterium | reverse complement strand
CGCACCGCGTCCATGTTGTTCGATTTTCCGCAGCCATTAGGCCCGACCACGCCCACCAGTTGACCTGGCAAGACGAAGTTGGTCGGCTCGGCAAAAGATTTAAAACCCGCAAGTTTGATGGAATTGAGGCGCACGGCAGTCCGAAAATACTTAAAAGGTTCGTATTTCGCGCAGCGCGCGGCGCCGCAATGCGAAAAAATGACACTGCGCGCCTATGGCGTGCAGAACGCTGATATTAACCCACAGCGTGGGCTGGCCAACTAGGTTCTGTCCTGCGCGCGCGCGGTGCGGTAGTTCGGTGCAATCCCCGATAATCAAAGAATGAACCCCCTTCTTGCGACCCTGCAACCCTACCCATTTGAACGTCTACGTCAACTTTTTGCGGACGTTACACCCCATCCCACGCTCCGACCGATCAGCCTCGGGATTGGTGAGCCCAAACACGCAACACCCGAATTCATCAAGCAAGCAATGGTCAAGGCCTTGGACACAGGTTTAGCTGGCTACCCAGGCACAGCTGGCGAAAGCCCGTTACGCCAGTCCTGCGCCAATTGGGTGAAGCGCCGCTATAGCGTCAAGCTGAACCCGACCACGCAAATTTTGCCTGTCAACGGTACGCGCGAGGCCTTGTTTTCACTGGCTCAAACCGTAATTGACCCGGCGCAGCCGGGAGCCTCGGTGCTCAGCCCCAACCCTTTCTATCAAATCTACGAGGGCGCAGCCCTGCTCGGCGGCGCGCAGCCATATTACGTGGCCAGCGTACCTGAGCGCAATTTTGCTGTGAACTGGGACAGCGTGCCCGCAGAGATTTGGGCGCACACGCAGCTCATTTTTGTCTGCTCGCCCGGAAACCCCACGGGAGCAGTGATGCCCCTTGAAGAATGGCGCAAGCTGTTTGAACTCAGCGACAAATACGGCTTTGTCATCGCCTCGGACGAGTGCTACAGCGAAATCTATTTCCGCGACGAGCCGCCATTGGGCGGTTTACAAGCCGCGCAGCAACTGGGACGCAACGATTTCAAACGGTTGATTGCCTTAACCAGCCTAAGTAAGCGAAGCAATGTGCCGGGCCTTCGCAGCGGCTTCGTAGCCGGTGACGCCAGTATCATCAAGCAGTTTTTGCTGTATCGCACCTACCACGGCAGCGCTATGAGCCCGGTGGTGCAAGCAGCCAGTATTGCGGCATGGGATGACGAAACCCATGTGGTAGAAAACCGCAATTTGTACCGCGCGAAGTTTGCACAGGTCACCCCTGTGCTGGCGCAAGTGATGGACGTGAAACTGCCCGACGCTGCTTTTTACCTCTGGGCCCAAGTGCCCCAGGCCTGGCAAGGGCGAGACGATGTGTTTGCCCGCGAGCTGCTGCAAGCCACCGCTGTGACGGTCTTGCCCGGCAGCTACCTGGCACGCGCGGTGAACGGCATAAATCCGGGGCAAGGTCGCATTCGCATGGCACTGGTGGCCGAAACCGCCGAATGCCTGGAAGCGGCGCACCGAATTGCCGACTTTTGCCGCCAAGCCCGTCCTTAAGAACAAAGGAATCCGAATGTCCCAAACTTTGCGACTTGCCGAACAACTGATAGCGCGCCCATCAATCACTCCTGACGACGCGGGTTGCATGGACTTGATCCTGGCGCAGTTGAAGCCCCTGGGTTTTGTCTGCGAAGAAATTTACAGTGGCCCAGAAAGCTTTAGAGTCCGCAACCTTTGGGCGCACCGATCGGGCAGCTCAGGCAAGACGCTGGCCTTTGCCGGTCACACGGACGTGGTGCCCACCGGCCCACTGGATCAATGGTCGAGTGATCCGTTCACGCCCACACATCGCGATGGCAAATTGTTTGGCCGCGGCACCAGCGACATGAAAACATCTATCGCCGCCATGGTCGTGGCAGTGCAAGAGTTTGTGGCCGCCAATGCCCATCCCGCGCTGGGTCTGGCTTTCTTGCTGACCAGCGACGAGGAAGGACCTGCCGTGGATGGCACAGTGATCGTTTGCGATCTGTTGAAGCAGCGAGGCCATGCGCCAGATTACTGCATTGTGGGCGAACCCACATCGGTGCAACGCACCGGCGACATGATCAAAAACGGGCGACGCGGCACCATGAGCGGCAAGCTCACCGTCAAAGGCATTCAAGGCCACATCGCCTATCCGCACTTAGCCAAAAACCCGATACACAGCGCAGCCCCCGCACTGGCCGAGCTGGTGGGCATTGAATGGGACCAAGGTAATGACTTTTTCCAGCCCACCAGCTGGCAAATCAGCAACATTCACGGCGGCACCGGGGCCAGCAACGTGATTCCGGGCCAGGTGGTGATTGACTTCAACTTTCGCTTTTGCACCGAGTCCACACCAGAAAACCTACAGCAGCGCTTGACCGAGGTGCTGCACCAGCATGGCCTAGACTTTGATCTGCAATGGACGATTGGCGGCCTGCCATTTCTCACCACACCCGGCACCTTAGTCGATGTTGTTCAACAGGCCATACGCCAGCACACTGGTATCGAAACCCAACTTTCGACCACGGGCGGTACCAGTGATGGGCGGTTTATTGCACAAATTTGCCCTCAGGTAATCGAGTTGGGCCCACCCAACGCCACCATCCACAAAATCAACGAGCACGTAGCGATGCCCGACATTGAGCCGCTCAAAAACATTTACCGCGAGGTCTTACAGCTGCTCGACCACGCTTGCAAGCCCGAACCTAACTGAATCCCTCGCATGCAACTGACTGAACTGATCGCCGCTTGCGCCGCGCAACTGAACGCGGCCCCCTTGACCTTTGGCCATGGCACAAGCAACGCTGAAGACGAAGCCGCCTGGCTGGCACTTTGGAAACTAGGGTTACCGCTGGACATTGAGCCGGCTACCATGAAGGACGAACTTTCCACAGATCAAGTGAGCGCCGTTCAAGTACTGGTTCAAGAGCGAATTCAAACACGCAAACCGGCCGCTTACCTAACACAGGAGGCTTGGTTGCAGGGCGTGCCTTTCTACATTGACGAGCGCAGCATTGTGCCGCGCAGCTTCATTGCTGAATTGTTGGCCGAGGGCGACATTGACTATTGGCTGGGCGAGCACACTCAGCGTGTGCTCGATCTGTGCACCGGCAACGGTAGCTTGGCCGTGCTCGCCGCAATGACCTATCCGGATGTTTCTGTAGTCGGAGCCGATCTGTCAGCCGATGCGCTGGCGGTGGCGCGCATCAACGTGGATCGACACAATCTGGCCGAGCGCATCACTTTGGTACAAAGCGACGGTTTGAACAGCGTACCTGGCCTGTTCGATCTGATGTTGTGTAACCCGCCTTATGTCTGCGCGTCCAGCATGCAGGCACTACCTGCCGAGTTTCTCGCCGAACCGGCTTTGGCCCTGGCTGGCGGCGAAGACGGCATGGACTTTATTCGACAACTTTTACTAGACGGCCCTGCGCACCTTTCCGAGTGTGGGGTGCTGGTGCTGGAGATCGGCCATGAGCGCGAGCACTTTGAAGCCGCGTTTCCGAAGCTTGAAGTTATCTGGCTCGAAACCAGTGCAGGTGAAGACCAAGTTTTGCTGGTCACTCGCACCAGCTTACTCACACTTCAAGCCTCTTAAAGGGCATGATCCGCCAATCAACCTATGGCAAACCCTAGGCAGGCTAAAATCAAGCCTTACGTTATGCGACGCGCCAGGATCTTTTTACAAGCCTGATACTTGCTTTCGCGCCCCTTTTGACAGAACACACTCAAACCGATTGCGGTATCTCGGCCTGGCTTTGCCCAGCCTCTGACAGCCGCCAGACCACATGATCACCCTGAAGAACGTTACGCTGCGCCGCAGCGCCAAAGTGCTATTGAACAGCGCCACCGTCACCCTGAACCCTGGAGAAAAGGTTGGCTTGGTAGGACGCAACGGTGCGGGAAAATCAACTCTTTTTGCACTCTTCAATGGCACCTTGCATGAAGACGGCGGCGATTTCTCTATGCCCAAAGCTTGGCGCATGGGGCAAGTGGCGCAAAACATGCCCGAGACCGACGAGCCCGCCTCCACGTTTGTGCTGGAAGGCGACACCCGCTTGGCCGAGTTGCGCCAACGTTTGGTTGCGGCCGAAGCCAGCGGCGATGGCATGGAAATGGCGCATGTTTACACCGATTTGGCCGATGCCGGTGACCATGATGCCTTGCCCCGCGCCGAAGCGCTGATTTTGGGTCTGGGTTTTCGTGTGGACGAGTTGAACAATCCGGTGAACAGTTTCTCCGGCGGCTGGCGCATGCGCTTGCAATTGGCCCGTGCGTTGATGTGTCCATCGGATATTTTGTTGCTCGACGAGCCCACCAACCACCTGGACTTGGACGCCCTGGTATGGCTCGAAGCCTGGCTCAAGCGCTACACCGGCACCATGATTGTCATCAGCCATGATCGCGAATTTTTGGACGCCATTACCGACGTCACGCTGCACATTGATCAAGCCAAACTCAATCGCTACGGCGGAAACTACACCGCATTTGAAATCTTGCGCGCCCAACAAATGGAGCTGCAACAAGCGTCGTTCAGCAAACAGCAAGACAAAATTGCTCACTTGCAAAAGTTCATTACCCGCTTTAAGGCGCAGGCGAGTAAGGCCAAGCAAGCGCAAAGCCGAGTCAAGGCTCTGGAGCGCATGGAAAAAGTGGCGCCACTGTTGGCCGACGCCGAATTCACATTCGGATTCAAAGAACCAAATAGTCTGCCCAATCCGATGCTGGCAATCAGCGAGGCGAGCTTTGGCTATATCGTAGACGAACAACCCAAACCCATCTTGCAAGGCATCAGTAAATCGGTCTTGGCGGGCCAGCGCATTGGTATTTTGGGCGCCAACGGTCAAGGTAAATCCACCTTGGTCAAAACCGTGGCACGCACAATGAAGCTGTTGGACGGCACGCTGACCGAAGGCAAAGGTCTGAACATTGGATACTTTGCCCAGCAAGAGCTGGATGTGTTGCGTCCGCAAGACAACCCCTTGGAGCACATGATTCGCTTGGCTAGGGAGCTGGGGCCCAACAGCAGCGAACCCAGCCGCGAGCAAGATTTACGCAGTTACCTGGGATCCTTTAACTTTACCGGCGACATGGTCAAACAAGCTGTGGGCACGATGAGCGGTGGCGAAAAAGCTCGACTTGTGCTGGCCATGATTGTCTGGCAACGCCCCAACTTGTTGCTACTCGACGAGCCCACCAACCACTTGGATTTGGCCACCCGAGAGGCGCTAGCTATGGCGCTGAACGAGTTCGAAGGCACTGTGATGCTGGTGAGCCATGACCGTGCCTTGCTTCGTGCGGTGTGTGATGAATTTTGGATGGTCGGGCGCGGCAAGGTCGAGCCGTTTGATGGCGACTTGGACGACTATCAACGCTACTTGCTTGAAGAGTCCAAACGCTTGCGCGAAGAAGCCAAATCGGCGGCGTCCAATCCCTCGCCCATCAAGATTCAAATACCGCCCGCAACAAAGCCAATGGCCCCTGCGAACGAAAAAATGAATGCGGTCATTGCCCTAGAACCACAGACCCCGATCGCCCCACCCAAGCCCACCGTTGAACCTCTGGTTTTTCGTAGTCCAGAGCAGCGCAAACTGGATGCGCAACGCCGAATTGAGCTAGCGGCGCAGACCCGGCCATTTAAAAAGTCCTTGGAGCAAACTGAGCAGCGCATGGCCCAGTTGCAAAAGCTAAAAGGTGAATTAGAAAACAAGTTGGCAACCCCCATGGCTGCAAATGCCATCGTTCAAGCCAGCAAAGAACTGGGCGGCGCCAATACCGAATTGGAAACGTTGGAATTGAAGTGGTTAGAACTGTCTGAGCAGATTCAGCAAATTGAATCGAGCATCACGACAGTTTGATTTTTTCGACGAATGAACTGACCGCCTTAATGAAACGCAAGGCGATCAGTTCACAGTCGTTTATCCGAAAGCTCGCGAAAAAAAACCTGTTCAGATTACTCTGAACAGGTTTTCGATATTTGGTGGGACCAGCGGGGGTCGAACCCACGACAAACGGATTAAAAGTCCGCTGCTCTACCAACTGAGCTATGGTCCCATCAAGCTAAACATTTGCAACTGCTTTTGGCAGCATTTAACGTTTCGCTAAGCCTCAAATTATAGCGTTGTTTTTTGCTTTTACAAAAGCGTCTGAAAGAAAATTCAAAATACTGGAGACAGCACACAAGCCAAAGGTGGCGGTCACAGTCACCACTGAGCCGTAACCGTGGCAGTTAAGGGTGCCGTCGCCCTGTATATCGCATGAAGCGTCAGGAGGGGCAACAGCCTCGCGGCTGAATACACAGGCCACGCCCATTTTTTTACCTTCACGCGGCGCGCCATGAAATTTGCGCAGGCTGTAACGCAGTTGTGCCAGCAATGGGTCATGAGTGACTTTTGATAAATCGTCCACATCCACCTTGTGTGCAAGACGTTTTCCACCGGCGGCCCCCACGCTGACACAGCCCACTTTGTGAGTCTGCGCCCAATGGACTATAGAAACCTTGGCCTTGACTTGATCGCAAGCATCAATCACTGCATCAGGCAGCGGGCCGGGGCCTAGCAGTGCAGGCCAGTTGCCGGGGGCCACAAATTCTTCAATGCATTGAACCTTGCAGCTTGGGTTGATCAAGGCGATACGATCTTTCATAGCCTGAACTTTAGCTTGGCCAACCGTAGTGCTTAAGGCCTGAATTTGCCTGTTAATGTTTGAGTCCGCAACATGATCCAAATCGATCAAAGTGATGCGCCCTACCCCACTGCGAGCCAGGGCTTCTGCGCACCATGATCCCACACCCCCCAGGCCTACCACCACTACATGCGAACTGCGAATGGCGGTAGCAGCGCCCACGCCATACAAACGATCCAGACCGCCAAAGCTGCGCGTGGCATCAAAGTTCATCATGCCTTGCGCTCCAACTGGCGAAATTGCCATGTCAAGGTCAAACATGCGCCCAGTCCAATTGAGATCAAGGTCAAGGCGCTCATCCAGCTGAGGGTGGACAAGCCGCTTAAGCCCTGCCCAATCGTGCAGCCCATAGCGGTCACACCGCCCACGCCCATCAAGGCAGCGCCCACAACGTGCCGCACCAGATCGGCGCGGTTTACAAAACCTTCCCAACGAAATGAGCCCGTCCAAAGGGCATGTACATAGGCCCCCAACACGACACCGAACACCGAGACCATGCCGACAGTCAGGCGTTTGGTGCCGTCGCTGAAATACATGAATGCGTCTAGCGCCATGGCCACGGGCGAGGTAAAACTCAATGATTCCATGCGACCGCTCGAAGTGGCGACAAAAAATTCTTCCAAGGTTTCGGGGTGTTCAAGGCCGTGGCCGAGCACGCCGGTGATCCACCACATGGCGACCACCGCAGCCCCGACAGACAAGCCAGCCCAGAGTATGGAGCGTGACTCTCGCCCCCCCCCCTGCAGCGACCAGGCCCCTAAGGCTCCACCCATGCAAAGTGCTGCCGCAGCGCTTGCCTGCGGCACAGTCCAACCGCTTTGCCCAGCCAACCAGGTGCCGAAAAAAGCCGGCGCCGGCGCAAGCACATAAACGGTTTCCAGCATATTCACTCGCCACATTGCCAGCAAGCCTTTGAGCGTGGCCAAGCCAAACACGCCCGTGACCAACAAAACCACGAATGATTTGAGATTGCCCGCACCCAATCGAACCAGGGCTTTGCTGGTGCAGCCAGAGGCCAGAACCATGCCCACACCGAACAAACCCCCTCCAAATAGCGAAGTCAGCCAGAGCAATTTAGGCGAACCATAAATACTATTTCGGGGATCTATCCAGCCCAGGTAATGCATAACAGCGAAACCCAGAATGGCCACCGCGGCTGCCAAGGCCCATTGTTTGAGCCGCGAGGTGTCTTGCATCAACACCGCGTCGCTAATGGCGCCCATGGTGCAAAAATGACTGGCATGCATTACCGCCCCAAGCGCCACGGACAAGGCCAATGTGCTCAGCAATACCGCCCAAGTAGTAGCAGCCAACTGCGCGGCGTCCATGAGCGCCTTACTTCAGTCGCGCCAAACGCTCTTTAGCGGCTTGCGCGGCTTCCGAGTCGGGGTAGGTTTTGACAAGCTCCTCCATGGTCTTGCGCGCGACCTTCGTGTCTTTGAGCTCCGCTTGGCAATTGGCAATCGCCAGCATAGCCTCTGAAGCGCGCACATGCTTCGGGGCGACGTTCAACATGCGCTTGAAGTGAGACACAGCGGCTGTGTAATCTTTGTTGGCGTACTGGGCATTGCCCAACCAAAATAAAGCTGAGGGCAAATAAGGCGTGCTCGGAAAGCGTTGAATGAAGGTTGTAAAGCCAGTTTGCGCTGCTGTGAAATCACCTTTGCGGAACACCCCCATGACCGCGTCATAGTCACGCTTTTCAGAGGGCTCAACCGTGATGTCCGCGCCGTCCAGACTGACTTTTACTGGCTCAAATTTTCTTAACCGATCATCAAGTGCCAACTGAACGTCTTTTTGGCGTTGCTGCTGATCTGACAGATCGCGCAAGAGTTGCTCATTGGCTCCGCGCAAGCGTGCTTGATCGACTTTGAGCAAATCAATCTGGCCCTGCAGGTCCAGCAGCGCGCTGCGCAATTTGAAAATTTCGTCTGTTTGAGATTTGTTTTGCGCACTGCCAGAACCACTGAGTTGCTCTATTTTTTGTCGCAAATCCAAGATGGCACGACGCGCTTCGTCGTCTTCAAACAAGGCTGCCTGCGCCACCGACTGCAACAGCCACAGTGCCACCACCGCCATAAATTGCCATACATTGGACTGCTTCATATCTCGGCTCAGTATTTGATTTCAACGCGACGATTTTTAGCCATCGCGGCCTCGTCGCTGCCTGTATCCAAAGGCTTTTCTTTGCCAAAGCTCACCGCCTCAACTTGCGCGTCGCTCACGCCCAACAAGGTTAAAGCCTGGCGCACGGACTCAGCACGCTTTTGGCCCAAAGCCAAGTTGTATTCACGGCCACCGCGCTCGTCGGTATGCCCCTCCAAGTTGGCTTTGCGTTGCTTGTTGGCTTGCAAGAACTTGGCATTGTTTTCAATAACAGCACGGCCTTCAGGCTTGAGTGTGAAGCTATCGTAGTCGAAAAACACAATATTACTACCCGCCGGGCCCATCCCATTGCCTGCGCCTTTTTCAGTCAGCACGCCAGACACATTGTTTTGGCCGGCCGAGCCCCCCATACCAATGCCGTTGGCGCTGGCGCCGCCGACCACCGAAGTGGCTGACTTATCTTCAACAGGGACGTCATTGAGCTTCACGCCCGAGGAACATGCGGCCAAAGCGGCGGTCAAGGCCAGCGTCGAAAAAGTGCGAATCAACATATTTAACTCCAAAAAAAAACTCTAAAAATCACCAGCGTTTTAAGTCAAGCTTTACTGACGGAACGGACCCCAATCGGGTTCTCGAATATCGCCGCCTTGACCTGCCAGGCGCGCCTTTATTTTCCCATCCAAAGTGGTGGTCATTAAAGCTTCTCGGCCCTGGATCTGTGTGGCGTAGACCAAAAGCTTGCTGTTGGGGGCAAAACTGGGTTTTTCGTCAGCACCGGTATCGGTAATCGCGCTCGACTGACCGGACGACAAATCCATGACTTGGAGTTTGAATTGCCCTCCTGTTCGCGTCACATAAGCCATCCATCGGCCATCGGGGCTCAGGCTGGGGGAAATGTTGTAGGTGCCATTGAAGGTCACCCGTTCCACTGCACCACCACCAGTCGGCATACGGTAAATTTGAGGCGATCCCCCACGGTCGCTGACAAAGTAGAGCTTGCCGCCGTTGGAAGCAAACGCAGGCTCGGTATCGATGCCGCTCGACTGGGTCAAACGACGCGGCGAGCCCCCTTGAACGTCAATTTGAAACAGCTGCGAGCCGCCATCGCGGCTCAGGGTGGCGACCAGGCTTTTGCCGTCAGGCGCCCAAGTGGGCGCACTGTTAGAGCCGCGAAAATTTGCGACCAGTTGGCGTTTGCCTGAGGCCAGTTCATGAACGTAAATAACGGGCTTGCGCGATTCAAAGGACACATAAGCCAGTTGACTGCCGGTGGGAGACCATGAAGGCGAGATGATCGGCTCGGGGCTGGCCAATGCAGCCTGCGCACCTTCACCATCAGAGTCAGCAACCCACAGGGTATAGCGGGTACCCGCCTTGGTCACATAAGCAATGCGGGTGGCAAACACGCCTTTTTCGCCGGTCAACTTTTCATAAACCTGATCAGCCAAGCGGTGCGCGGCCAAACGCAGGTCAGCGGCCACAACGGCTTCTTTGAATTCAGCGCGTATTTGTCCACCCACCACGTCCCACAAACGTGCGCGCACGTCGTACCGGCCATCGGCCAATCGCGTGACACTGCCAGCGACCAAAGCGTCAGCATTGCGTTGGCGCCAATGAGGGAGATCGGGGCGGGAAACCTCGTCCAGAGTTTCACCTTTTGCTTCCACTGCACGGAACTGTCCACTACGCTCCAAATCGGCAATCACTATGGCAGCAATTTTTTGCGGCGAGACGTCCTCACCTTTGAACGGGACCACAGCCAAAGGTACTTGAGTCAATCCCACCCCCGTGACTTCCACCCTAAACTGGGCTTGGGCCGGTTGCTGAACGCAGATAAAAAGAAAGAATGCCGCACAAACCATGCTGCTCCAGGCGGCTGTGGGGCGAGAAAAAGCTTGAGAAGACGTCATACGAACAACAGAGATCATGCCAACATGTTCAAAAAATCAATAAAAATTCTAAGGCTCGATCGTACACGCTGAAGCCCCGCTTCCCAGACGAAAAGCCCGTGTAAAGCAGGGCTAAACCATTCAGATTCAGCCGCAAACGGGTCAGCATCAGAAAGTCGCCGGTCGCTTGCGTAAAATCAGTGCAAATGATAGATACATCCCT
>CANGEG010000091.1 GCA_947452725.1 Comamonadaceae bacterium | reverse complement strand
GGGGCAGGAACTGCGGCGTCATTTGCGCACCGCCATCATCGCTGCCGTTATCGACAACGATGATGTGTTCGAATTTTTCTAAACTGGTTTGCAGCGCGGGCAAACAGTGCGCGCTGTTGAAGGTCACAACGATGACCGTGACCTGATCCAGCGCAGCGACTGGGTGAGCGGGCCCTGGTGACAACTCAGTGCCCGTGCGCAACAACCTCACCCGCTTTGAGTTGGTACACCGTGCCGCAATACGGGCATTTGGCCGCGCCTGTTTTGGCCACGTCCAAGTACACCTTGGGGTGGGTGTTCCAGAGTTTCATGTGGGCTTGGGGGCTGGGGCAAAACACGCCGCCTTGGGCGTTCAGGTCTTTGGCCAGCAGTTCAATTGCGTTGCTCATTTCAATCTCCTCAAACCTGGGTCAACCAGTGAGCATATTTGGGGTTGCGGCCATTGACGATGTCAAAGAACGCAGACTGGATTTTTTCGGTGATCGGGCCGCGGCTGCCTGCGCCGAGTTCGATGCGGTCGAGCTCTCGGATGGGCGTGACTTCAGCGGCTGTGCCGGTAAAGAAGGCTTCGTCAGAGATGTACACCTCGTCGCGGGTGATGCGCTTTTGCACGATCTCCAGGCCCAAATCTTTGGCGATGTGGAACACGGTATTGCGGGTAATGCCGTTCAAGGCACCAGCCGACAAGTCGGGGGTGTAGATCACGCCGTCTTTGATCACGAAGATATTTTCGCCCGCGCCTTCCGACACAAAGCCGGAGGTGTCAAGCAACAGGGCTTCGTCGTAGCCCTCGTCGGTGACTTCCATATTGGCCAAAATCGAATTGGTGTAATTGCTTACCGCCTTGGCTTGGGTCATGGTGATATTGACGTGGTGGCGGGTGTAGCTGCTGGTTTTCACGCGGATGCCGCGCTTCATGCCCTCCTCGCCCAGGTACGCCCCCCAAGTCCAAGCCGCCACCATGATATGGATGTCGTTGCCCTTGGGGGAGACGCCCAATTTTTTGTCGCCAATCCAAGTTAAAGGACGGATGTAGCCGGACTCAAGATGGTTTTCACGCACCACGGCGCGTTGGGCTTCGTTGACTTGATCTTTGGTAAACGGGATGTTCATGCGCAAGATCTTGGCGCTGTTGAACAGGCGGTCAGTGTGCTCTTGCAGGCGGAAGATGGCGGTGCCTTGCTCGGTTTTGTAAGCGCGCACGCCTTCAAAAGCGCCACAACCGTAGTGCAGGGTATGGCTCAAAACGTGGATCTTGGCGTCGCGCCAATCGACCATCTGGCCGTCCATCCAGATTTTGCCGTCACGGTCTGACATAGAAGGAATTACGACGCTCATCATTTGTCCTTGATTTTGTATTGCGGCTGCAATGTGCAGAAAAGCTCATTTTAAGGTCTGCGGCCACGCTTGTGGCCGCCCAGGCTGTCCCGGCGGGAATTATTCAGAGCTGTCCTCATCTTCTACGGGGCGCTCTAAGGCCCACTCACTGAGTTTGCCGGCGACAAAAGTGCAAGTTACATGGGAACGCCCCGTGTCGGTCCACCGAAAGACTTCGGGTTGAGCGTCTTTGGCACTCTGCAGCTGACCCAGAGAGCGCGTCATGGCGATCACGTGCATCAAATTGACGCCTTTTTTCAGTTTGGCGTTCAGCATGACGGCGCTGGCCACAGAGCCCACGGGGCGGTTGGTGGCGCGCTTGAGCACGGTCAGCACACGGGTGAAGTGCAGCAAAATCCACATCACCAAGCCGCTGGCCACCAAGGCAATGCCCGGCCATTGGTAAGCACGCCAGGCGCCCACGGTCAAGGCGATACAGGCTACGGGAATCAAAATACGGTTGAAATTCATCGCGCTATTGTCAGGCTTTATGGATGAGGCTTTTTTCCCGCTCAGCCTAGGCTGCGCACCAGATCCATGGCCTCTTCAATGCGCTCGACCGGGTGAATGGTCAAACCATCGAACGACTTGTCATTTTTCTTGGGCGCGTTGGCTTTGGGCACGATGGCGACTTGAAAGCCCAATTTGGCGGCTTCTTTCAGCCGCTCCTGTCCGCGAGGCGCTGGCCGCACCTCGCCGGCCAGGCCGACTTCGCCAAAGGCGATAAAGCCTTTGGGCAAGGCCTTACCCCGTAGGCTCGAGGTGATCGCTAGCATTACGGCCAAGTCTGCCGCTGGCTCGCTGATGCGCACACCGCCTACTGCGTTGACAAAAACGTCCTGGTCCATGCAAGCCACGCCCGCATGCCGGTGCAACACTGCCAACAGCATGGCCAAGCGGTCACGGTCCAAGCCCACCGACAAGCGTCGCGGGCTGGGGCCCCCGCTGTCGACCAAGGCCTGAATTTCCACCAGCAGCGGGCGCGTGCCTTCCAACGTCACCATCACGCAGCTGCCAGGCACGGGTTCGCTGTGCTGGCTTAAAAAAATGGCGCTGGGGTTGCTTACCCCTTTCAGACCCTTTTCGGTCATGGCGAACACGCCAATTTCGTTTACCGCACCAAAGCGGTTTTTGATGGCTCGGATCAGGCGAAAGTTCGAATGCGTGTCGCCTTCAAAGTACAGCACTGTGTCCACCATATGCTCCAGTACGCGCGGGCCGGCCAGGGCACCTTCTTTGGTCACATGGCCAACCAACACGATGGTGGTTCCTGTGGATTTGGCGGTGCGCGTCAAATGCGCTGCGCATTCGCGCACCTGAGCCACCGATCCCGGGGCCGAGGTGAGTTGGTCCGAGTAAACCGTTTGAATCGAGTCGATCACGGCGATGCCGGGTTGGCGCGCTTGCAGAGTGTGCAGAATTTTTTCAAGTTGGATCTCTGGCAAAACGGACACCTGGCTGGCCACCAGGCCCAAGCGGCGTGAGCGCATGGCCACTTGGGCGCCACTTTCTTCGCCCGTCACATACAAGGTGCTCATGCCGCTGCGTTGCAACGCATCTACCGCTTGCAGCAGCAAGGTCGATTTACCGATTCCTGGGTCTCCGCCAATCAGCACCACACCGCCCTCAACCATGCCCCCGCCCAGCACCCGGTCAAGCTCGTCTATGCCAGTTGGGTGGCGCTCAAAGTCGGCCGCTTCAATTTCGGCCAAGGGCAAGACGGCCGAAGTGGGTGCCAAGGAGGCATGGACTGAACCAAATCGGTTCTTACCACCTGCAGGTTCAGTCGAGCCTTCTATCAAACTGTTCCAGGCGTCGCAACTGGGGCACTTGCCCATCCAGCGCGCGCTGGTGCCGCCACACTCGGTGCAGGTGAAAATTGATTTGTCTTTGGCCATAGTTTAGGTTTGCCACGGGTAAGGCAGAGGAGTCCAGTTGCGGCCTATGCGTCTCAAAATTGAGCGCTGCCATTTGGGTTTTTTTAAAAAGGCTTGCTTGGGGGCAACGCGCACGTCGGGTTGAATGGCCGGCCACAGCGCCAAACGCTCTGCATAGCTTGCGTGAGGACCCAGCCGTGCAAAGTACGCTTGTAAATCTGCGCGAAATTCTTTGAACCAGTGGTAGTGAAACACGACCTCCCCACTGTCCACCAAGGGCACGCGGTGGGCATGCAAAACGGCCGAGAATGCGCATTGTTCCACGGTGTGGATGGGCAACAGCGGCCACATGGCGTCAATCCAAGCGGTGGCTTCGTCAAACCAGTCGACATTGGAGGCGTTAAATCCGATCACGCCTGAATTCCACAATGGCGTGGCCGGGTCCAGCGCAGACCAGATGCCGTTGACTTGAAGCGTGCTGCGCCGAAAAAATGCACCCGCACGCTTTTGACTGCGCGTGGCGTTGGGGATGGCGTTGGCGGGGCCCTCGCATTCGTTGAGTACAACGCGGCCTTGGACCATCTGATCCAGCCATGGTTGCAGTCGACTCAGAAAAGCCGTGTCAGTGTCCAAAAAAACGATCTGATCACCAGGCTGGCTGATCTCCCGAGTGGCCCAGGCGATGGCCTGGGGTTTGAGGCGATGCACATAACCCGTCGGGCCAATGAAGTGCTGTTTGCGCTCAGCTGAAAGTGGCAGGTAATGAATGTCTGGCGCATCGCCCAGCAGTTGTTGCAAACACTCGGCGTGGTCGGTGGCGATATGAATCGGGCCTTTGAATTGACCATTGCCTCGAGCCGAAAGAATGGCATAAGCTGCTTCCATGGCGTAGATCTCAGGCCCGTGACTGAGGTAGAGCAGGTGGCAGTTCGAGCGGGTCATGGACGTGATTGTCGCTGGGGCTGGTGTGCGGTTTGGTGCGCGTGGAGATTCAAGCCCAGCTTCGCAACAACTCACGCGTCAAATCAGCCGCAGAGCCGGTGTGGCAGGCCTTGAAATTTTCTCCCGCCCAAAGGGGGGTGAAATCGGTTCGTTGGCGCTTTTCGGCTGCCGCACGCAGCGGCGCAAGGGCGGCGGTGGCCAACGGAAATGCGGGCGCACCCATGTTCAAGGGACCTAGCTCGCGCATTAGCCGATTCATAAGGCCCCGAGCGGGTCGGCCGGTGAACAAGTGGGTGAGCGCCGTTTCAGGCGCATCGGCGGCAAGCAATGCAGCGCGATGCAGGGCACTGGTGGTGCTCTCGTCGCAGCACAAATAAGCTGAGCCAATTTGAACGCCATCTGCTCCCATCTGACGGACGTTGGCAATGTCTGACGCGCATGCCAAGCCGCCGGCGGCAATCACGGGAATATTGACGGCCGCAACGATGTCTGGCAACAAGTCGGAGAGTGCGCGTTGCAAACCCAGCTCACCACTTAAAAACATTCCCCGGTGCCCGCCTGCTTCCAGGCCTTGGGCGATCACTGCCCCGGCGCCATGTGCTTGAAGCCATTGGGCTTCAGCCACTGTCGTGGCCGAGGACAGCACCAGGCTGCCCCAGCTTTTCACGCGGGCCAGTAAATCGGGCGCGGGCAGACCAAAGTGAAAGCTGACCACCGCGGGCTTGAAGTCTTGCAGCACATCCGCCATGGCGTGGTTAAACGGTACCCGCGCGGGAGCGGCTGGCAAGGCGTCTGCGTCAAGGCCAAATTCTGCGTAATACGGGGCCATTAACTGTCTCCAAGCGGCTTCTTTCGCCTCGTCTGGCACAGGTGGGCTGTGGCAAAAAAAGTTGACGTTGAACGCGCGCGAGGTGGCCTGCGTTAAGGCTTGCAACTCGTTGGCCAGCGCTTCAGGGCTGAGCATGGCGGCGGGCAGCGAGCCCAGGGCGCCTGCCTCGCACACGGCGGCGGCTAAGCGGTGGTTTTGGACTCCGGCCATAGGGGCCTGAATCAAGGGGGCTTGTAGGCCTAAGTGAGCGCACAGATCCATCATGGCTTGACTATAGCCGCGCTTCTCCCTCCGGGGTCAGTCGTCGGATCTCGGATTTGAGGGCTTCTAAAGAAATCGGTTTGGATACATAGCCGTCCATGCCCGAGGCCATGTAATGTTCGCGGTCGCCCTTGAGCGCATTGGCGGTCACTGCAATGATGGGTGTCGGGATCAAGCCCCGCTCGTTTTCCAAATCGCGGATCAGTTGCGTGGCTTCCATTCCCCCCATCTCGGGCATCTGGATGTCCATCAAAACCAGCGCAAACGAGCTGCTGCTGAAGGCCTCCACCGCTTCCAGGCCATTGCTGGCCAAGGTGACTTCGTAGCCCATGCGGTTGAGCAAAATGGTTTCCAGGGTTTGGTTGATGGGCGTGTCTTCCACCAGCAACACGCGGTGCATAGCGGCGCTAGTCGATGCGATCTCGGGAACTGCCACATCACCGTTCAGTGCAATGTTTTTGCCTTCAAGTTGTTTGTTGAGTATGGCAATCAATTCATGTGGATCTACCGGTTTGACCAGGAAACTTTGTATTCCCAGACGATCTAATTCATCCGCGCTGATTTGTTCGCTCAGTGCGCCCAGCATGATGATGGCCAGGTCATCGGCCGAGCGCAGCTTGCGTATTTGCGCCGCCAAGGCATAGCCGTCAATATCGGGCATGTCCACGTCGATAAGTGCAAAGCGCGCTTGCATCAGTTGCGGAATATGCAAAGCGTGAGCCGCACTGTCGCTTGCCACCGCATGTAACCCCGCTGAGTGCAAGCGTTGCGACAAAATGACGCGGCTGCGCGCGTTATCTTCCACCACCAGGGCGATTTTCCCTGCCAGTTGCGGATGCAGCTTGTGGTTCAGGCTGGGTGCGGACGCCGCGCGCTGCAGCTGGATGTTAAAGCTAAAGGTGCTGCCTTGCCCTAACTGGCTTCGCACATGAATATCCCCGCCCATCATCTGCACCAAACTGCGGCTGATGGCCAGACCCAGGCCTGAGCCTCCAAAGCGTCTGGCCGTGCTGGAGTCAGCCTGGGTAAATACTTCAAAAATCAGGGCTAGCTTGTCTTGTGAAATACCAATCCCAGTGTCTTGGATTTGAATCGTTAGCCACACGCCTTGATCGTTAGTCGGGGGCTGCATATTGGCCACGCTGAGCACAATCTCGCCATGTGCGGTGAACTTGATGGCATTGCCCAGTAAATTGGTGATGATCTGCTGCACCCGCAAGGGGTCGCCCACCACCAGATCAGGGACATCGGGCGCCATGTCGCAGACCAGCTCCAGTTTTTTCTCACTGGCGCGCAAGGACAAGGTTCTGGTGGCTTGGCGAATCAGGCCGTGCAGGGAAAATTCGTGCGGATCGAGATGCAGTTTTTGTGCCTCGATTTTTGAAAAATCGAGGATGTCATTGATCACCGCCACCAGCGAGTGGGCCGAAGCGGCCACCATGTCCAAGTAGCTGCGCTGTTCGTTGGTCATGCGCGTTTGCAGGCACAGCTCAGTCATGCCCAAAATACCATTCATGGGCGTGCGAATTTCATGGCTCATGTTCGCCAAGAAATGACTTTTAGAGGCGTTGGCCGCTTGGGCCGCGTCCCGCGCCAAGGCCAGATCTTTCTCGGCGTGGGTGCGCGCTTCCACAAAAGCGTTAAAGGCCTGAACCACGGTTCTGATTTCCTCGCCGCCAACCTCCACAATCGGTGAGATCACCTGGCCCTCTTGCATGTGCTCTGCGGTGTCGTGCATGGCTTGCGCCAGCTCTTGCATGGGTTCAATCAACTTGGAGACAAAGCCCCAGATCAGAGGCAAGAGCGTCAACATCAACAGCAAGGTGACCAAAATCATGCGTTCTGAGAGATCGTTGATGGGCGCAAACGCTTCTGCAGAGGGGATGACCGAGGCCACAATCCAGTCGGTCGATTTGAGGCGCTTGAACGTGAACAAGCCGCGCAATCCGCGGTTGTTCATGCCCTCTTGCGTCCCTTCAAAGCCTTTGAAAGCGTGTTCAAGCGGCATATTGGCTCGGCCTTCGGGCACAGTTTTCAAGATCAAACTCGGGTCCGGGTGTGCAATGCGCACGCGATCTTTGGTGACCAAGTAGTAATAACCGGTTTCGCCGTTTTTACGGCTCGTGATCGAGCCGAGCAGATTGGGCTTGTACAGGTTGAGCACGCCACCCAAAATACCCACGAGTTTTTTCTCAGGGTTAAAAATGGGCGCGGCCACCACCACGATGGGCTGCTTGGTGGCTTTGCCCAAAATGGGTTTGGAAATCACGGTCTGGCCCGTGTGGATCACGCCCTGGATGTAGTCGCGCGAGGACATGTCCAATGTGCGCCGCCCGGGCTTGACGGGCCAATCAACCAGCAAGATGCCCTTGGCGTCAAAAATATACAAATCGTCATAGACGGACAACAAGGCATGCTCGCGTTGCAACAATTTTTCCAATTGACCCAAATCATTCATGCGGTCGGTCTCAATGTTCTGGCCCACGCTGGTGAGCATGGCCATGCTGTCTTGCAGCCTTTCATCCAGGTGCTCGGACAACTCCGTCAGTTGCTTGAATTCATGCTTTTCGATGCGTTGCACGATGTCACTGCGCAAGACGTAAAACTGCAGCCCTAACTGGGCCAGCAGCAACACAAACCCCATGGCAATGGCACTCAAGGAGAGTTGGAGTTTGATGCTGAGTTGTTTCATGGTGGACAAGTGTTGAGCGCAAGAGCGTGCCAGGCACAAGCCGAGCCAGCGGACCTTTGGCAAATGGGGTAAATTTTATGTCTTCAATAAGTTAATTTAACTATTAAATACCATTAAATTCTAAAAAGTCACAGCCTGTTGCGCGTACTGGCCTGAGTCCGCAGGGTAAACCCGAGGCCAACACAGGGGTAATTCATTTAATATGTTAAATAAATGATGCCCCACAAACCCTTTGTTCATCGCAACCTGCCCCGTCTGCTTTTGCAGGCGCGTGAGGTGGTCATGACGCACACAAGGCCCAGCTTGCGCGATCACGGTTTGTCCGATCAGCAGTGGCGCGTGCTGCGCGTCTTGGGCGAACATGCCGAAGAAGCCGAGGGCATTGAAACCGGCCGGGTGGCGCGTGAGGCCTTCTTGCTCGGCCCCAGCCTTACCGGCGTGCTGGCGCGCATGGAGCGCGATGGCTTGATTGCCCGTGCGCGCTGCGCGCAAGACGCACGCCGCACCGTGGTGCGCGCCACCGCGCTTGGGCTGTCCAAGGTGCAGGCCTTATCGCAGACCATTGAGGCGCATTACGCTTGGATGGAACAACAACTGGGCAAGGCGCATTTGAACGCCTTGTATGAATTGCTGGACGGCGTGATTGCCTTGGAGTCGATGCCGATGGCCGCCGTCCCGGTCCTGAAAGAGGAATAAGCCATGAATCTGATCCGAACTCTGCAGACCCCCTGGCAACCCCAGGGCACGGTCTATGGTCCCTTGCTCAATTTTCGCCGCGAGTGGGACTTGTGGGCGCCGCGCATGACGCTAGACCCCTATAAGGCCGCGCCCAAAGCACCCGTTCTCTACATCAAAAGCGCCAACACCTTCAACACCAGCGGTGAGCTGGCTTTGCAAGACGGCATCACAGAGCTCGACATTGGCGCCACGGTCGGTGTGGTGATGGGTGAGAACGGGCAGCCCGAAGCTGCCGCCTTGCTCATTGACTGGGCCGTGCCACACGACAGTTACTATCGTCCGCCGGTCAAGTTCCGTTGCCGAGACGGTTATTTGGGCTTGGGCACATTGCGCCCTTGGGCCGACTTGGATGTCAGCGGCTTGCGCTTGCATGTAACGCTTAACGGCGCAGTGGTGCAGACCGTGGACCTTTCGCAACTAAAGCGCCCGCTCGACCAACTCCTGGGCGATGTCACTGAGTTCATGAGCTTGCAAGCGGGCGATGTGTTGATGCTGGGCACAGACTGCCTAGAGGATGGTCAGCGTCCGCGTGCACGCGCCGGCGATAGCGTGCGCATTGAAGCTGCAGGCTTTGCGACCTTGAGCCAGAACGTAACAGTAGCCCTGAGCCTTGGAGGTGCCCTATGAAGCATGCCCGTATTGCCTGGGCCGGCGCCGTGCACGAAGCCGTTGAGTGCGAAGGCCAACTGCGCTTGACTCGCAGCCCGCACGCAGGTCGTCTGCTGAACTTTGATGAGGTGGTCTGGCTGCCGCCTTTGGCCCCTGTGACTCAGGCGCGAACCGTGATCGCCTTGGGCCTGAACTACGCCGACCACGCCAAAGAGCTGGCCTTCAAGGCCCCGGAAGAGCCGCTGGCCTTCATGAAGGCAGAGGCGGCGT
The DNA here is from genome assembly GCA_947452725.1 of Comamonadaceae bacterium. GTDB lineage: Bacteria > Pseudomonadota > Gammaproteobacteria > Burkholderiales > Burkholderiaceae_C > Limnohabitans_A. The sequence goes on along the minus strand of CANGEG010000091.1, from coordinate 1,426 downwards.
TCATCGGTCACTGTGCGTTTACGCGTCGCCCTGTGGAAGTGAAAAACATGCACTACGAGTGCGAGCTGGCCGTCGTGATCGGGCGCACTGCGCGGCGCGTGAAAAAAGCGGATGCCTATGATTTTGTTGGTGGCTATACCGTGGCCAACGACTACGCTATTCGCGACTACCTGGAAAACTGGTACCGCCCAAACCTGCGCGTGAAAAATCGTGACACCTGCACACCAATCGGCCCTTGGTTGGTCGATGCGCCCGATGTACACGACCCGATGGCGCTGGCCCTACAAACCACCGTCAACGGGCAGGTCACGCAAAGTGGCAACACCCGTGACATGATTTTTGACGTACCCACGTTGATCGAATACTTCAGCAGTTTCATGACGCTGCAACCGGGCGACGTGATCCTAACGGGGACGCCCGACGGCGTGGTCGACTGTCAGCCCGGCGACGTCGTGGTCACCGAAATCGAGAGCCTGGGCGCCCTCGTCAACACCATCACCCAAGGATGAATATGCGCATTGAGCATCTGATCAACGGCCAAAGTGTCGCAGGCCCTGACTACTTCCAAACTGTCAACCCCGCCACACAGCAAGTGTTAGCAGAGGTCGCGTGCGGCGGAGAATCGGAAGTCAACTCAGCCGTGGCTGCAGCCAAAACCGCTTTCCCCAAATGGGCCGCCACACCCGCCACCGAGCGCGCCAAGATCATGCACAGGTTGGGCGAGTTGATTGCCCACCATGTGCCCGAGATCGCCGAGACTGAAACCCGCGATTGCGGCCAGACCATCAGTCAGACGGGTAAGCAGTTGGTGCCGCGCGCGGCCGACAACTTTCACTACTTTGCCGAAATGTGCACCCGTGTGGACGGTCACACCTACCCCACACCCACGCACCTGAACTACACGCTATTTCACCCCGTGGGCGTTTGTGCGTTGATCAGCCCATGGAACGTGCCCTTCATGACCGCTACATGGAAGGTCGCGCCCTGTCTGGCCTTTGGCAACACGGCCGTACTCAAAATGAGCGAGCTCTCTCCCATGAGCGCTGCCCGCTTGGGTGAGTTGGCGCGAGAGGCCGGCGTGCCGGCCGGTGTGCTGAACCTGGTGCACGGGTACGGCAAGGAGGCGGGCGAGCCGCTGGTGGCGCACCCCGATGTGCGCGCCATCAGCTTCACGGGCTCGACCGCCACCGGTAACCGCATCGTGCAAGCGGCTGGCCTTAAAAAGTTCAGCATGGAACTTGGTGGCAAAAGTCCTTTTGTGATTTTTGAAGATGCTGACCTAGACCGCGCACTGGACGCAGCCGTCTTCATGATTTTTAGCAACAACGGCGAGCGCTGCACGGCCGGCAGCCGCATCTTGGTCCAACAAAGCATTTATGCCGACTTTGCCGCCAAGTTTGCCGAGCGCGCCAAACGCATCACCGTG
>CANGEG010000090.1 GCA_947452725.1 Comamonadaceae bacterium | reverse complement strand
TGACCAGTTGATGTGGCTGCGCGCTTTGGAGGGGCTGGGTTTTTTACTCGCCACTTTGCCTGCACCGGCTTTGATTCGGCAACTGGTGCCGCCCCAGCAGTTGAACAGCACCCTTGGTTTTTGGGGCGCGTACATGCCTGCGGGAACGGCTTTGGCCTTGTTGGTGGGGCCGATGTGGATACCGACTTGGGGCTGGCCGAGCTGGTGGTGGTTGTTTGCAGCAGCTTCGGCGGCCATGGCGTTGGGTCTGTGGTGGCTGGTGCCTGCGGACGCTTACCGTCAGCTCAGTCGAAGCCAGGCGGTCACTTCTAAATCTGTGGCTAATCCCGAGACCCATTCCGAGGCCTCCTGGGGTCGGCTTATTCAAGACACCTTGGGCGCACCGGGGCCTTGGTTGGTATCGTTGACCTTTGCCTTGTATTCTGGCCAATGGCTGGCGGTGGTGGGGTTTTTGCCCTCGATTTATGCGCAAGCCGGCGTGGCCGGTGCGGGCCTGGGGGCATTGACGGCGTTTGCTGCAGGGGTGAATATTTTGGGCAATGTGGCTTCAGGACGTTGCCTGCAAAAAGGCATCGCGCCGGGGCGGTTGCTGAACGTGGGTTTTGCGGCTATGGCGCTGGGTGCTGCGCTGGCCTTTGGCTCTTGGACACAAGAGCTGCCAGCTTGGCGCTATGTGGGCGTGCTGTTATTTTCCATGTGCGGCGGCTTAGTGCCGGGCACTCTATTTTCTTTGGCGGTGCGCCTATCACCGCACGAGCGCACGGTTTCCACCACGGTGGGGTGGATGCAGCAATGGTCATCTATCGGCCAGTTTGCCGGCCCGCCGCTCGTGGCTTGGCTGGCGGCCAGCGTGGGCGGCTGGCAATGGACTTGGCTGATCACTGGGGCTTGTTGTCTGGGCGGTATGGCCTTGTCACGGTCTATGTCCAGGGTGTTGTTAATTCAAACTCAAGACGTACCTACATCGCTTCTTCCCATTTCCAAGAAGGTTTCATGATGGTCTATAAAGTCGACACCCAGCGCTGGTTGGAGCGCGCCGTGATTGGGCTGAACCTGTGCCCGTTTGCCAAAGCGGTCCATGTAAAGCAGCAGATTCATTACGCCGTGAGCGATGCAAAAAGTTTGATCGCCTTGCGCGCCGAACTGGCGCAAGAGTTGAGCGACTTGGCGGCGCTGGACGCGCAAGTGCGCGACACCAGTTTGTTGATCGTGCCTGCTTTGTTGTCTGATTTTTTGGATTTCAATGACTTCTTGGCCGAGGCCGACGACGTGCTCGCCGAGCTCGATTTGGAAGGTGTGATTCAGATCGCCTCCTTTCACCCGGACTACCAATTCGCCGGTACCCGTGCGGACGACGTGACCAACTTCACCAACCGCTCCCCCTACCCGACGCTGCACCTGATACGCGAAGCCAGCATCGATAAAGCTGTTGCGGCTTTTCCAGAGCCTGAAGCCATTTTTGAAACCAATATGCAGACCCTGAAAAAGCTGGGAGAGGCAGGATGGGAGGCCCTGGGGGTCGGCCCCACGCTGACACCTGCATGTGCACCCACACCCTCAAAGTCATGAAAAAAACACCACGACCCGCCAAAGCGCAGCTAGCCGAAACTTTGCCCCCCGAGGTGCGCCCCGGCCAGTCGATTGAACTGCTAAAAGCCCTGCATATCTTGACCCGCGAGGGCAAGCTGAACCAAGACTCACGTCGTAAGCTCAAGCAGGTATATCACCTGTTTCAATTCATTGAGAAATTGCTGCAAGAGCTGCCCTCGACAGGCGATGCGGCTCAGCCGACCTTGGCCGATCACGGCGCGGGTAAATCGTATTTAGGCTTCATCATTTACGATTTATTCTTTAAGGCGTTGGGGCGGGGAACGATTTACGGCATCGAAACCCGAGCGGAATTGGTCGAGTCATCGCGCGCCTTAGCCAGCCATTTGGGCTTTGAGCGGATGCAATTTTTGAACCTGACTGTGGCGCAATCGTCGCAATCTGAGGTCCTTCCCGAGCGCATCGATGTGGTCACCGCCTTGCACGCCTGCGACACCGCCACCGACGATGCGATCGCATTTGGCTTGCAGAAAAAGGCTCTCTTCATGGTCCTGGTGCCCTGTTGCCAAGCCGAACTGGCTTCGCACCTGCGGCAAAACAAGGCGCTTAATTTAAACCGCACGCCGTTGGCTGAGTTGTGGCGTCACCCCTTGCACACCCGTGAAATTGGCAGCCAACTCACCAATGTGCTGCGCTGCTTGTATTTGGAGGCCCAGGGTTACCAAGTGACGGTGACCGAGCTGGTGGGTTGGGAGCACAGCATGAAAAACGAATTGATCTTGGCGCGCTACACCGGGCAGAAAAAGCGTGGTGCTGCTGAGCGCTTATTGGCTTTGCTGCATGAATTTGGTGTGGATGAATTGGCTCAGAGCCGCTTTCCTAACTTGCCGGAGTCGACCGCTGTGCCTGCAGCACCCTCAGTCTCCTTTGTCACCCCCTAAAATGAAACTTGGTTCGGGCATTTAGCTTTTGGAGATTTCAATGCGTTATTGTGTGCATTCGTCTTGGCAGCCTCGCGCCTTACGCGTAGCGCTCATCAGTTGGGCTTGCTTGGCGGGCAGTGCAGCCCTGGCCGACGCGATTCACCCCCGTTGGGTAGGCGTGTGGTTTACCGAAACCAAACAACGGTTGGGTGTTTCAGAGCAGCAGTTCAACCCTGGTACTGACAAGTGCAAATGGGTGGGCGCCCGCCCTACCAAACCCACCAGCTGCGTGGCCTTTTATGAAGGCTCAGTCTCCAAAGCCCAGGTCACGGGCCAAATGCAACAAGCCGAAAAAGCGGCCCTAGAGATCGCGCAAAAGCAATCCCTGCCGGGCGCAGATGTGCAAAGCATCAAAGAAGACTTCAAGCGCAACCGGCAAGTGCTGGACAAAATGCCGCCCAATGTTTTCCGCGTGGTCAAAACGCTGGCCCCCGAAGAGCAGTCCGGCCCCGCAGCCTGCGCCGATTACTTTTTCATTGACCTGCACAACGTCTACAGCGTGATGGCCTGCGAAGCCGCACCTGATGCCTTCAGCATCAAGGCTTACAAAAAAGAGTGAACCATTAATTGGGGTCAGACCCCGTTAAACTGAGGTTTTCCACTTCAGTTTGTCACCATGGCGCGTCAACCTCGCCTCACCGTTGCCGGTTACCCCCACCATGTGATTCAGCGCGGCAATGATCGCCAGGCCATCGTGCGCAACGATGCAGATCGAGAGCGCTTGCTTGGCTTGTTGACGGAGCATGGCGCTATTTTCAAGGTGGCTGTGCACGCTTACGTGATCATGGACAACCACCTGCATGTGCTGGCGAGCCCGGAGACTGACGAGGGACTGCCCAAGTTCATGCAGGCGGTGGGGCGCAGTTATGTGCGTTATTTCAATCTGCGCCACCAGCGTTCCGGCACGCTTTGGGAAGGGCGCTACCGCAGCAACCTGATTGAAAGCGAGCGCTATTTGTTGGCCTGCATGGTTTATATCGACTTGAACCCAGTGCGCTCGGGCATCGTCGCGCAGCCTGCTGACTTCAAGTGGTCCAGCCACAGGCACTGTATTGGGCAGTTGAACGATAAATTGGTGACACCACACGCCCTGTTTTGGGGCTTGGGCAACACGCCGTTTGCCCGCGAGGCGGCCTATGCCGAACTGGTTCAAGCTGGATTGGCGCAGGCGGAGACGGACCAACTGACTCAAAGCGCCTTGTCGGGCTGGGCGCTGGGGTCGTCGGATTTTGTCAGTGAATTACAGCAATCCACAACGCGCCGTCTGATGCCGGGCAAGGCGGGAAGGCCTTTCAAGAAGCCAGTGGATTGAATCTGTCCCCAATTAATTCGGGCGAGAAGGCTGGCGTGAATTAATCGGGATCTGACCCCAATTGTTCTTCTTGGCATTGTTGTTGCTGTGAATTACACTCTTCGATCTGCGTAAAAACCCTTAGGAGTGCGCCATGTCCACGGCAGCCGAAAAAGAACTCTTGCAACAAACTGGTCTTTACGACCCGGCAAATGAACACGATGCTTGTGGTGTGGGCTTTGTCGCTCACATCAAGGGCCAAAAAAGTCACGCCATTGTGACTCAGGCCCTGAAGATTTTGGAAAACCTAGACCACCGGGGTGCTGTGGGTGCGGACGCGCTCATGGGCGATGGGGCAGGTATCTTGATTCAGTTGCCTGACGCGCTGTATCGCGAAGAAATGGCCAAACAAGGCGTAGCGTTGCCACCTTTCGGTGAATACGGCGTCGGCATGGTGTTTTTGCCCAAGGAGCATGCGTCGCGCATGGCTTGTGAGCAAGAACTGGAGCGCGCGGTCAAGGCCGAAGGTCAGGTTGTGATTGGCTGGCGCGATGTGCCCGTCAACCGTGAAATGCCCATGTCGCCCACCGTACGCGAAAAAGAGCCGGTTATGCGCCAGATCTTCATTGGCCGCGGTGCCGATGTGATCGTGCAAGACGCGCTCGAGCGCAAGCTGTATGTGATCCGCAAAACCGCCAGCGCCGCGATCCAGAACCTGAACCTGACGCACAGCAACGAGTACTACATCCCCAGCATGTCCAGTCGCACGGCGGTGTACAAGGGTCTGCTGTTGGCCGATCAGGTCGGCACTTATTACCTGGACCTTCAAGACGAGCGTTGTGTTTCAGCCCTGGGCCTGGTGCACCAGCGCTTCTCCACCAACACGTTCCCCGAGTGGCCGTTGGCACACCCCTACCGTTATGTGGCGCACAACGGCGAGATCAACACCGTCAAGGGTAACTACAACTGGATGAAGGCCCGCGAAGGCGTAATGTCCTCGCCCGTGCTCGCCAATGACCTGCAAAAGCTCTACCCCATCAGCTTTGCCGGTCAGTCCGATACCGCCACGTTTGATAACTGTCTGGAGCTGCTGACGATGGCGGGTTACCCGATCAGCCAGGCCGTGATGATGATGATTCCCGAGCCGTGGGAGCAGCACACCACCATGGACGAGCGCCGTAAGGCCTTTTATGAGTACCACGCAGCCATGCTGGAGCCTTGGGACGGCCCCGCCTCCATCGTCTTCACTGACGGCCGCCAGATTGGCGCCACGTTGGACCGCAACGGCCTGCGCCCCTCGCGCTACTGCATCACCGACGATGACATGGTCATCATGGGCTCGGAAACCGGCGTGCTGCCGATTCCCGAAAGCAAGATCGTTCGCAAATGGCGTCTGCAACCGGGCAAGATGTTCCTGATCGATCTGGAACAAGGCCGCATGATCGACGACGAGGAACTCAAGTCTAGCTTGGCCAGCAGCAAGCCTTACAAGCAGTGGATTGAAAACCTGCGCATCAAGCTGGACGACGTGGCCCAAGCGGCCGTGGAGCCTGCCTCCAATGTGGCTTTGCTGGACCTGCAACAAGCCTTTGGCACTACCCAAGAAGATATCAAGTTCTTGCTGGCCCCTATGGCGCAAGCCGGTGAAGAAGCGCTGGGCTCCATGGGCAATGACAGTCCATTGGCCGTGCTGTCCGACAAGAACAAGCCGCTGTACAACTATTTCAAGCAGTTGTTTGCGCAAGTGACCAATCCGCCGATTGACCCAATCCGTGAAGCGATAGTGATGTCGCTGGTGTCCTTCATCGGCCCCAAGCCGAACTTGCTGGACATCAATCAGGTCAACCCGCCGATGCGCTTGGAAGTGAGCCAGCCGATCTTGGACTTCACCGCCATGGCCAAGCTGCGCCATATCGACCAAGCCACCAAGGGCAAGTTCAAAAGCGCCACACTGGACATCACTTACCCCGCACTGTGGGGTCGTGAAGGCGTGGAAGCCAAGCTGGCTTCGTTGTGCGCTGAAGCCGTGGATGCCATCAAAGGTGGCCACAACATCCTGATCATCAGCGACAGAGGCGTGAGCGCCACCCAGGTGGCCATCCCGGCGTTGCTGGCGCTGTCGGCGATTCACCAGCATTTGGTGACCGAGGGCCTGCGCACCACCGCCGGCCTCGTGGTGGAAACCGGCACTGCCCGCGAAGTGCACCACTTTGCCGTGCTGGCCGGTTACGGCGCCGAAGCCGTTCACCCTTACCTGGCCATGGAAACCCTGGCTGCAATGCACCAAGAGTTGTCGGGCGATTTGTCGGCCGACAAGGCCATTTACAACTATGTCAAGGCGATCGGCAAGGGCCTGTCCAAGATCATGTCCAAGATGGGCGTGAGCACATATATGTCGTACTGCGGGGCACAGTTGTTCGAAGCCATTGGCATCAACAGTGAAACCATTAACAAGTACTTTACCGGTACGGCCAGCCGCGTCGGCGGCATCGGGGTGTTCGAGATCGCAGAAGAAGCCCTGCGCATGCACGCCGCCGCTTTTGGTGACGACCCGGTGCTGGCCACCATGTTGGACGCGGGTGGCGAATACGCCTGGCGCGCCCGGGGCGAAGAGCACATGTGGACGCCGGACGCAATTGCCAAGTTGCAGCACTCTACCCGTGCCAATAACTTCAGCACCTACAAGGAATACGCACAGATCATCAACGACCAGAGCAAGCGCCACATGACGCTGCGCGGTCTGTTCGAGTTTAAGATCGACCCGAGCAAAGCCATTTCTCTGGAACAGGTCGAGCCCGCCAGCGAAATCGTTAAGCGTTTCGCCACCGGCGCCATGTCTCTGGGCTCGATTTCAACAGAAGCCCATGCCACGCTGGCGGTGGCCATGAACCGCATCGGCGGCAAGAGCAATACTGGCGAAGGCGGAGAAGATTCGGCGCGTTATCGCAATGAACTCAAAGGCATCCCGATCAAGCTGGGGGACTCTTTGAAGAGCGTGATCGGATCAGAAAACGTTGAGGTTGACTTGCCTTTGCTGGCCGGAGACTCGCTGCGTTCGCGGATTAAGCAAGTCGCCTCGGGCCGCTTTGGTGTCACTGCCGAGTACCTGTCGAGTGCCGATCAGATTCAGATCAAGATGGCTCAGGGCGCCAAGCCCGGTGAGGGCGGTCAGCTGCCAGGCGGCAAGGTGTCCGATTACATCGGCAAGCTGCGCCATTCGGTGCCCGGCGTCGGTTTGATCTCGCCACCGCCGCACCATGACATTTACTCGATTGAGGATTTGGCCCAGCTGATCCATGACTTGAAGAACGTCGCCCCCCACAGTGATATCAGCGTCAAGCTGGTCTCTGAAATTGGCGTCGGCACCATCGCTGCCGGTGTGGCCAAGTGCAAGGCCGATCACGTGGTGATCGCAGGACACGACGGCGGCACGGGCGCTTCACCTTGGTCTTCGGTCAAGCATGCGGGCTCGCCATGGGAAATCGGTTTGGCCGAAACCCAGCAAACCTTGGTGTTGAACCGTTTGCGCGGCCGCATACGTGTGCAGGCTGACGGTCAGATGAAGACCGGCCGTGACGTCGCCATTGGCGCCTTGCTGGGTGCAGACGAATTTGGCTTTGCCACGGCACCTTTGGTGGTCGAGGGCTGCATCATGATGCGCAAATGCCACCTGAACACCTGCCCGGTGGGTGTGGCCACGCAAGATCCTGCGCTGCGTAAGAAGTTCTCCGGCAAGCCCGAGCATGTCGTGAACTACTTCTTCTTCATCGCCGAAGAAGTGCGACAGATCATGGCCCAGTTGGGTATTGCCAAGTTTGACGATCTGGTGGGCCGCGCCGACCTGCTGGATATGCGCGCCGGTGTGAACCACTGGAAAGCCAAGGGCTTGGACTTTGGCCGCCTGCTGGCTGTGCCGCAAGTGCCGGCCGAAGTGCCTGTGCGCCATGTCGCCACCCAAGACCACGGCCTGGAAAAGGCCTTGGACAATGTGCTGATCGCAAAGAGCCGCGCAGCCATCGATAAAGGCGAAAAAGTGCAATTCATGGAAACCGCGCGTAACGTGAACCGCTCTGTCGGTGCCATGTTGTCCGGCGCGGTGACCAAGGTGCACCCTGAAGGCTTGGCCGATGACACCATCCGCATCCAGTTGGAAGGCACGGGTGGCCAATCCTTTGGTGCCTTTTTGTGCAACGGCATCACGCTGTACATGATCGGAGAAGCCAACGACTACACCGGCAAAGGGTTGTCTGGTGGCCGTGTGGTTGTGCGCCCAAGCTTGGAGTTCCGTGGAGCGGCGGCACACAACATCATTGTCGGCAACACCGTCATGTACGGTGCAACCAGCGGTGAGGCCTTCTTCGCTGGCGTGGCCGGTGAGCGTTTTGCGGTGCGTCTATCGGGAGCCACGGCAGTGGTCGAAGGCACGGGGGACCACGGTTGCGAATACATGACGGGGGGTACGGTAGCCGTGCTGGGTAAGACCGGCCGCAACTTTGGTGCCGGCATGAGTGGGGGCTTGGCGTATGTCTACGACGAAGACGGGCAGTTTGCAACGCGTTGCAACACCGCCATGGTCAGCATGGACAAAGTGCTGACCGCCGCCGAGCAAGAAGCCCAGGTTGACCGCAATGTGTGGCACCGCGACATGGCAGACGAGGTGCAGCTGAAAAAACTGCTGGAAGACCACCACAAGTGGACCGGCAGCCAGCGCGCCCGCGAGTTGCTGGACAACTGGGCCACGGCCCGAACCAAGTTCGTCAAGGTCTTCCCGAACGAATACAAGCGCGCCCTGGGCGAAATCAATGCACGCAAGGCTGCCAAAGCCAAGGCGGGCAAAGCTGTTGCCGCCTGAGCCGAACGTCAAGAATGAAGGAATAGCATCATGGGAAAAATCACAGGCTTCATGGAGTTTGAGCGCATCGAAGAGGGCTATAAGCCCGTGACTGAGCGCTTGAAGGATTACAAAGAGTTCGTGGTCGGCTTGAGCCCGGAACAAGCCAAAACGCAAGCGGCGCGCTGTATGGACTGCGGCACACCGTTTTGCAACAACGGCTGCCCGGTTAACAACATCATTCCGGACTTCAATGAACTGGTGTTCCAGGGCGACTGGAAGAATGCAATCGAGGTGCTGCACAGCACCAACAACTTCCCCGAGTTCACCGGTCGCATCTGCCCCGCACCTTGCGAGGCTGCTTGTGTGGTCAACGTGAACGACGATGCGGTGGGCATCAAATCCATCGAGCACGCCATCATCGATCGCGCTTGGGCTGAGGGGTGGGTCACCCCCCGTCCTGCCAAGCACAAGACCGGCAAAAAAGTCGCCGTCATCGGCGCCGGCCCCGCCGGCTTGGCCGCAGCCCAGCAACTGGCCCGCGTCGGCCACGACGTGATCTTGTTCGAAAAGAACGACCGCGTCGGCGGCTTGCTGCGTTATGGCATTCCTGACTTCAAGATGGAGAAGTCGCACATCGACCGCCGCGTCCAGCAACTCCAAGCCGAAGGCGTCACCATCCGCACCAGCGTGATGGTGGGCAGCTGGCCGAAAGACTCCAAGGTCACCAACTGGGCCAAAGAGACCATTTCGGCCGAGCAGCTGAGTAAAGATTTCGACGCCGTGTTGTTGACTGGCGGCTCCGAGCAGTCGCGTGACTTGCCCGTACCGGGCCGCGATCTGGAAGGCATTCATTTCGCCATGGAATTTTTGCCACAGCAAAACAAGGTCAACGCAGGGGACAAGCTCAAAGGCCAATTGCGCGCTGACGGCAAAAACGTGATCGTGATCGGTGGCGGCGATACGGGCTCCGACTGCGTGGGTACCTCCAACCGCCACGGCGCTGTGAGCGTCACCCAGTTTGAAGTGATGCCCGAGCCACCGAAAGAAGAAAACCGTCCGATGACTTGGCCTTACTGGCCGATGAAGCTGCGCACCTCTTCCTCCCATGAAGAGGGTTGCACCCGTGAGTTTGCGGTTTCGACCAAAGAGTTCATTGGTGAAAAAGGCAAAGTGACCGGCTTAAAGACTGTACATGTTGAGTTCAAAGACGGCAAACTGGTTGAAATTGCAGGTACAGAAAAAATCCACAAGGCCGATCTGGTGTTGTTGGCCATGGGCTTTGTGAACCCTGTCGCGACAGTGCTCGAAGCTTTTGGCGTGGACAAAGACGCTCGTGGTAACGCCAAGGCGAGTACCGAATTGACTGGCGGCTACGCCACCAATGTGAGCAAAGTGTTTGCTGCAGGCGACATGCGCCGGGGCCAGTCCTTGGTGGTTTGGGCGATTCGCGAAGGCCGCCAGGCTGCTCGTTCGGTCGACGAATTCCTCATGGGATCCAGCGATTTGCCACGTTGAGTGTGGCCCTGCTGTGCAGGGGTTTTCCCGCGCACCGTAAAATAGGGGAGTTAACGCTGCTCAAGACGTTAACTTGAATCCTTTATCATCACAAAAGCCGGCTTGCGCTGGCTTTTGTCTTTTTCCAAATATGTCCTCCACTGAATTCCTTGTTCAATTGCGCGACCTGAGCTTCGGCTATGGCGAGCGCATGATCCTGGACGGCTTGTCTATGAGTGTGCCCCGGGGCAAGGTGACGGCTTTGATGGGTGTCTCCGGCGGGGGCAAAACCACGGTGCTGCGCCTGATTGGCGGACAGTACCGGGCGCAGCAAGGCGCTGTGCTGTTTGACGGTCACGACGTGACCCAGATGAACCAAGCTGAGTTGTACGCCGCGCGCCGGCGCATGGGCATGTTGTTTCAATTTGGTGCCTTGTTCACTGACATGTCGGTATTTGACAACGTGGCCTTTCCGTTGCGTGAGCACACCCCCTTGTCCGAGGTGCTGATCCGCGACATCGTGTTGATGAAGCTTGACGCTGTAGGCTTGCGCGGTGCACGTGATTTGATGCCTTCAGAAATATCTGGCGGCATGAGCCGCCGCGTCGCCCTGGCCCGTGCCATCGCGCTGGATCCGGATTTGATCATGTACGACGAGCCATTTGCCGGCTTGGACCCGATTTCATTGGGCACCGCTGCTCGATTGATTCGTCGCTTGAACGACAGCCTAGGCGTAACCAGTGTGATCGTCTCTCACGATGTGGATGAAACTTTTGCGATCGCTGATCACGTGATCATGTTGGCCAACGGCAAGGTGGCTGCGCAGGGTTCGCCGGCGCAGTTGCGTGCCTGTGCCGAGCCTTTGATTCACCAGTTCGTCAATGCCTTGAGTGAAGGGCCTG